>NZ_DATJJF010000132.1:0-17567 GCF_035492435.1 Trinickia sp.
GCCTTCAGATAAACCGGCTCGGGCTTCATACCCAGGCCGACCCCGGGCGGCGTGCCGGTCGCGATGATGTCGCCCGGCTGCAAGCTCATGCATTCGGACAGGTACGCGACCAGCTTCGCGACTGAAAAAATCATCGTCCGCGTATTGCCGTTTTGATAGCGTCGACCATCGACCTCGAGCCAAAGGTCGAGATTTTGCGGGTCCGCGATCTCATCGCGCGTGACAAGCCAAGGTCCGGTCGGCCCGAACGTGTCGAATCCCTTGCCCTTGTCCCACTGGCCGCCGCTTCGCTCGAGCTGCCACGCGCGCTCCGATACGTCGTTGACGATACAGTAGCCGGCGACATAATCGAGCGCGTTCGCCTCGTCCACATTTTTGCAGGGCCGCCCGATGACCACACCCAGTTCGACTTCCCAATCGGTCTTCGTCGAGCCGCGCGGAATTTCAACGTCGTCGTTCGGCCCAACAATTGCGCTCGTCCACTTGTTGAAAACGACCGGCTCCTTCGGAATCGGCATGCCCGCTTCCTCAGCATGATCGACGTAGTTGAGGCCGATTGCGACCATCTTGCCGACACGGCCGACGCACGCACCGATGCGCGGCTGCACAGCCACCAGCGGCAACGATGCCGGATCAAGCCCGCGCAGGCGCGCAAGGCTGACATCAGACAAGACGTCGCCGGCAATGTCGTCGACATGCTCCGACAAGTCGCGGATTTGGCCGTCGGCATCGAGCAGTCCCGGTTTTTCCTGGCCTTTCGGCCCATAGCGAAGAAGTTTCATATGAGATCTGAGGGTGGAGGAAGGATTGAGAAAGGGGCGGTGCACAACAGCGCCGGTGCGTGGGAGCACCTCGAACATCGATTCGTGCCCACGCTCGATCGCCGCTGCACTATTGTGTCTCTTTTGGTATGCATCTACCCGTAGCGGGCGGGGTAGATATTGGGGTCGTCAACACTTTTTCAAAGGAGAAGATGTCATGTCGCTTGAAAAGGTTCTCTATCGCGCTCATGCTCATACCACCGGCGGCCGCGACGGCCGTTCCGTCGTGCCCGAAAGCAATCTCGACCTGAAGCTGACGACACCTCGTGAACTTGGCGGCGCCGGCGGCGACGGTACCAATCCCGAGCAATTGTTCGCGGCGGGCTACAGTGCCTGTTTCATCGGCGCCATGAAGTTCGTCGCGTCCCGCGAGAAGATTGCGATGCCGGCGGACGCTTCGATCGACGCCAACGTCGGTATCGGTCCGCTCCCGAGCGGCTTCGGCATCGAAGTGGAGCTGAAGATATCGCTGCCCGGCATGGATCGCGCACAAGCGCAGGCGCTGATCGATAAAGCGCATTACGTATGCCCGTATTCGAACGCGACACGCAACAACATCGACGTGAAGCTCACGCTGGTTTGAGGCGCCCGACGCCGAGGCGGCGTTTGGCGTTGAGCTTCGCGCGTTTCGCGTCTCCTGTGCATGCGCGGGCATCGTCAATCGAGTCGCCGAGACAAGAAAGCAGGAGGCGCCGGCCTCGGCACACGGCCAGCCAGGATCGGCAGCCATTGCAGCAAGTTCGCGGGTGCGCTCCGGCCCGCGAACTCAAAAAACAGACGAAGCGCACCGGGCGCGCGGGCCGGCGACGATAGCGACAGCCGGTTCAAGCACAAGCGGGCCGGCCACTCCCCCGTCGAACAAGCAACACCAACGCGCTAAACACAATGACGGTCGTCACTACGGCAAAGATTAAAGTCGCTCGCTCGATGCCCAAGCGCTGGACGACCAGCCCGAGACCGATGACCGGCAGCGAGATCGCCACGTACAGAACGACAAAAAAGCTCGATGTGACTTCAGCGCGCCGATTTGCCGGACTGTTGGCGGCAAGTTCTGCGAGACTCGCGCGAAGGCCGATGCCCTGCCCCACGCCGGCCAGCACCGTACCGATGAGCAGCGCACTGAGCGAACGCTCGGCGGCGCAGGCCGCGATAGCGATAAGTCCCGCCATCAGCGCGATACAGCCCACTGGCTGCCGCCACCGATCGGGCAGGCGCCCTTGCATCACCTGTCCGACACCGGAGCACGCGAAAACCAGGAACACGAGAGCACCGATCACGACGGCGTTGCGATACCCCAACTCTGCTCCAATCAACTGCGGCGCGACGGCCGCAAAGAAACCGACGACGACGAAGCCCGCGAAGCCTGTGAGCGCGGCAGGCACAAACGCGTCGCGCACTTGCTGCGGCAGCGAAATGCGCTGAAAGCGCAGATTCACTCGATCGGGCCGCGCGGCCGTTTCAGGCGCAAACCAAACACCCGCTACGGCAAAGCAAAGCAATCCAAGGTGTACGACATACGGCGTCAGCATCGGATCTGGCAGCGTTTGGACCAATACCCCGCTTAACAATGGTCCGCAGCCAAGTCCCAGCATGTTCGAAGCGGCCGCAGCCAGCGTCGCCTGACTGCGCCAGGCGGGGGGCGCTAGCTCGATGACGGTAACCGTCGCCGTGCCGGTAAAGATGCCCGCCGAGATCCCTGAAAGTAGCCGAGCCAGCAGCAACCCGGCCAACCCGCCGCTCTCGATGAACGCGATGGCCGACAAGGCCGACGCGCATAGGCCTGCAAACAGCATGCGCCTGCGCCCGAGCTGATCAGACCAGTTTCCGACCGTCAGCAGCGCAGCGAGCACGCCCAAGGCGTAGCTTGCATAGATGACGGTGACCATCGGTGCCGTAAATCCGTATTGCAACTGGTAATACCTGTAAATAGGCGTCGGCAAAGTTGTGCCCATCATATTGATCATGAATGTTGCCGTGATCCAAATGAACGGGATTGCCGATTGCGGCGCCTTGGAATTTACTTTCATTTACCCCACCAAATAATTGCAAGCGTTTTGTGGAACCCTGCATGATCTAGAGTTCGTTATTGTCAAAATCCGCTCCAGTGTGCGACTCAAAGGGATCATACAGGCGGCATCCGCAACCTGCCAGAAGGCGGCGCCGCTATAATTCGATTGCCCATCACTGCCACGGCGCCATGGCTTGAGAGGAAGTTCCTTTCGGCACCTACGGCGACACCTGCCGGCTTCCTCGACGCGGTCCTACCACGAAATAACATTGGTGACTGGGCGGAGTTATAAATGAATTTGAATAGACAAAGGTTGACGATTGCAACGCGTTTGATTGCGGGGCTTGGCATTCTATTGGCGACACTCGTCGCATTGACGGCGATTGCAATTGGCCAAGTGGAAACTGTTCGAGCGCGGCTCGACGACGTAATCGACGTCAACGGCGTGAAGGAGCGATATGCGATCAATTTTCGCGGCAGTGTGCATGACCGCTCGATCGCCATTCGCGATGTGACGCTCGTGCCCCCCGAAGAGTTGCCCTCCGTGATCGAGCACATCAGGGATCTGGCGCAACAATACAGCGAATCGGCGACGCCGCTCGCCGCCATCTACGCCGAGCGCACCGACATCACGCCACAGGAACGGGACATCTACGCACGCGTAAAGGCCGCGCAGGTACGCGCTACCCCATTGATCGATCAGGTCATCGCGCTGCAGCAAGCGAGCGACGTACAGGGCGCACGCAAGCTTCTCCTGGATCAAGCCCGCCCGGCGCTTGTCGAGTGGCTTGCCGGCATCAACGCGCTCATCGACTTCCAGGAACAATTGAGCCAACAAGAGGCGGCCGAGGCGCGCAAGATCAGCACGGACTTCAAGCTGTTGATGAGCGCGCTGACGGTGCTGGCATGCGTGTTTGGCGGCATCATCGTCTACCTCCTCGTGCGGCACATCACGAAAGCGCTTGGGGCGGAACCCGGTGAAGTTGCCGAAGTGGCGGAATCGATTCGAGCGGGCAACCTTGCGATGCCCATCCGCTTGCGCACGGGCGATACCTCGAGCGTCATGGCGTCAATGGCCCGCATGCAGCAGCGGCTCGCCGAGATTGTCACAGAGATGCGTAACGCCGCGCAAAGCGTCGCCGCGACCACCGAGCAAATCGCGCGCGGGAATGAAGACCTCAGTGCCCGTACCGAGCAGCAAGCGAGCGCACTCGAGCAGGCTAGCGGTGCGCTCGGGCAGTTCGATGCCAGCGTCGCAGCCAACGCACAAAGCGCCGGCAATGCCGACGACCTTGCGAAGCAAGCATCGGAGACCTCGGCCCAAGGCGGGACGGCAGTGGGTCGCGTTGTCGACACCATGCGTGCAATCGGCGCATCGTCAACCCGGATCGAGGACATCATCGCCGTCATCGATTCGATTGCGTTTCAGACCAACCTGCTCTCCCTCAATGCCGCCGTCGAAGCAGCGCGCGCCGGGGCGCAGGGCCGAGGCTTCGCCGTCGTTGCGGGGGAAGTGCGCGTGCTCGCGCAACGAAGCGCGACGGCCGCGAAAGAAATCAGGGAGCTGATTGCCGCAAGCAGCGCTCGGATTGAGGAGGGAGGCACGCAGGTGAACGCAGCGGGCGCGACAATTTCGAACGTCGTGGAAGCGTCGCGCCGCGTCACGGACATCATGGAAGCGATTCATGAGGCTTGCCGCTCTCAGGCGCTCCAGATCGGGGAAGTGCGTGACGTAATCGAGACGCTCGAGCGCAATACGCAGCAGAACGTGACGCTCGTGCAGCAATCAACCGCGGCCGCGAAGATCCTCAAGAGTCGTGCGCAGGGCCTGCTCGATGCCGCCGATGTCTTCGTATTGCCGGCAGCTTGATCAACTAGCCTCCACCAGCGCGGAATAAGCGCCGCAAATACGCGTGACCCGCAGCCGGTGCAGCTCGCCGGCTCAGCAGACGGGCGCCCATGGCTGCTTAAGAGACGTCACTTCCTGCGGCACGGATGCGTGGCGGGCACGTCATGGCCCGCAAACGCATTCGACCGACCGATCGAAGCGATCACCCGCAATACAAGCTCAGATGCTTACGCTGGGCGGCATCACGTTCATTGAACAACAAAAAACCCGCAAAGCCATTAGCCATGCGGGTTTCAGGATACTGCACCAAGCTTTTTAACCGACCTTGGCCCTTGCGAACGGAATGGTGGGTGCTGAGAGGCTCGAACTCCCGACCTACGCCTTGTAAGGGCGCCGCTCTACCAACTGAGCTAAGCACCCGTTCGCACTACCCGAGCTATTCACTACGCTAAGTCAACACACCCAATCGTGGTGACTTTTTTCCGCATGACAGCCGGGCTTGCAGGTGGTTTGCTGACGAACATTCATGAATCGCTTTGCTCGTTCAGCAAGTCCGCTAGTTTAGCGCATCTTTTAGCGCTTTGCCAGGCTTAAATCGCGGAATTTTCGCTGCAGCGATTTTGATCTCTGCGCCCGTGCGGGGATTGCGCCCGGTGCGGGCCATCCGCTTCCCGACCACGAATGTACCGAAGCCGACCAAAGTGACCGAGTCGCCTTTTTTCAACGTGCTCTTGACGCCGCCAATCACCGCATCGAGAGCGCGCCCCGCTGCCGCTTTCGACAAGTCCGCCTGCTGTGCGATGTGGTCGATCAGTTCCGTCTTGTTCATGCGATCCCCTGAGCATGGATGTTGAGCATCTTGACGCGCCGGAGAGGCGCGGCGTGGCACAGCGCGAAGCTGAGTCCGCTCATTACAATGATCCGAAACATCGCTGTCAACCGTGGTTTTTGTAGGCGAACTGCCGCTATTCGCCGCCGTTATTCGCACCGCAGGGCCACGCACCGTCGCGTGAGCCGAGCCGCCAGGGCTCGCCATACGCACAGCCTAAAAAGGAAATTTCTTTCAAGCAAAAGACAAAAAAGCCCGCGGGTGGTAACTCCCCGCGGGCTTCGCTATCAAGCTCTCAAGCGTTAAGGTGTTCACAAATCGAACGCCGAAACACGCTCAATGCTTGACGAACTCCGTCGTTGCCGGCTCCTTGGCCGCCTCTGCGACAGGCGCTTCTTTCGGCTCTTCCTCCGGCAGCGACTCGGGCATGCGCTCGAGCGCGAGCTCGAGCACCTTGTCGATCCACCGCACCGGGACGATTTCGATTGCGTTTTTGACGTTGTCAGGGATTTCGGTCAAGTCCTTGACGTTCTCTTCCGGGATCAGCACAAGCTTGATGCCGCCACGGTGAGCCGCAAGCAGCTTCTCCTTCAATCCGCCGATCGGCAGCACTTCGCCGCGCAGCGTGATCTCGCCCGTCATCGCCACATCGGCGCGCACCGGAATGCCTGTCAGTACAGACACGAGCGCCGTCGTCATCGCAATGCCGGCCGAAGGGCCATCTTTCGGCGTCGCGCCCTCGGGCACGTGAATGTGGATGTCCCGCTTTTCGAACGCCTCGTCCTTGACGCCGAGCCGGCGCGAGCGTGAGCGCACCACGGAGCGCGCCGCTTCTACGGACTCCTTCATCACGTCGCCAAGCGAACCGGTGCGGATCACGTTGCCTTTGCCAGGCATCACGGCCGCTTCGATCGTCAGCAGATCGCCGCCGACTTCCGTCCAGGCCAGACCCGTCACCTGCCCGGTCTGGTTCTGCTTCGCCGCGAGACCGAAATCGAACTTGCGAACGCCAAGGAACGTGTCGAGGTTCTCGCTCTCAACCTTGACCGCGCCGTCGGCCTTCTTCAGCAAGAGCATCTTCACGACCTTGCGGCAGATCTTCGAGATTTCACGCTCGAGCGAGCGCACGCCGGCTTCGCGCGTGTAGTAGCGAATGATGTCGCGGATCGCCTCCTCGGCAACCTCGATCTCATCGTCCTTCAGACCGTTGTTGCGCTTCTGTTTCGGCAACAGGTAGCGCTGGGCAATGCTGACCTTTTCGTCTTCCGTGTAACCGGATAAACGAATCACTTCCATCCGATCGAGCAGCGGCGGCGGAATGTTGAGCGAGTTCGACGTCGCGACGAACATCACGTCCGAGAGGTCAAAGTCGACCTCGACGTAGTGATCGGCGAACGTGTGGTTCTGCTCCGGATCGAGCACTTCCAGCAGCGCTGATGAAGGATCGCCGCGGAAATCCATACCCATCTTGTCGACTTCATCGAGCAAGAAGAGCGGATTGCGCACGCCAACCTTGGTCAAGCTTTGCAGAATCTTGCCCGGCATCGAACCGATGTAAGTGCGGCGATGGCCGCGAATTTCCGCCTCGTCGCGCACGCCGCCCAACGCCATGCGCACGAACTTGCGGTTCGTTGCGCGCGCGATCGACTGGCCGAGCGACGTCTTGCCGACCCCCGGAGGGCCAACCAGGCAAAGAATCGGCGCTTTCACCTTGTCGACGCGTTGCTGCACCGCAAGGTACTCGAGAATGCGTTCCTTGACCTTCTCTAGCCCGAAGTGATCCTCGTCGAGCACCTTTTCAGCATTGGTCAGATCGTTGTTGACCTTGCTCTTCTTGCGCCATGGCAATCCGATCAGCGTATCGATGTAGTTGCGCACCACCGTCGCTTCGGCCGACATCGGCGACATCAGCTTCAGCTTCTTGAGCTCAGCGTCAGCCTTCTTTTTCGCTTCCTTCGGCATGCGCGCCGCTTCGATGCGCTTCTCGAGCTCTTCGAGGTCGGCACCCTCCTCGCCCTCGCCAAGCTCCTTCTGAATCGCCTTGACTTGCTCGTTCAGGTAGTACTCGCGCTGGCTCTTTTCCATTTGACGCTTGACGCGTCCACGGATGCGCTTTTCGACCTGCAGAATGTCGATCTCCGCTTCCAGTTGCGCGAGCAGGTGCTCGAGCCGCTCGATCACGGGAAACATCTCGAGAATATGCTGCTTCTGGTCGAGCTTGAGCGGCAAGTGCGCGGCAATGGTGTCGGCCAGCCGGCCCGCTTCATCGATGCCGGCGAGCGACGTGAGAATCTCGGGCGGAATCTTCTTGTTCAGCTTCACATACTGATCGAACTGCGACACGATCGCGCGTCGCAGCGCTTCGGTTTCGGCGCTGTCGGCGTGATCGGGCTCGAGCGGCATGACCTCACATGAGAACTGAGTCTCCTGCTCTTCGATCGACAAGGTATTGGCGCGCTGCAAACCCTCGACCAGTACTTTTACGGTCCCATCGGGCAGCTTCAGCATCTGCAGGATGTTGGCGATACACCCTACTTCGTACATGTCCTTTGCGGTCGGCTCGTCTTTCGCCGCCGTCTTTTGTGCGACAAGCATAATGTGCTTGCCGCCCTCCATCGCTACCTCGAGCGCCTTGATCGACTTCGGCCGCCCCACGAACAGCGGGATAACCATATGCGGGAACACGACGACGTCCCGCAAAGGCAGCAGAGGGAGCGCCGTGCGCTCGGAAGGGAGGAGCTGGGTTCCTGACATTTTCATTTCCCCATGAGTGGATTCATAACATTCGATAATTGAGGCCCGCTGAACCGATTGCAAGCCTTCGCGTGTGGGAAAAGTTGGGTGCGCGTGTCGAGGTAGTCAGTATTACCCACAAGATAAACGAAAAAAGCCGTTCACGTTGGCCATGAACGGCTACTTCTGAAGAAAATATTCTTGATCCCGGTCAATCAATTCGAACCGGCAACCTTCGGCGCTTCCTCGTAGATCAGGAGGGGCTTGCCGTCGGCGTCGATCACGTTGTCGTCAATAATCACTTTGCTGACCCCTTTCATGGCCGGCAATTCATACATGACGTCGAGCAAAGCTTGCTCCAGGATCGACCGCAGGCCGCGGGCACCGGTCTTGCGCTTGATCGCCTTGCGTGCAACCGCCTGAAGCGCCGTCGGCCGGATTTCAAGCTCGACGCGTTCCATCGCAAAGAGCTTGTTATATTGCTTCACAAGCGCGTTCTTCGGTTCGACCAGAATCTTGACGAGTGCCGCTTCGTCGAGCTTGCCGAGCGTCGCCACAACCGGCAGGCGGCCGATCAATTCAGGGATCAACCCGAATTTGATCAGATCTTCGGGCTCAACCTCGCGCAGCACCTCACCCGCGTCGCGTTCCTGCTTGCTCTTGACGGTTGCACCAAAACCGATGCCGGTCTTTTCAGTCCGGTCGGTAATGACTTTTTCCAGACCGTCGAACGCTCCGCCGCAGACGAACAGGATGTTCGTCGTATCGACTTGGATGAAATCCTGATTGGGGTGCTTGCGCCCGCCCTGCGGCGGCACCGATGCCATCGTGCCCTCGACGAGCTTCAGCAGCGCCTGCTGCACCCCTTCGCCGGAGACGTCACGCGTGATCGACGGGTTGTCCGACTTGCGGCTGATCTTGTCGATTTCATCGATGTATACGATGCCGCGCTGAGCCTTTTCGACATCGTAGTTGCAATTCTGCAGCAACTTCTGAATTATGTTCTCGACGTCCTCACCGACATAGCCCGCTTCGGTCAGCGTCGTCGCATCGGCAATAACGAACGGCACGTTCAAGAGCCGCGCCAGCGTCTGCGCAAGCAACGTTTTGCCTGAGCCCGTCGGCCCAATCAGCAAAATATTGCTTTTGGACAGCTCGATGTCGTCTTTTTTGTCGAGATGCTTGAGCCGCTTGTAATGGTTGTACACGGCCACGGCCAGGATCTTCTTCGCGCGCTCCTGACCAATGACGTACTGATCGAGGATTTCACGAATTTCCTGCGGGCTTGGCAGGTCGGACTTCGACAAGCCAGCATCCGCACCCGATCCCGCGGCCTCATCGCGGATGATCTCGTTGCACAAGTCGATGCACTCATCACAGATGAACACCGACGGCCCGGCAATCAGCTTTTTCACCTCATGCTGGCTCTTGCCGCAAAACGAGCAATACAACAGCTTTTCGCTGTTAGAACCTTTCTTGTCCGCCATGGATATACGAGCCTCCGGACACTCGAATCTACTTACGCGGGGCGCGCCGTTCGCCGCGCTATTATTTTGGGGTCACGAGCCACTCGGCCGGCCTCCCGCCGCAACACCCAACCTATTATCGACGATTTATAACATTGCTTGAGCCGGGCAGCCCTCATACCAAGATATGAAAAAGGGTCAAGCCAGGCTGCTAAGCAAGATCAGGGCCGCTTGTGCAAGACCTGATCAATCAGGCCGTATGCTTGAGCGTCCTCACCTGACATAAAGTTGTCGCGGTCCGTATCGCGCGCGATGCGCTCCTCGGGCTGCCCTGTATGGTGCGAAAGCAACTGGTTAAGCCGCTCCTTGAGGTAAAGAATCTCGCGCGCCTGAATTTCGATGTCAGACGCCTGCCCGCGTGCGCCGCCAAGCGGCTGATGAATCATGACACGCGCGTTCGGCAACGCGAAACGCTTGCCTTTCGCGCCTGACGCAAGCAAGAACGCGCCCATGCTGGCCGCGAGCCCCATGCAAAGCGTCGACACGTCAGGCTTGATGAACTGCATCGTGTCGTAAATGGCCATTCCCGCCGAAACCGAGCCGCCCGGGCTGTTGATATAGAGACTGATGTCCTTGTCAGGATTCTCACTCTCGAGAAACAGCAACTGCGCGACCACGAGGTTTGCCGTCTGGTCGTTGACTTCGCCCACCATGAAAACGACGCGCTCCTTCAGCAAGCGCGAATAGATGTCGTACGAGCGTTCACCCCGACCGCTCGTTTCGACGACGATCGGAACGAGTCCGAGCGCCTGCGCTTCCAGATCCCGCGACTGCGAGGCCAACGTGTCCAGCATTTGAGCGCGAAAGGTCATGCAATGGATCCTTTTCGGAATTAGGTCTTGGATGGCGACAGGACATCGATGTCGAGCCCAGACATCGGAAGCCGAGCGCGCCAGCAAAAACGGCGTGAGGCCGTCGCCCCGACGGCCTGCACGCCGTTGCGTGGCGACGCCTTATGCTTGCGCCGAGGCGCTCGCCAGTGCTTCGAAGCCGACTTCCTTGTCCGTCACCTTCGCCTTGCCGAGCACGAACTCTACGACGTTGCTTTCAACGACGTAAGCCTCCATTTCGGCCAAGCGTTGCTTGTTCGAATAATACCAGCGGATCACTTCCTTCGGGTCTTCGTAGCTTTTCGCGAATTCCTCGACCTCAGCGCGGATCTGCTCCGGCTTCGCCTCGAGCTGGTTCGCCTGCACGATCTCGGCGAGCACGAGGCCCAGCTTCACGCGGCGCTCCGCCTGCTCCTTGAACATTTCAGCCGGAATCGGGGCATTTGCCGCGTTCGGCACGCCACGCTGCAAGAGATCTTGGCGCGCCATTTCGACGAGACGCTGCTGATCCTGCTCGATGAGCGCGTTCGGCACGTCGAGTTCGGCGATCTTCAGCAGTGCGTCCATCACCTGGTTTTTCACGATAGCCTGCGTACGACGCTTGGCTTCGCGCTCCAGGTTGTCTTTGATATCGGCGCGCATCTTGGCCAGATCGCCGTCTTCAATGCCAAGCGACTTCGCGAATTCAGCGTCGATCTGCGGCAAGCACGGCCACTCGACCTTCTTCATCGTGATCGTGAACTGCGACGTCTTGCCTGCCACATCCTTGCCGTGATAATCATCCGGGAACTTGAGGTCGAACTCGCGCGATTCGCCGACCTTCAGCCCGGTGGCCGCCGTTTCGAACTCGGGCAGCATGCGCGCTTCGCCGAGCACGAACACGAAATCCTCTGCCGTACCGCCTTGGAATGCTTCACCGTCGAGCTTGCCGACGAAGTCGACCGTGACCCGATCGCCGCTTTGTGCTGCGGTGTCTGCGCCGCCGTCACCGTGCTCGCCAGCCTCGCCGCGCGTGTGGTATTCCACGCGCTGCTTGCGAAGGATGTCGAGCGTGCGGTCGATTTCGGCTTCGGTGATCGTCGTCACCGAACGCTCGATTTCGGCCGTCGACAGTTCGCCCATCTTCACTTCCGGATAAACCTCGAACGTCGCGTCGAACGCGTACGAGTCCGCGTCAGCACCCTCTTTCGGGCTGAAGCTCGGCTGCCCTGCCACGCGCAGGTTCTCCGCGCGGCTGATGTCGAAGAATTCCCGGCCGACTTTGTCGCTCAACACCTCTGCCTCGACCTGCCCTGCATATTGCGCCGTCACCATCTTGAGCGGCACCTTGCCCGGACGGAAACCCGGCATACGCACGGTTTTCGCGATCTGACGGATGCGGGATTCGATTTCTTTTTGCACCGCCTCCTTCGGCAGGGAGATCGTCAAGCGGCGTTCGAGCTTGCCGAGGTTTTCAACAACGTTAGCCATAGCTTCAATCGTCCTAAATTGTTCAAGCGTGTCAGATGTCTTCGCCGTGCCCGCAGCGTCGTTTTGTTACCCGCCGCGAAAAGCACATCCGTCCGCCGGACCTGACCGCCTAATTGCCTATTCGGGCGAGAGCGGGCGAAAAAGGCGCTGCCAAACGCCGTCTTTTTCGCTTGCTTTCGCCTGGCCGCGGCGACCCTGCCTCAACGGCCTGGAGCACGGTTCAGATTGAAAGAATCGGCTATTCTAGCAAACTATTTGCGCGCGCTACCCCTTATGGCCTTTGCGCAGCCGCTTGGCGATTGCGCCAGCATGGATGCCGCAGCCGGTACATGCGGCGCACCGGCAGGGCCGTCGCGGAGCGCTCACGTGTGGTCGCTATATTTTTTCGCCTCTGCGGCGGCCGGGCAAGCAGGGAATCAAGCGCTTTGCGCGGCTTTAGCGACATACATAGAACCGACGAAAGCGCTCAAGTGCTAACCAGACAGGCGAAGCACGGGCGCGAAGGTGCTAAGCGCTTTGTAGGGGATCGATGCGGATGCTGAAGCAGCCAACGAGCCTTGCGCAAGACGGGAGTTAATCGCTGTCTCTCTGGCCGACAACTGATCGGCCGCTTTGCATGGGGTCGGAGCAAGCGCTAAGGCGCTAACAACTTTGCATGGGATCGGAGTAAGCGCTAAAGCGCTAACACTGATCGACCGCTTTGCATGGGATCGGAGTAAGCGCTGAAGCGCTAACACCGATCGACACCTGATAAGCTGTCGCAGAAAGCCGGACGCGCGTGCGCACCGGGAAAACCATCATCAGCAAATAACCGTCCATTCTGGAGACATTCATGCCGAATTCCTCGCCCTCGCCGGTGGTCGTCATCGCCCCCGACTCGTTTAAAGGGTCGCTGAGTGCGCAAGCCGTCGCCGAGGCCATCGCTGCTGGCATCACCCGCGCACGGCCTGACGCTGTCATTCGGCTGTGCCCCATGGCAGACGGCGGCGAAGGCACGCTCGATGCCATGCTCGCGCGCGGCGGAGAACGGCGCACTGTGCGAGTTCGCGGCGCCTCAGGCGCTCCCCGAGACGCCGCGGTGGGACTGCTGCCCGACGGCAGCGCAATCGTGGAATCGGCCGAAATTGTCGGCATCACCGACGAAGTGGCTATGCGCGTGCCGGTCGAAATGCGCAGCACGCGCGGCATGGGAGAAGCCATTCGAATGCTTCTCGATGACGGCGTGCGCCGCTTTTTCGTCGCGCTCGGCGGCAGCAGCACCAACGACGGCGGCGCAGGCCTCCTCGTCGGGCTCGGCCTGAAACTACTCGACAATGAAGGCCGCGAACTCGAGCCGACGCCAGCTCAACTCGCCCAACTCGCCCGTGTGGATGCATCAGGGCTCGACGCACGGCTCGCGCAAGCGTCGTTTTTGGGCATGTCCGATGTCAACAATCCGCTCACGGGCGAGCGCGGCGCCACGGCGGTGTTCGGCCCTCAAAAAGGCGTAGCGGCCGAGCAGGTCACCACGATCGATGCCGTCCTCCAACGCTTCGCCGCGCAGCTTGAGGCGGCGCTCGGCCGCAGCGCAAGCGACCTGCCGGGATCGGGTTCAGCCGGTGGCCTCGGATTCGCGTTGCGCATGCTCGGGGGCGAATTCGAACCGGGCGCCGAAGTCGTAGCACGGCATCTCGCGCTCGATGCGGCGCTCGACGGTGCAAACTGGCTCATTACGGGGGAAGGCCGCTCGGACGTTCAGACGCTCTACGGCAAAGCGCCATTCATTGCGTGCAGCCATGCGCGCGACGCCGGCGTCCCGGCGACGCTGCTTTCGGGTGCGATCGATCCAGCCGCCCTCGAGCGGCTCTCAGAGCATTTTTGCGGCTGCTTCTCGCCAGCGCCGGGGCCGATCACGCTGGACGTCGCCATTCGCGACGCTGCGAAACTACTTGAATGCGAGGCAGCTCAACTCACGCGTCTAAAGTACGGCGCATGAGGGACGTGCGCGTCGTCCGGCCCGCCGGCGACGCCGTCCGCCCTGAGCGCCGCAACGGCGGCATCGCGGCGCTCTGTCGCGCGCTGGAAATCGCGCGTTAAAAAAGTTGAAACACGGGTGAACCGCGAATGCACTCTCGACAGAGTCGCGACCGTTATCCAGCGTAAAGACCGCTATTGGCTGCCCGTTGACGTAACAAGCCAAGCACAGCGTCGCAAAACGGTGTCGGCACGCCGAGCTTGCGACCGAGTTCCGGGAACACGCCCAGTATCGGGTCCAGCTCCAGCGGCCTACCCGCCTCGACGTCCTGCAGCATCGATGTCTTGAACGCACCGAGCTCGCGGGTGACAGCCACGCGATCGGCCGGACTCATGCCCGTCGACAATCCGAGGCGCGTACCGATTTCCTGCGCCTCTTCCATCATTCGAAGCACCAGCGCGTGCGTCAACGGATCGTCGAGCAAGCGGTCGGCCGTTGAACCCGTCAGCGCGCTCAGCGGGTTCATGTTCATGTTGCCCCAGAGCTTGGCCCAAATCTCGTTGCGGATATTGTCGACGGCTTCGACATCGAAGCCACCTTTCGTCAGTGTCGACGCAAAGGCTTGCGCCATTGCCGCATGATCCGGGTGCGCCGCACCCACGATCAGGCGATTTCCGCGGCCCCGCCTCACAAAGCCAGGAGCGTCCGTGGAGGCGGACAAGTGAACCACGCAACCGAGCGCGCGCTCGCCAGGCAGCACACGAGAGACAATCCCGGCGGGATCGACGGCCTCGATGCGCGGCCCTTCCAGCGGTGCTTTCGTGCCGTCGAGAAACCACCATGGCAGACCGTTCATCGCGCTGACAATGATCGTCCGCTCGCCGATGAGAGGCTGAAGGCGCTCGGCAATGGCGGGCAGCGCCTGAGCCTTGAGCGTGATGACGACGAAATCCTGAGAACCGAGCATTACCGCATCATCGCTCGCCTTAACCGTGATCGCGGACTCTCGAGCGTCACCGTCTGCAATGCGGATACCGTGCTCGCGGATGGCCAAGAGCGTCTTGCCCCGCGCGAGCACGCTGACGTCATGACCGGCGCGCGCCAATGCGGCGGCGATCAGCCCACCAATGGCGCCCGCCCCCACCACAGTGGTGCGCGGGATTCGTGGGCTAGCGTGATGGGGGGTGATAGCGTCCAACTCTCGCTCCTTGCTGAAAGGCGCTGCGTGTGACGCGCATCCACCGATACGACATGGCATGAGCGAGCGCGGAGTGAGACCCACTCACGCGATATCAACAGCAAGCCGTCGCCGATGAAAAGAATCGTTCGAGGTGCCGCGCAGCAACAGCAACGCGCGCACTCGAGCGGTTGGGTTATATCGATGGTGCGAGGAGCGGGACTCGAACCCGCACACCATTGCTGGCGTCAGGACCTAAACCTGGTGCGTCTACCAATTTCGCCATCCTCGCAACCGCAACGGCGTCTTGGACGCACGTTGCCCGACTTCAAAGGCGACTCCGAAAGACGTCGCCCTCAAGCGGTGAGCGCGAGATTCTACCTGATTCAGGATTCGATGTGTGCACTAGATGCAGCAATTGCAACGGCAGCTGCGATAACAGCCGCCCTGCCGTTGCGCGCCTGTTATCGCAGCTGCGCGCGCAACACTGCGGCCTTCAGACGACCGCAACATGGGGCGTGCCTTCCGACATCGCCCCGATCACAGCGGCCTCGCCAAACCCATTGGTGCGGAAACATTCGAGCACTGCGTCGACACACGCTGGCGCACACGACACCAGCAAACCGCCCGACGTCTGCGGATCAGTCAACAGAGCCTGTGCAATCGGCGGCAGCTGCGGCGACAACGTGACATCGGCCCCATAAGCCGCCCAATTCCGCCCCGAAGCGCCCGTGACGAAACCAGCTTGGGCAAGCTCAAGCGCCGAGCCGAGCCAGGGCAGCGCCGAGTAATCGACGCGCGCCGCGAGCCCCGCCCCACGGCAGAGCTCGAGCAGGTGTCCGAGCAAGCCGAAGCCGGTCACATCGGTCATCGCATGCACACCCGAAAGCTCAGCGAGTGCGCTGCCTGGCCGGTTGAGCCGAGTGGTGGCATCGATCATCGCCGCATAACCGCCGGCGTCGAGACGACCCTTTTTCAGGGCAGCCGAGAGCACGCCCACACCGAGCGGCTTGCCAAGCACCAGCACGTCGCCCGCGCGCGCACTGGCGTTGCGGAGCACTCGCTCAGGATGCACGACACCAATCGCCGCAAGCCCATAGATCGGCTCCACAGAGTCGATCGAGTGGCCGCCGGCCACCGGGATGCCCGCCGCGGCGCAGACGGCCTCCCCACCCTGGAGAATGCGCGCGATGGTCTCGTGCGGCAGGACGTTGATGGGCATCCCGACGATCGCTAGCGCGAAGAGCGGCTTGCCCCCCATTGCGTAGATATCGGAGAGCGCATTCGTTGCCGCGATGCGGCCGAAGTCGTACGGGTCGTCGACGATCGGCATGAAAAAATCGGTCGTAGCAACAATCGCCTGCTCGTCGTTGAGACGATAGACAGCCGCATCGTCGGCCGTTTCGGACCCGACAAGCAGGTTGGAGAACGCCGGCATCGGCGCCGCCCGCTTCAGTAGCTCGGCCAATACGCCGGGCGCGATCTTGCAGCCGCAACCGCCGCCGTGAGAGAGCTCGGTCAGACGGACAGCCGCCGTTGTCGCAGTGGAAGAGGAATTCATCGTGGTCTCTTAGACAATCAGAAATGCAAGGCAACCGCAGCCAAGCCGCCCACCACGCCGATCGCGAGAACCATCAGCACGATGATCGCGATGGCACGCCCGCCCAAAGAACGCGCGGTCATGGCCAGCGACGGCGCACTGATCGGCGGCAGCGTCATGAGCAACGCGGCAGCAGGGCCGGCCGCAACACCGAGCGACAGCATCGCCTGCACGATCGGCACCTCACCCGCCGTCGGGATGACGAATAGCGTGCCCGCGAGCGCGAAGGCGAGAATCCACACGATGCTGTTGTCGACTTCCGAGCCGATATGCGGGAAGAGCCACGCGCGTGCAGCGCCCAGCAGCAGCACGAGCACAATGTACTCGGGCAAAAGCCGCAGCGTCATCTTCGCAAGCAGCTTGAGCCATTGGCCGAATGCGTTGCTGGACGAGGACGTCTCATTGATCAGCGATTCCAGCCGCGCGCGCGCCGTAGCCCGCTCAGCCGCCGAGGCGGTCCGGTCGACGAGCCAGCCGCCACCAAAGACGAGAACGACGCCCAGTGCGATACGCAGCGCAGTCCAATGCCAGCCGAGTACAAAGCCCATGAAGACCAGCGTCGCCGGGTTGAGCACCGTGTTACCCAGCCAGAATGCCACGGCGGCCCCCTGCGATGCCTCGCGCTTGCGCAGACCAACAACGACGGGAGCCGCGCAGCACGTGCACATCATGCCCGGCAGCGACAGCAATCCACCGACTGCGACGCTGCGAAACCCCGCTTGACCGAGCAAGCGTGCAAGCCATTGCGCCGGCACCAGCGTCTGCACCGC
>NZ_DATJJF010000133.1:0-8942 GCF_035492435.1 Trinickia sp.
TGGCGCCAAGCCGGCGAAGAAGCCGAGCGACTCGGGCTTGAAGAGGCCCGACTGGCTCATGCCCGGCGCTACGTAACCAGTGAAGAAAAGGTCGTAGTACTCGAAGACCCCGCCGAGCGAGATCAGGATCACCATGGTCCAAATGGTCCGCGACGGCGGCAGGCGGTCGAAGCGTGCAGCAATTTCGGTCGATTTCTGATGTGACACGTGTGCCTCTAAGTCTTTATTGGTTTTGTTTTCAAAAGCTATTGGTATGGCGGCAATTGGGAAGAACGGGCACCAATGTCGCATGTCGCAGGTTGCTTAACAAGGGGGGCGCAAGTGCGAACACCATACGTGCCACCGCACCATACCGCACACTGAGGGGGCGTCGGCACCCACGTTCTATGCGATGGCAAGGTGATACCAAATAGGAGTCCTAATTAAAAAACTGTTCACACGGATGGCGGAGCCGGTTTAGCCGAGACCGACGATGATGCGAGCGTTAGTTCGACTTTTGTGCAGGAGGAATGAAATGAAACCGCTCGTCTTCGCTATCGCCGTCGTGACCGCCACGGCTTGTGCGTCCGCATTTGCCCAGACGTCATCGCCAGCGCAGTCTTCGCCTGACAGCGCGCAAATAGCGTCAAATGAGACATCGGCACCCAATGGTCGGTGGGTGCCGCCGTATGGCCAGCCTACGCAGCCAAAGACGCGTGCTCAGGTCTATCAAGAACTCGTGCACGCGGAAAATGACGGCCAGATGGCCTATCTGAACTCGCATGTCTACTTTGGCAGCTGAGCCAAAGCGGCACATTCGTTGGAGAGCTCGTACGGTCGCCGTCGAATGCCTGTTACTGAATGGGCAAGGCGGCCATCTCCACGGGCAACGTGAATCGAAACGTTGCTCCGGCTCCGCGGTTCGAAATGGCACACAAACGCCCGCCATGGGCTTCGATGATGCGCCGGCTGAGGCACAACCCCATGCCGGTGCCTTGCGGCTTGGTTGTAAAAAACGCTTCAAAAATGCGTTCCGGATCGTCGGCCGGAAGCCCGATACCGGAATCGCTGACCGAAATCGTCAGTTGGCCTTGCTCGGTTTTTTCTGACGCGACGATCAGTACGCCGCCTGTTTCTCGCATCGCCTCGATGCCGTTCAGCATGAGATTCATCAATACCTGATGCAACTGCACACGATCGGCAGTGATTATCGGCAAGTTCGGATCGAGCTCGTTTCGAATCCGTATTGCGTTTCTCGCGGCCGTATCGGACAGCAATATCGTCATCTCTCTGACAATCTCATTGATGTCTACAAGCTCCCTCGCTGTGGTGGTTCGCCCATAAAGCGAACTCACGCCATTGATAATTCCGATCGCGCGCTTGACCGCCAGGGCCATGGCCGTTGCAGCGTGACATGCTTGTTCGATATCGGGCACATCGCGGCGCAGCCATTGCATACAAGCTTGCGCACCGGTGGCAGCGGCTGCGACCGGTTGCTTGATCTCGTGGGCCAGCGAGGCAGCGAGCTCTCCCATCATGCTGACCCGGTTGATGTGCGCGAGATCCGCCTCCAGTTGACGCAATCGCCCGCGCTCTTCTTCAGCGCGTTTTCTCAGTGTGATGTCGTTATTGGTTTCCAACGCTGCAATCGGCACCCCGCGCGCATTGCGCTGTAGCGACCAACGGCTCGCCACCGTCACCTGAGAGCCGCCTTTCCGCGTATGTACAAGCTCGCCTTCCCAGTGGCCGCTACTGTCCAGTTCAGCCGAGATGTGCTCAATCGGCGCAGGGAAAACCGTCTTCAGCAGGTGAGTTGCGACTTGGCCAGTCGCCTCCTGCGCCGTCCATCCGTACAGCGATTGCGCACCGGCGTTCCAATACGTGATGACGCCATTCATGTCTCGAACAAAAATCGCGTCATGCGTCAGATTCAGGAGACTAGCCTGCTCGCGCAGTGTTTCTTCCGTACGCTTGCGGTCGGTGATGTCCGTTACCGCACCTAAGTACAGAAATTTCCCGTCGCTCGTAATGCCATGCGCCACGGCATGCACGTGTTTGGCAGATCCATCCGGCATCACCAGCCGATGTTCGGCCGTAAATGCGCGACGCTCGCGCTCCGCAATCTGCAAGATCTGCTGCAGACGAACGCGGTCGTCCGGATGCGTTCGGTCGATCACCAATTGGAGCGTGGGCGTGACGGCTGGGTCTACCGAGAATATGCGATAGGTCTCCTCGGACCAAAAGACTTCGCCGCTCGACACGTTCCAGCCGAAACTTCCCGTGTGGCTCAGTTTTTGCGCTTCCGCTAAATACATCTCGCTGCGGCGCAGCGCGTCCTCGGTTCGTTTGCGTTCAGCCCGCTCCTTAGCCTCGCGCACCGCGCGCTGAACCGAAGGCACGAGCCTCGAAAGTCGCGTTTTCAAGACATAGTCCGTCGCGCCTATTCTGAGCGCATCGACTGCCAGTTCTTCGCCGAGCGCGCCAGACACGAAAATAAAAGGCAGTTCAGGACGAATGTCCAAAGTGAGCTTCAATGCCGAAAGGCCGTCGAACGTTGGAAGCTTGTAATCCGCGAGAATCAAATCGATTCCGGCAATCTTTAGTGCTGCAGAAAATTCTGCACGGGTTTGAACGCGGATGAACTCACAGGCGAAATGATCCGTTGCCAGCAAATCTTGAATGAGTTCTGCGTCATTCGAATTGTCCTCCAACAATACGATGCGAAGCGTTGACATTATTGTACCTTCCTCATGCTGCCCGGGGGAGGCTCATTGATGATCGCCCAGAAGACACCTAGTTCCTTGACAGCGTTTATGAACTCGTGAAAATCGACTGGCTTGACCACATAAGCATTTACGCCGAGCTTGTAACTCATCATCATATCTTTTTCTTCATGGGATGAAGTCAGCACAACTACGGGTATCATTCTAAAATTCTGGTCTGACTTGATCTTTGCCAATACCTCTAAACCATCGACCTTCGGTAGTTTCAGGTCGAGCAGCATGACGGCCGGATTATCGTTGGGCCGGCCGGCATACTCCTCTTTGCAGTACAGGTAGTTTAAGGCTTGCTGGCCGTCTCGGGCGATGGCCACCTCGTTTGCCAGGTTATAGTCTGCAAGTGCGGCCAGAGTTAATTCGACATCCCTCGGGTCGTCCTCGACGATCAAAATACGTCCGAGTCCGTTCATGATGTGCTCGCAGTTCTTGCCTGCGCAACGTCCGCTTTAGGCAGGGGAAAGTAGAGTGCAGCGCCCGGGGCCAGCACCCCAGAGAGTTCCTGACCAAGTCTGATAATCTCTCGCTCGCGGTGCTGAATGCGCTCAATTTCAGTTCGGAATAGATCGCGCGCGTAACGCGGATCACTTTCGATTCGGCACCGAACGTTCAGGAAGCCGGAGATAATATCAGTCCATATTGTAAAAATAATAAAATATGGTATATCCGCCGCGGGAATTTGGAATGAATATTGGGGCAGGGAATAAAAGCAGCCGAGGCTGGCGGCCGACACAACAACCGCTGCTTTGACCGGGCCGACTTCTCCGAACCATGTGGCCCACGTGGCAAGGACAATCCCCAAATCGAAAAGTGGTGCCGCAAAGTCACGAAAGCCGTGGCGTTTGCATGCTAGCGCCAGCCCAAGCGCAACCCCGACGCAAGCGACCGAGAGGCCGCCGTAGCGGAGAATCGCTGAGCGAATCGTTTGCAAGTTCGAATGCAAGCGCGCCAAGCTTCGCCTCACCGCGGAACCTGCTGGATCGTTCCGCACACCCGCTGAATTATATTCCAGTCACCTTGGAGCGGTGACGCGAGGTTCGACAGCCGGCGGCGTGTTGGGCGCCAGGGCAGCGCGAGGGGCTCGGACGCGAGGACGTTGCCCGGCGGCGGCCATCTTCTCCGTAGCCGCCGCGCTCGATTTTCAGCGCTGCTGAGGGGCTGCTAGCTGAGGCGCGGCAACACCTGTGTCACGACAAACAACAGTGCAGCAAACACACCGTACAGCCAGCCCACGTGGGTTAGTTGGCGGCCCCGTACTTGAGGCGCACGGAAGTACCACTGCAGGAACACGATAGCTATAGCAGTCACGGCCGCAGCAAGAAGAGACGGTGTTGCGAGATGCCAGGGCGTGAAAAAGAGACCAAACGCCGTGGGGATGGTCGCCTGAATCATCATCGCCCCGCTGATGTTGGCGAGTGCCAGCCGTTCCTTGCCCTGCCGTACCCAGATCACAGCGTTCATTATCTCGGGCAGCTCGGTCGCGATTGGGCTGAAAAGCAATGCGCTCAGCTGTGGACTTAGACCGAGCCACGGCCCCACCAGCTCGATTTGCCGAACGAACAGGTGCGAGGCCGCGAAAATGACCAACAGGGCCCCGGCGGTTTGCGTGATGATCCAGCCCATTGCCGGATTCGCATCATGAGGGCGCAACTTGAGCGGCTCGAGCTCGCCGTGGTCGTCGCCTTCGCCCTCGGCACGCAGCTCTTTCCAGCAATAGAGCGCATATGCAGACAGAAAGGCAATGCCCAGCAATGGCTTAAAGCTAAAAACCACTAGTCCCAGCGCAATCTTGGCAACGAAGATGGCAAGAAACCAAAGTTGATCGCGACGCAGCCGCGCGGTATCGGTATCGACGTATGCGGTAGAGGCTCGGCCGCCGCGCCGCGCAGTCGCAAGCAACACGACTCCGACGACGGCATAGGCTACGGTACTGAGGGCGAGCGGACCCCCAATTGCAGCCCCCACACCAATCTCCTTGTGGGCTGGCGTGGTGCCAAACGCAACAGCGACAAGTGTGACAACGCTCTCGGGCAGCGCCGTGCCGAACGCGGCCAGAATCGTACCTGTGGCCGTCTGCGCGAGATTGAGCCTTTGTCCGAGCCACTCGACGCCGTTGACGAACGTTTCGCAGGAAAAGTAAATGATGCCGGCAGCGGCAATGAGGAGAGCGATGGTCAATGCCATGACGATCGCTCCGACTTGAGAGTCCGAGAGGCGAGCAACATAAGGTTGCAACTCCACGAGCCGGGCACATAAACCAATGACGCCGCCCTTCGCCCGGCTCGGGTTGAAGGGAAACGTCATAGGTCTCGCCAAACCGTGGAACGGTTGCCGACGCCATGGCATGGGTTGCCAATTATGTTGACGGCGGCGCTTCGCGTCGCGAAGCAGACTACTCCCCTAAGACGGGCGCAATTATAGCGCACTAACGCCCCGATAAAAACTGCGAATCGTCTCGCTACCAGAGAAATTCCGATTCATCCGCAGTCACTGGTAGAATAGGGGGGTACCCTATGTTGGGTACCGCGATCCCAAAGGCAAAGCAGATCGAGCACATGAATATCCACTCATTCGATGACAAATCAGAGCACGAACACTCCTTCCTCGGCGACTCGCACGACGCGAACGCAAGACGCACGAGGTCGGTCGTTGCGCTCACATTGGTGATGATGGTTGGAGAAATCGCCGCGGGCTATCTCACCGGCTCCATGGCGCTCCTCGCCGATGGCTTTCATATGGCAACGCACGCGGGGGCGCTCGGCATCGCCGCGGCCGCCTATGACTTCGCGAAACGAAATTCAGGTAATCGGCGCTTCAGTTTCGGAACAGGTAAGGTCGGCGAACTCGCGGGCTTTGCCTCCGCGCTCATTCTCGCGGTCGTTTCTCTCTTGATCGGCATCGAATCAGTCATCCGGCTTGTTCACCCGACGAACGTTGCTTTCGGTGACGCCACGCTGATTGCGGTCGTGGGTCTAGCGGTCAATCTGGCCAGCGCCTTCCTGCTTTCGCACGGACATGGGCATGGACACGGACATGGACACGATCACCATCATGGTCATGGGGGCCATCACGCGCATCATCACGAACATCACGGGCACGGCTCGCCGTCGGGGCACAGCCACGACAACAATCTACGGTCTGCTTATGTGCACGTGTTGGCCGATGCCCTGACATCGGTGCTGGCCATCGTGGCATTGCTGGCCGGCCGTTTCGCTGGCTGGATCTGGCTCGACCCGCTCATGGGCGTTGTCGGTTCGGTTGTGATCGCGCGTTGGGCATGGGGCTTGATGCGCGATACCGCGCGCATTCTGCTCGACGAGACAGATCAGCATGTTGCCGACGAAATTCGAACCTTGGTCGAAGCACCGGGCGACACGAGAATTACCGATTTGCACGTTTGGCGTGTGGGTCCCGAAGCACGTGCGGCCATTGTCAGCGTCATTTCGAAGTCGAGTGTATCGGCTCACCTCATCAGGCAAAGACTCGCCCCAGTGCACGAAATCGCGCACCTGACGCTCGAACATCGGGTGGAGTAGTACCCTCTCTTCCGGCATTTTGCTGCGGGCGGCTGCCGCTCGCGTCCCATCAAGAACGCAGCAGACGGGCGAAAGGGGCTCGGCCGCTCATACACATGAGCCCCCTTTTGCATGCCCGTCTTCGTGCACCAGCACCGCTTACTTCACGCTCGCGAGCACCTTTCTGACTGTGTCGAAGATCTGCTCGATCTGCCCTTCGTCCACAATGAGCGGCGGCGAAAACGCGAGAATGTCGCCCGTATAGCGTACGAGCACGCCAGCCTCGAAGCATTTGACGAAGACTTCGTAGGCACGTGAGCCTGGTGCGTCCGCACGAGGTTCCAGTTCGATGGCTGCCACAAGCCCCAGGTTGCGAACATCGATCACATGCGCTGCATTGGCGAGTGCATGTGCTGCGCGCTCGAAGGTCGGCGCGAGACGATCGGCGCGGGCGAACAAATCGTCACTTCGATAGAGATCCTGAGTGGCAACGGCCGCGGCGCAGGCGAGCGAGTGTGCCGAGTACGTGTAGCCGTGGAAGAACTCCACCGCACCGGGCAAGCCGCTTTGAATGATCGCGTCGTGAACCAGGCGGCTCGAGGCAACGGCCCCCATTGGCACGGCCGCGTTGTTGATGGCTTTCGCGAGTGTAATGAGATCGGGCGTGACGCCGAAGTACTCGCTCGCAGTTGCGCATCCAAGCCGACCGAAACCCGTAATGACCTCATCGAAAATCAGCAAGATTCCGTACTTCGTACAGATTTCGCGCAGCCGTTGCAGATAGCCTTGTGGGGGAATCAGCACCCCGGTGGAGCCGGCGACTGGCTCGACGATGACAGCCGCGATAGTCGAGGGATCGTGCAGCGCCACGAGACGTTCCAGCTCGTCGGCCAAATGCGCGCCCCATGCAGGCTGTCCTTTTGAAAAGGCATTGCGCTCGAGACTGTGCGTGTGCGGCAGATGATCGACATTGCCGAGCAGCGATCCGGAAAACGCCCTGCGGTTAGGTGACATCCCACCGACCGAGATGCCGCCGAAGCCGACGCCGTTATAACCGCGTTCGCGGCCGATGAGTCGTGTGCGTTGGCCTTCGCCACGCGCGCGGTGATAGGCGAGCGCGATTTTGAGCGCGGTGTCGACGGCTTCCGAGCCTGAGTTCGTAAAGAAAATTCGGTCGAGGCCCGCCGGCATCACCTCGGCCACCTTCGTCGCGGCTACGAAAGCGAGCGGGTGGGCCATTTGAAACGGCGGCGCGAAATCGAGCGTGGCCGCTTGAGTCTGTATGGCGGTGACGATTTCGTCACGGCAGTGGCCTGCGTTCACGCACCACAGCCCGGCGCACCCGTCGAGCACCTCCCGGCCGTCTGCGGCGCGGTAATACATGCCGCGCGCGGAGACCAAGAGGCGCGGCGCAGCTTTGAACTGACGGTTCGCGGTGAAAGGCATCCAGAAATGGGAAAGATCGTCGGATGCAGGGTGGGAGGTCACGGGGTTTCTCCTTTATGTCAATGGAGGCCGCGAAGGCACTCGCTTCTAACGGCCAATAGTTTGACTCTAGCGTCCGCTGTCCGGGCATGGGCTGCACAGTCGCCCCGCCATGTTGCCAAACTTTACTGGCAAATTGACCCAAACCGTATTGGGGGATCCCACCGTGCCGGTGATGATCGAGTCTACATTGGAGCGCGACCCTACCAGCGCACCGACGCTGGTCCAGCAATGCGCCAGCAGTCGAGCAGAAAAAGATGTTGTTAGTTCCGTTGCTGGCATGCAAGCAGTCCGCGGGATGCTCGTCGCATTGATTTTTCCGCGGACCATAAGCAACACGGGCCTGACAGCGTTTCCGGTGCCGCTTTGCGGACGTCATCGGAATACCATCACCATCCGTCACATTCCGATTTGATCCACCACGTTTGACGAAGCATGCCGTAGTGCTGCGATCGTCGCAGATACGGCATCTGCTGCGCGTCACGGAAGCAACGAGCCGACACCCTGAGCGTGATGCACTGATTTTGCTGCTCGGCATTACGTGCGGCATGCGCGTTACCGAGATTGCGCGCGTTGAGGTTGCCGACGTGCTCACACTATCGGGCGCAATTCGCGCGGAAGTGAGTCTCAGGGCCGTCATCACGAAGGGCGTGCTCTTCATTGGCGTCGCGGACAAGGACGGCGCGATCACTGGCGTCGCTAACTTCGACGGCATCCAGCAGCGCGTCCGTGAGGGCTACAGAGGGTTGCTTTCCGCCGATTCGCAGCTATGAAGCGCATGCGCTCACGATCCGCGCTTCGGCGACGCGCGCGAAACGTGGATCTCGATCAAATATGTTGTTCAAAAGAGTGAATAAACCGCTTGCCGAGCAATGTTTGGTGACTCCGACGCGCCTGAACGTTCAGCCGGATATTGGCCAGCTCGCGCCATCCTGACCTGATGCGTTCGGGACTAGGGCTTGCTCGCACCACTTCACACGGCATTCGCGCGGGCGTATCAAATGGGACGCCTATTCGAACAGGTGATCTATGAAGCGAGCCTGGCGTTGCTTGATCTCGATTGTATTGATCGGAAGCATCATCGCCTGCGGGGGCGACGACGATGATCATAGCAACAAGCAGCCTCAGCCTCTTGGCGCGGCCGGCATCATCGAGGGGATCTGGAACGGTAACCTGACTTCCAACG
>NZ_DATJJF010000134.1:0-9960 GCF_035492435.1 Trinickia sp.
CTCGCGTCAGTGCAAGCGGATGGCAAAGCGGAATCAGGTCGGACGTGCGTTTTGCACCCTGGATCGCGGCGATGCGCGCGACGCCGAGGACATCCCCCTTTTTTGCATTGCCGCCGCGAATCAGTGCAAGCGTCTCGGGCAGCATGCGGATCGAGCCGCGCGCGAGCGCGATCCGTTTGGTCTCTTCCTTGCCGCCGACGTCCACCATGTGCGCCTGGCCGGCCGCGTCGAAATGTGTCAGTTCCGCCATATCGGGCTCCTTCGAAGGGCGCCTATCTTAACTTAACAGTCCATCCAACTGCCGGCGACGCACGGATCCCGTAGCGCTGTCCAAGCGCTCACCTCATGTGCCCGGGCTGCCGGGCACTCACGGCGCCGCCATTGCCATTGAAGCTGGGCTCGGCACGAAGTCGAAACGCTCGGGCACGTCTGCGCGCATGATGGTGCCGATCGGCAAGTCGCATCCCGTGCGCCAATGGAAGCGCCCGGCGCCCGCGGCGCCGTCGTCGTCGAGCGTTAGCGTTGCGAACTCGCTGAAAAGGCCAAGATCGTGGTCATGCAAGAGCGCAATGCGGGTGGGCGTCGCTGAATCGACGATGAGGACGGCGCCATCTTCGTCGATCAAGGCCTCAGCAGGCTCGAAGGATCCGCCCGTATGATCCGTGAGGGTAGGCTCGCTACGGCCGTTTGTTTCTCGGGATCCGAGCCGCACGATCCACGGCGTATAGGCGAGCTCGACATAGACGCGCTGCGGTCCGTTCTGGAAAAACCACTGACCGCGCTCATCGCGTTCGTAATTGCGGTTGATAAAGCCGATCAGCGCCGGGTGGCGCACTGGCGCGCCCAGATCGCGCAGCGCTTGAGCGCGCTCGTCGCGCATGCGCCACTGGCCGCGGCGGTCGAGCAGCAGCCAGCCTGTGCAGTGCGGCACACTCGGCCATTTGGCGATCGCTGCTTTGACGATTTCATCCATTGCGCGAAAACGGTTCGAAGAAGGACAACACCCGTCGCGCCAACCAGTCGATGCGCCCCGGGAACGGCCCGGTCATGAAGCCAACGTGGCCGCCTGCCTCGGGCTGGTCGAGCTCGACGGCCGCCGACACCTCATTGCGTGTCGGCAACGCCGTGCTCGGCAAGAAGGGATCGTTGCGCGCGTTGAGGACGAGTGTCGGCACAGCAACGTCGCACAACAGGGGACGGGTCGTCGCGTGCGTCCAGTATTCCTCGGTGTTTCGAAAGCCGTGGAGCGGGGCGGTAACGACGTTGTCGTAGTCGTACATCGTGCGGCTTGCAAGCATGGCGTCGCGGTCGAAGAGTCCCGGGTACTGCTCGAGCTTTTGCAAACCCTTCCGCTTGAGCGTCTTCAAAAAGCTCATCGTATAGATGACCGCGAATCCTTGCGACAGCGCCCGCCCGCCGGCATGAACGTCGAGCGGGGCGGAAATGGCCGCGGCGGCGGCGATGAACGTCGCGTCGCTGCCACGCTCGCCGAGCCAACGCAGCAGCACGTTGCCGCCGAGAGAGACGCCTGCGACGATGATAGGCCCCTCATGCGAGGCCCTCAGACGGCGCAACACCCAATCGACTTCATCACTGTCGGCCAGGTGATAAAAGCGCGGTGCAAGATTGAGCGGGCCGCTGCAGCTGCGAAAGTGCGGTACGACCCCGTGCCAGCCATTGGCACGCGCGCTCGACATCAGCGTGCGTGCGTAGTGCGAGTCGGAACTGCCTTCGAGGCCGTGAAACAGCACGAAGAGTGGTGCATCGGGCGGCGGCGCGGCCACGCCGCCGCTGGGATCGGCGAGCCAGTCGAGATCGATGAAGTCGCCATCGGGCGTGTTCCATCGCTCACGTCGATAGTGGACCATGGGCCGGCGCCCAAAAAGGGCGGGGACGATCGTCTGGGCATGGCTTGTCGGCAGCCAGCACGGCGGGGAGTAGAGCAACTCGACCAGTGTCCCGGCAGCCGCCCCGTCCATCGCCGGGATCGATGTTGGCTTTTCGTGTGCCGTACTCATGGTCTTCTTCCCCAGCCTAAAACGAGCGGTCGGCGTCGAGCCCCCCGCTCAATGTAATGCGCCTTGCCCCTGCCGAACCCTTGCGGCAAACTCGTTTGCCGTTTCCTCAGACATCGCACTCGCATGAATGTGCGCGATGCGCCATTCGCCGCGCTCGTGAACGAGGACGTACGTCGTATACACCATGCGCGGCGGCGCCACGGGATCGCGCAGCCGCTGCGCTTCCGCGACGGCATAGACAACCGTCCCCAGGCTGTCGTAGACACGCACGTCGAGGGGCTCGACAGCGGCCGGCAGCGTGTGATCCGCGGCTAATTGCGCGAACCCGGCACGGATGTTGTCGATGCCATGCCAGTGGCCGCTCTTCGAGTCGATGAAGCTTGCGAATTCTTCGTCAATCCACAAGGCCATCACGCTGTCGACATTGTTGTCGGCAAGCGCCTGGTAATACTCGTTCAGCGTGTCAGCTGCAGCTTCGAAGAGTCGGGCAAAACGTGGCATCGGATAGCTCGTCGAGGTCTCTCGCGCGCAACGGCGCGCCGGTTGCTGGCAACGCCGCGGCGCATCCGCACAAGTGCGTTACATCGCGACGCGGCCATCTTCATGCTTGCCCGGCGTCCTGGCTCAATGAACGCACGAATGCGCCTGGGGCGTCCGTGCGTCAGCGCTCGCGCAGCAGCATCGCGCGCACATCGCCGAACACTTGCTCGGCCGTCAGTTCGCGCAGGCACCGCAAATGGCCCAGCGGGCACTCGCGCGCAAAGCACGGGCTGCATTCGAGGTGCAGCCATTGTACCTTCGCAACGTCTGACAAAGGCGGCGTGTGGCGCGGGTCGCTCGAGCCGAAGACGGCCACGAGCGGACGTCGCAGCGCCGCGGCGACGTGCATCAGACCCGAGTCGTTGCTGACGACGGCGCCGGCGCGCGAGATGAGCGCGCAGGCTTCGCCGAGTGACGTCTGGCCGCAGAGATTGCGCACTCGAGGCGCGTGCTCGGCGATGGCTTCGGCGATCGACGCATCTTTGCCGGAGCCGAGCGCGACGATCTGCGCGTACGGAAACGATTGGCCGATCATCTGCGCAAGCGCCGCGAAATGTTCCGCTGGCCAGCGCTTGGCTCCCCCGTACTCGGCCCCTGGACAAAAGACGATGAGCGGCACGCGCGTATCGAGATTGAAGCGCGTGGACACGCGTGCCGATTCGTTGAGGTCTGTCTCGAGACGCGGCGTCGGCAAGCGATCCGCAAGGTCGGGCACATGCGAGCCGGGTGCGTAGGCAAGGGTGGCGTAATGCGCGGCCATCGGAGCGCGCGTATCCTTACGCGGGTTTGCATGGCGGACGTTAAGCAATCCATAGCGATGCTCGCCCGTATAGCCGATGCGCAATCGAATGCCGGCAAGCCACGGGATCAGCGCGGACTTGAGCGAATTCGGCAGTACGTATGCGGCGTCATACCCGACGTCGCGCAAATCGGCAGCGAGTTGCCAGCGCCGCGCGAGCTGTAGTTTGCCATGCGCGAGGTCGGTCGCATGGACCTCGCTGATTTCAGGCATGCGCTCGAGTACGGGCGCCACCCAGCCGGGCGCGACCGCGTCGAGCGTCACGCGTGGGTGCAACCGCTTGAGCAGCGCGAACAGCGGCTGCGCCATCAACGCGTCACCGATCCAGTTCGGTGCAATAACCAGTGCGCGCCGCATGAGTGAAAATGTCCTCGTTTGAGATCGAACAAGGCGGCATATTGAGGGATAGGCCGCTATCGCGCAATGAAAACGGCGAGGCCATCCGCAAAGCGGAGCAAACCGCCGCATTGCCGACTCCATCCACCGAAGGGAAGGGCGAGCGCCGGTTCAGAAAGCGCATGCCGCCCGGAGCTCCATCCCAAGAATGGCCATCGAGCATGCGCCGGGCGCGACGCGGTGAGCGGCGAACGTCGCGCCGGATGGCGCAGGCCTTGCCCCGGCTGCGCTCAATGACCCCGGACGACTTCCCCTTCTCGCAGCTTGTAGCGCGTGCCGCAGTAGGGGCAGTGCGCTTCGCCGTGCGTCACGTCGATAAACACGCGCGGATGGGTGCTCCATCGCGGCATCGAAGGGTTCGGGCAGTAAGCGGGCAGGTCTTGTGCCGACAATTCGACCAGCGGCATTTCCTTGGTTACGCTCATGAGGATCGATTCTCTTTATAGGCGATGGACTGCGGCGATGCACTGGCCGATGCACGGGCAAATAGCGGCTCTGCCCGTTGTCTGACCGGCGCCCTGGCGTCAGGGACGCGTTGGGCGAATCAGACCTTCGTGAGCCAGTGCGCGTACTGCTCGCGCTTACCGGAAACGATGTCGAAGAACGCGGTTTGCAGCTTCTCCGTGATCGGGCCGCGCGCACCGTTGCCGATGGTGCGGTTGTCAAGCTCGCGAATCGGCGTGACCTCGGCCGCGGTGCCGGTGAAAAACGCTTCGTCGGCCGTGTAGACTTCGTCGCGCGTGATCCGCTTTTCGATGATCTCGATACCGGCTTCCCGGGCAAGCGTGAGGATGGTGTCGCGCGTGATACCGTCGAGACAGGAAGAAAGATCAGGCGTGTACAGCTTGCCGTTGTTCACGAGAAAGAAATTCTCGCCCGAGCCTTCCGAGACGTAGCCGTCGACGTCGAGCAAAAGCGCTTCGTCGTAGCCGTCAGCCGTTGCTTCCTGGTTGGCGAGGATCGAGTTGACGTACCAGCCCGAAGCCTTCGCGCGTACCATCGAAACGTTGACATGATGGCGCGTGAACGACGACGTCTTGACACGGATGCCCTTCGTGAGCCCGTCTTCGCCGAGGTAGGCGCCCCACGGCCAAGCCGCAATCGCCACGTGGATGGTGTTGCCACGGGCCGACACGCCGAGCTTTTCGGAGCCGACCCAAACGATCGGCCGCAGATAGGCCGATTCCAGCCCGTTTGCGCGGACGACCTCGCACTGCGCGGCCTCAAGCGTTTCGTGATCGAACGGCACATTCATTTGAAAGATCTTCGCCGAATTGAACAGGCGCTTTGTATGCTCTTTCAGACGGAAGATCGCCGTGCGGCCGTCGGCTGTCTTGTAAGCGCGCACACCCTCGAAAACGCCCATGCCGTAGTGCAGCGTGTGCGTGAGGACGTGGATCTTGGCGTCGCGCCAGTCGATCAGCTTGCCGTCCATCCAGATCTTGCCGTCGCGGTCGGCCATTGACATAAGTAATCTCCTCGCGGGTTTGGGGCTTGTGCGGTAAATGTCTCATTTTAGCGTCTTTTGAATGCCATCCGAAGATGGGATGCGCAAAGCGCCTCTATAATCGATAGCTTGCCCGGTTCCGCTATGCCGGCTTTCCGGTTCGCGGCGTTGTCAGGCGGTTTGCCGCGAATGTTCGATGTCCAACTTCGTTCGCCGCACCGCCGCCTCTTGCCCCCCATGTTCACCCGTCTTTCCGCCGCTGACCGCGCCGCCTTTCGCGAAGGTGTGCATGCGTTCTCGCCGACCCTCATGGCGATGTTCTCGTGGGGGCTCGTGACCGGGATCGCCATGAGCAAGTCGGTGTTGACCGTGCCGCAGGCGCTCGGCATGTCGCTGCTCGTCTACGCCGGCACCTCGCAACTCGCCGTGCTGCCCTTGCTTGCGGCCAAACTACCGATCTGGACCGTACTTTTGACCGCGGCGATGGTCAACGTCCGGTTCCTGATCTTCAGCGCAGGGCTCACGCCGCACTTCTCATATCTGTCACTCTGGCGGCGGCTCGTGCTCGGCTACTTCAACGGCGACGTCGTCTACCTACTGTTCCAGAAAAAGTCCTTCGCCAACGGCTACGTGCAGGGAAAGGAGGCGTACTTCTGGGGCATGGCCGGCACTAATTGGCTTGCGTGGCAGGTAGCGTCGATCATCGGGATTCTGCTCGCCAGTCTCTTCCCCAACAATTGGGGACTGGAGCTCGCCGGCACGCTCGTGCTCGTGCCGCTCATCATCACCTCGATCGTCAATCGATCGACCCTGGCGGCGGTCGTCGTGGCCGCCATCGTTGCACTTGTCGCGATGGATCTGCCGTATCGCCTCGACCTGCCGCTCGCCGTGTTTGCGGCGATTGGTGCGGGCAGCGTCGTCGACCTTATTGTGGAATGCGCGGATACCCGACGCGAGCGCGGCAGGCGGGCAAGGGCGAGCGCATCGGGCAAGGGAGCATCGCGATGACGGCTTTGCAAATCTGGTTTGCGATCGCGGGCATGACGGTTGTCACGGCACTGACGCGTGCTTTTTTCCTCATTGGTGGCGAGCGCGCTGTATTGCCAGAACGTGTGCAGCGCGCCTTGCGCTGCGCACCGTCTGCTGCGCTCGTGGCAGTCCTGTTGCCCGACGTGCTACAGACCGAGCATGGCATTTCGTTCGGGCTCGCGAATCATGCGCTCTACGGCACGCTCGCGGGTCTCGCCTGGTTTATCTGGCGGCGCAATATGCTCGGCACGATTATCGTCGGCATGCTCGTGTTTACGGGTTTGCGTCTGTGGATGTAGGGCAAGCGTGCACCGCGTCCTCATACTCGAGTTTCATCACGAGGCGCAGGATGTTCGCGACCGGTTCGAATAAGCCCGAAGGGATGTAGCCGCCTACTTCGGTTTGCGCGGCGAGCGCTCTCGCGACACCCACGTTTTCGACGACAGGCACGCGCGCTTTATCCGCAAGATCGACGATATGCCGTGCGCGCGCATCATGGCCGATCTCGAGAACTTGCGGCAACGGCGTTTCGCCCGCACGGTAGTAGAGGCACACGGCGACATGTGTCGGGTTGCGCACGACGACACTCGATTTGCCGACATTGGCGGCGAGGCTGCCGCTTTGCACTTCGCGGTGAGCCTCTTTGCGCTTGTGCTTGACTTCGGGGTTCCCTTCCGAGTTCTTGTATTCATCTTTGATATCTTCGACGGACATCATCAGCTGTTTTCTTATGCTGTAGCGCTGAAATGCGTAATCGGCGATACCGTAGAGGACGTAAAACGCAAGCAACGCGCCCCACATCCAAGAGAGTAATCGCACGCTGACGTGTAACCCGCAAGCGACATCGCATAAAGGCAGAAACTGGAGCGAAGCACCGTATTGGCGGATCAAATAAAAGAAGATCACTGAAAGCAGTACCACCTTCGAGAGCGATTTGGCCAATTCGAAGAGGGCGCGAACCGAGAACATCTGCTTCAGATTCGCTAGCGGATTGATTTTCTCAAGCGACGGTTTCATGGCCTCATGGGCGAGGAGGGGGCCGGTTTGCGCGACGATCGCCGCAACGGTCGCGAGCACGACCAGCACGGCGAGGCCGGTGACGAAACGCAGCAGAACGTGCGCGGCTGCACCGAGCAATTGGGCACCGGCGCTTGCCAAGTCCTCATTGACGACGTCGATCGATAACGCGCTCAGCGCTTCGAACGCGTTAAACAAGTGTTGGCCTTCCACCATGAAGTAGCCGAGCAAAGCAGCCAGTTGCACACCGCTTGTGATTTCGGTGCTTTTGGCGACATGCCCCTTCTTACGTGCTTCCTTGATCTTTTGCGCAGTGGGCTTTTCCGTCTTTTCGCTCATGGCGTGGGCGAGAGCAGGGTCTGGACATGACTGACGAAGGTCGCCGAGCGATCGACGAGCGCGTGAAAGGCGAAGCCCATGCTCACGATCAGCAGCAGTACTGCGAACGCGCTCTTCAAGGGCATTGATAAAAAGAAGACGTTGAGTTGTTGGGCCGACCGGTTGATGAGCCCAAGCGCCATGTCGACGAGCAGAATGCCGATCAATGCGGGCATCGAGAAGCGCAGGCATAGCTCATACATCAATTGCCAGTCGCGCAAGAAAAAAGATAACCAACGCGCGTCGCGAGTTAACGCTATTCCCGGTGCAAGCGTGCCGTACGAGTCGTAAATCGCAGCGATGAATTGATTGAGTCCGCCTGTCGACAGAAAAAGCAGGCTGAACACGTGCGAGTAGAGGATGCCAAGCAACGACGATTGCTGGCCGAGCAGCGGATTCAGTACGTTGGCCATTGTCGCGCCGCGCATCGTATCGATGAATGCGCCAGCCATATCGAGCGCCCAGAACGGAATCGCTGCGGAAAATCCAATCACGATGCCGATGGCGATTTCCGTGCAAACGGTCGATAGGAGTATGGGCCACGTTTCACGCGCGGAGTCGAGAGCCGGCCACGCTTCGTGCATCGGCAGCAGCGGGAGGGCGATGAGCAGGATCAGCGCGTTGCGCGACAGCGCACCGCCTAGCGTTGCGCGATTGAAAAGCGGCACCATCAGCACGGCACCAAGCGGCCGCAGCACCGAAAAGCCAAGGGCGGGCAGCCATTGCGTCCACAACGCGATACTCACGGTCTCATCTGCGAGATTCTGTCGAATGACTGGTTGGCGTAGTTGAGCACGACATCGCCCATCCAGTGGTAGGTGCCCGCCAGCGTGGCGGCGACGGCGAGCAGCTTGATGAGAAACTGCACCGTTTGATCCTGGATTTGCGTGAGCGCTTGCAACAGGCTCACCACAATGCCGACGACGGATGCGACGACAACCACGGGGAGCGACAGCAGCAGTACGAGCCACAACATCTGTGCCGCAAGTTGCGTAACGATGGCCTCGCTCAATGGACGTCTCCCTTCGGGCTCTTAAGAAAACGACATCAACAGCTGGCCGATCAACTTCTCCCAACCGTTCATCAGCACAAAGACGAGCAGTTTCAGCGGCAGAGAGATGGTCATCGGCGACACCATCATCATCCCCATGGCGAGGAGGACGTTCGACACCACCAAATCGATCGCGACAAAGGGCAGATAGAGCAGGAGTCCGATTTTGAAGGCTTCCTTCATCTGACTGATCGTGAATGCCGGCATCAGAACGAGCAGCGACTGGTCGGCAATCCGTGTCCGGTATCGTTGCGGCCAAAGCTTATGCCCGATTTCGGAGAAGAAGCGAACTTGATCGGGCGAGGTATTGCGCTCGAGGAACCCACGATAGGGCGCGAGGACGCTCGATTGAGCTTGACCCGTGAAATCGTCGGCTTGGATCTCGAGGGGGTGGCTTGCGAGGTTGTCGCGGATATCGAGCCCCACGGGCGCCATGATGAACAAGGTCAAAATCAAGGCGAGCCCGTAGAGGGCGATGTTCGGCGGAATCTGTTGAATGCCGAGTGCGTTGCGCAGCAACGAAAAGACAATCGTCAGCTTGAGAAAAGACGTTCCAAGTACGACAAGGAGCGGCAAAATCGACAGCGCGAACAAAAGGGCGACCAGCTGCAGCGGCTGATTCAGCAACGTCATGGCAGAAACTCCGGACTGCTTCCTGATAGCGCGTTGATTGTCCAGTGCGAAGGTGCCGCTCGCCTATCCGGCCGAGACCTGAATGTCCCGGCGTTGAGCGCCTATAGCGTCCTTAGCGTCTATAGCGTTTCGATCTTCGCGGCGAGCCGTCCGTCGATATCAAGCAACGTGGCACGTGCGATCGAGCGTCCGCCGACCTTCAGCGTGACGAATTCATCGGGACGCGCTTGGCCGGTCAAGATATCGCCCGGTTTCAGTGCGGCTAGCGCACTGGCATGAACGTCGAAGCCGCACACTTCGGCGACTACGGTCACAAGGGTGTCACGCGCGGCCCCGTTGTCCGGCGCCGGCATGGCCGGCTCCACGTCGAGCCAATCGTCAAACGCTTCCATCGCATCCTCGATAGTAAAAACGCCCGCCTCGTCGTAAGCCAGGCGTGCGACAGGCCGGGTCGTGAATAGTCCGAATTCGCGTTGAGCGACACGATAGGCATGCCGAAGCAAGAGCGCATCCCCGACGCAGAGACTCTTTGCCAAGCTGTGGGGGATGCTGCTCCAGCCAGCAACTAAGCTCACCCGGACCGAGATGTCGGACGCGGGCTCACACGGACAAGGGGCGAGCTGATCCGCTAGCGCATCGAGCCAACCATAGG
>NZ_DATJJF010000135.1:0-4529 GCF_035492435.1 Trinickia sp.
GCGATCCCTCGTGGCCCGTATTCATCGCAGCGAGCATGTCGACTGCTTCTGCACCGCGTACCTCACCGAGGATGATGCGGTCGGGGCGCATACGTAGTGCATTGCGCACGAGTGTACGTTGCGTGATCTCGCCGCGTCCCTCGATATTCGGTGGGCGGGTCTCGAGCCTCAGCACGTGCGGTTGCCGCAGTTGCAGTTCAGCTGCGTCCTCGATGGTCACTAGGCGCTCGTCGGCGGGAATGAAGCCGGAGAGAAGGTTGAGCAGTGTCGTCTTGCCACTGCCCGTGCCGCCCGATATGAGGATGTTGACTTTCGCTCGTGCAAGCGCGTCGAGCACCTCGGCCATCGGCGGGGTTAGCGTATGCAGCCGAATGAGGTCCGCTATTTGTAGCGGATTGACGGCAAAACGCCGGATCGAAACGAGTGGTCCGTCGATGGCAGAAGGGGGGATGATCGCGTTGACGCGCGAGCCGTCCGGCAGGCGCGCATCCACCATCGGGCTTGATTCGTCGATACGACGGCCGACGCGGGAGACGATCTTTTCGATGACTTTCATCAAATGCGCGTCATCGTAAAAGGTGATATCCGTCAGCTCGAGCTTACCCCTGCGCTCGACGTAAGTCTGCTTCGAGGTATTGACGAGGATGTCGGAGACGGTCGGATCGCGAAGCAACGCTTCGAGCGGACCGAAGCCGAACATTTCGTCGTAAATGTCCGTGACGAGTTGCTTCCGCTCCGCCTCGTTGGCTGGCGCTTTCTCCTCTTCGAGGATCCGCGCAATGAGCGCGCCGATCTCCTGGCGGACGAGATCGGAAGAAAGGCGAGACAGGCGTTCGAGCTCGACGCGATCGAGAACCGCTTGATGCACGACGCGTTTGAGGTGCGGATACGCGCTGTGCGCCATTGCGCCCCGTGGGTCGACGCCGATCTCGCGCAATCCTGGCGACTGAACCGATTGTGCAGATATCTGTTCACGCAGCAACATGATGATCTCCTTGCCGAGTTTTGCGCTTACATGGTCTTGAGCTTGGGCGTTGCCGTGGGGCTCCCCCCGAACAGGCGCGGAAGGCGAAATTCACTGCGCCCGCGACCATCAGCTTTCACAGGATCTTGGCTGACGATTTTTTCCGCAAGCTGCTGTAACGCGCGTGCGACGGCCGAGTTGCGCTTGATTTCGGATACGGGAACGCCTTCGTTGAGCGCATCAGCGACGATGTCGTCGTCTTCAGGAAGGACCTGATAGGGGGAAGTGTTAAGAATCTGTTCGAGCGCGTCACGCGCACCCTGCGCACGTCGGCTGTGCCGATTCAGTAACAACCGCATGCGGTCTGCCGGATAGCCGAGCGTCGAGAGAATCTCCATGAGACGCCGGCCCGCCCGCGCATGTGGCATGCTGGGCTGCAGCACAAGATGGATTTCCTTGCTGCGGTCGAGCGCCAGTATCGATAGCTGATTGATGGATTGGCCGATGTCGAAAATCACTACGTCGTAGCGAGGAATCGCGATGCCAAGAATCCATTCCAGTTTGTCGCTGCTGATTTGTGCCGCTTTGACCGGGTCGCCAGCGCCGGCGATGACGTCGAACGTCTCGCTGATGCGCATGAGGCTCGCATCCAGAAACGCGGAGTCCATCCGCTCTATCTGTGCACACATCTGCGGCAGCGTGGAGGCGGGCGTTTCGCTCGTGACGAGAAACGCGGCGTCGCCATAGAGCTGATTCAGGTCGACAAGCAGCACGCGTTTTTTCCAGCCGACAGAAATCGCATGCGCGATGTTGGTTGAAATGAAAGTCGTCCCCGCACCGCCTTTGCACGACATGAATGAGATGATTTGCGTTTCGGCGCCGTCGCGCGGTGTTTGTTTCTTTTCGGCGCGCATCAGTGCATCAGCTAGCGTGCGTTGATCGAGCGGCCAAGGGAGCACGTCGCGAAAACCGGCCCGCATCGCGGCGATCAACGTTTGAGGTGATGCATCACCGGTAAGAAGAATGCAAGTGAGACGATCATGCCGCTGACACAGCTCGGCGATCACGCTCAATTCAGCATCCTCTTGTGTCAACGCGTCGACAATCAGAACGTCAAACGATTCAAGACTGCCGCCACGCGCCGCGAGTTGAGACGGACTGCCGAGCGTCCGTGTCGTCCGGTAGGCTCCGCACTCGCTGATGAGACGCATCACTTGTGCGAGCCGCGACGCATCTTTCGAAATGCTGAGAATGTCGATCATGATCGTTGGTAGTGCTAATTAAATTATGGGCAGATGGAGCCGCTTGTCGCACTGGATAGGCTTTCACGGGGCAGGGTCGTCGTAAAAGCCGGCAACGCCATCGAGATCGGCACGAACGGGACGAACGTGTTGACGGTCAATCCGGTGTAGCTGACTGTCACGAACTGGCAACTCGTCGCGTCGCATGGGCTAGGCGTGTAGGTGACCTGAATGTTGTTGTCCGAAAGGAGGGGCATCAGTTGCCTCATCCTGGTTCTGACGACGTTCGAACCGACGTCGCAAACCGCGGCTACACGTGCCCCAAGCCGCGCCGCTTCGGCCGCCGTGTTCCAATAGAAAAGCACGCGCGAGAACTCCATCACACCGATGAGCACGCTCACGAGCACGGCAACGGCGATAGAAAACTCGACGATTGCAGCACCGCGCTCACGTCGGCGTCTTATCAGGTTGAAGTCGCTGTTCATGGCTGCCTCATTACGACGGATATGTCGCCGAAGGTGACACCTGTGAAGCTAAAAAGCGACTGGATAGGCGAGTAGGTGTAGCCCGTGATCACTACCTTAACGAGATTGATCGATTCCTCGAGCTGCCCTGAGCCGTTGTTGTCACTTGCGTCATGGACTTGATAACCAGAGAACGTCTCATTCGGACAACCGGGCGAACTGTTTCGATCGCAGACGACCACATTTGTGGTTTGCAAACCGGGAGCTAGTGTGTTTCCCGTGCATTCGGTATTGCCGAAGACGGCCAAACACTGAGCTTCAGCAATTGGGTAGTCAGGATCCAGCGGTGAATATTGCGACAGAAAACGCGCAGCGTTGCGTGCTGACTTCGTCAGTGTTTCGTATTGATAGATGGCGCGACCGAGTTCGACCACGCCGCCTAGCATCGTGAGCAAGAGGGTGAGTACGAGCGCGAGTTCAACAAGTGCGACGCCGCGTTCTCGCTTGACGTTGTAGCGCTTTTCTCGATGGGGCATCGCAAGCTCCTACTGAATCAGCTCGGGAACGAGGGGGCCGATGCCATTAGCGCCTCCCGGCACCCCTTGCGCTGAGCAGGGGGAACCAGGGGCGCTGGCGAGGCCCCGATACTCCAGGTGAACCGCATTACTGTTGCCGCCCTGCTGCATTGGGTCGAGCATCAAAACGCAAGCCCAGCCAGTGATCGTTGCGTGCTGTGACGAATTCATGGTGTCGCAATTCACCATCGGCGCGGGCACAAGGCGACGGTCTGCTCCTCCTTGATAGACGCCACTGGAGCCGGGACTGCCTTTGGTGTTCAATCCACTCGTGGCATCGCCCTGGTATGGCAACCGCTGGGTACGACTGCTGACATAGTTGAAGGCGCCGGGGTTGCTCGGACTGGTACCGTCATAGGCATTCGAAGCGCTCTTCCAGGTAGTCTGCGAGGTGTAGGCATACCCCGTAAAGTCGGACGTGCCTTGTGGCGCACTGTTGCCGTTGTATTGAATGCCGAATCGGGTGTTGTATGACTTTCTTAGCGACGAAATATTGCCGTTCTCCCCTACTTGCTGACCTACCGCCGGTACGTTGCAGGTCGTCCCTGCCAATTGGTCGGCGAGGCAGTTGGCGCCAGTGCAAGGATTGGTGCCATTCAAATTAAGGTTGGCCCAACCGAACATTCCCTGCGTGTAGGAACCCGTGGATGAGTCGACTTTGGACTGCAGCCATTGGCCAACGGAGTAGTTTTGCCCGGAAGGTGGAGCGCATATAAATACCGGCAGCGCACAGCTTGTCTGCGCATGGCCGTTCGTTGCGACTGCTCTCGCTGAAACCGTCGTCGGGCCGACGTTCATGCCGGGCAGAACATTGAGGACTTGGATGAGCCAGTTAGGAATATTGGGTAGTGCCGTCGTGCATTGCACGAATGCGATTTGGGAAAGCGCCCCCACGTTCGAGTCGCCCTTGTTATAAAACAAGCCGTCAAACGATGTCGCATAGGTAACGTTATTGTTCATATCCATCGAGACAGGCAATGACTGAAACAGCGCCCGATTGAGGTGTCCTGCTGCAATGCCCGCCGCCTCGGAAACAGCAAGTGGCGTAATACCGTTAATGTCTCGGGCAGCGGAGAGCGCACAGGCGTCGGCACTGTTTTGCAACTCACTTTTCGCGACATAAAGCTTCCCTAGATCGAGCGCGAGCCCGACGAACGCGATCAATGCGATCATCGAAAGCACCACGAGGACGAGTACGGCGCCACGTTCACGGCGTCGATGTGCTAGCCCACGGGTACGTGCTTGCAGTTGCACTCGCATCATGTCCTCCGTTGATCGCCTATCA
>NZ_DATJJF010000136.1:0-4872 GCF_035492435.1 Trinickia sp.
CCGGAATAATCTGGCCGCGAATGTCCACGGCACCGAGTACATGTCCGGATGAACCGGCTATCGGTGTGATCGCCGGCATGGTCATGATTTCCCTCACCTTGAACACGTTGATGCCATAAAGCTCGTGCGAATCGTCATTGCCGGGCGCCGCGCCGAGCTTGAAGAGGAGAAGCTCGAACTTGTTGGAGCTGGTGAGGTTGGTGCGTTCGTCGATCGAGTGGTGGTCTGCGGCCATCGAAGAATACCTCCGGTTGTGCCCCACAGGCTTCGGGCGAGGGATATGACTGGATAACGGCTCAATCCGCGCAGAGTTGATAGGGCCAAGCGTGTTTGCCGCATTTGACGCTTGGGCGGTGGAGAAAGCGTAACGAAAGGAAGATCTAGTCAACGCCGGGGGCGGCGAGAGCGGACTGCCGGAGCGCAGACGCAAGCCGTTTCATCCACGCGCAAACATAAAACGTTTTTCATTGAAACGATATTGGGCTGACACCGGCGTGCACGTACGATTGCAAGGAAATTGACAGGCTACACCTCCCTGTCAGTGCGGCTCGCCGCATTGGGCGAGGGGGGATGCCATATGGCATCATGTAGGTGTACTAACTTTTCACGATAATCGAGGCGGCGCCGATAGCGGGCGTGGGAAGATGTCGCGAGTGCTTACCATTGAAGACGACGAGATCACCGCAAACGATATCGTCGCGGAGCTGCAGGCTCGGGGCTTCACTGTTGATTGGGTCAATAACGGTCGCGACGGTATGGCACGGGCGATGAGCGATGAGTACGACGTCATCACGCTCGATCGGATGCTGCCTGGCGTCGACGGTCTGACCATTCTGACGACTATGCGCAGCGTGGGCGTGCAAACGCCCGTCCTGATGCTGAGTGCGCTCGGCGATGTCGACGACCGTATTCGAGGTTTGCGTGCAGGTGGTGACGATTACCTTACCAAACCTTTCGATCCGGAAGAAATGGCGGCGCGGCTGGAGGTGCTGCTGCGTCGCCGCCAGTCGTCGTCTGCTCCGTCGGAAACCACGATGCGAGTCGGCCCGCTCGAGCTTGACCTGATCACCCGCAAGGTGCGGCGTGACAATGACGAAATCGCATTACTGCCTACTGAATATCGCGTGCTGGAATTCATGATGCGGCACGCGGGGCAGACGATTACACGCACGATGCTGTTTGAGGCTGTATGGGGCTACCACTTCGATCCCGGTACGAATCTAATCGACGTACACATGGGCCGATTGCGCAAGAAGATCGATCCGGCCGGAGCGACCCCGCTGATCCAGACGGTTCGCGGCTCGGGTTACATTCTCAGCGCGGGTTGAGCTCAACGACTGCCTCGGCTGCATCGACGCAAGGCGGCGAGCTTGCGCGCCGCTGGCATTCGACAACCTTTCGACTGCTTCTTCTCTACGCCGTCATATTCTCGTTGTCGGTGATGGTGCTGCTCGGTGTGATCGGCGGAGCCGTCACGAACGACATGAAGCGCGAGACTGACGCGGTCATGTATTGGCAGCTCATCTACTTCGATTCGGTACCTGACGACCAGTTGGGCCCCGCGATTCGCATGCGGCTCGAGCATGAGCATATGCATACGAACTACTACGGCCTGTTCGCCTCCGATGGCCGCTACATTGCCGGGGATGTGACCGCTTTGCCGCCGGAATTGCCGCTGGATGGCACCTCGGTGACGATACACCACCACGCGCTAAAAGTGGTCGGCGCGGAGAACGCTCCGGTGGTGCGGGCAATGAGCGAACGGCGTGCGGACGGCACCACGCTAGTCGTGGCACGTGACATCACACAAGTGCTCCGGATTCGTAATACGATCATCAACGCGCTGGTGGCCGGCGGCATGCTGTGTCTCGGAGCCGGCGTGGCGGGAGGGCTGGCGCTCAGCATGCGCCAAATGCGGCGGGTTGCCCAGATCCGCCGAGTCACGCAGCGGATTTCGCAAGGCGACTTGTCACAGCGTTTGCCGATCGGTGGACGAGATGAGCTCGACATGCTCGCGCATCTCGTCAATCATATGCTTGCCGAGGTGGAACGCTTGATGAACGAAGTCAAGGGCGCCTGCGATGGCATTGCGCATGATTTGCGAACGCCACTCGCTCATGTGCGTACGCTGCTCGCACGCATTTCGGAGCAGGCTGGGGCGTGCGATGACGAAACACTTGAGAGTCTGGTTACGCGGGCGCGCACGGAAACCGATTCCCTGCTTGAGCGATTTCGTGCGATGCTGCGCATTTCGGAAATCGGCTCGCTGAACCGGCGCGGCGGATTCGCGGAACTGCGGCTCGATGAGCTCGTGCGCGAGGTCGGAGAGCTCTATGAACCACTTGCGGAGGATCGCTCCACGACCCTGTCGGTGGAAGCTGCGAATGTCGAGCCGATTCACGGGGACCGAGCGTTGCTGTTCGAAATGCTGACCAATCTCGTGGACAATGCAATCAAGTTCACCCCGTCGGGCGGCACTGTGCGCATCGCGCTCAGGCGCACAACGGCAGGCCCGCGCATCGACGTTACCGACAACGGGCCAGGTATCCCCGAGGAGGAACGCAGCGCGGTGCTGCAGCGGTTCTATCGTGCGACGAATGCTCGGCAGGTGGCGGGCTCCGGTCTCGGGCTCAGTATCGTTTCAGCCGTGGTTCGCGTTCATGATTTTTCGATAAAGATCGCTGATGCGGAACCCGGCACGCGTGTCACGATCGAATGTTGGTCAAGAACGCTAGCGTGAGGCGAGCGGCATTTTAATGAAATATCTCGCCCATGCGGATCCTTTTTATTCCTTGTTCGCATCCTGAGTCTACGTGGCTCTTCAAAGCTTTTCAGGAAAGCGCACATAGCCTGCAGCGAGCTGACGATTTGCCCGACGGCATCGTGGTGGCAATGCAGGAACCGTTCGATGCCATCGTTGCGATGGCACTGGAGCCGACTGCGTATACGGCGCTGCTTGACGGGCTGCGGCCGCTGTTGGCTGCAGCAAGCGGCGCGGCCTTGATCGCTGTGCTCGGGCACTCGACTCCCGCGCAGCGGGCGCGCGTATTAAGGGCAGGTGCGGATGCGTGCTTCTATCAGCCGTACTCGTTCATTGAACTGCATGAGCGACTGCTGGCATTGCATCGAGCAGAGCTTGCGCGAACCGCACATGCTCAGCCGAACGCGGCCGCACTGCGGCTTGACGCGACGACACGTGAGCTCGTTGTCGGAAACGTCCGCATCGAAGTCACGCGACGCGAGTACCTGCTTCTCGAATGCTTGACGCGCCAGGTCAATGCGCCCGTGCCTCGCGATCAATTGATCCGTTACGCGTGGCCCGAGGCCGAATTCGTGGATCCGTCGAGCGTCAATCTCGTCGTGTCGCGCCTGCGCCGAAAGCTTGCTCAAAAGGTGCCGAGCGTGCAGATAGAAACGGTGAGCCGATTCGGTTATCAGATTTCCATTACTTAGTCGTCCCGATCGATTTCGATCGGGTCGGCGCCCCGGGGGGCAACCTGGGCGGACGGCCTGCAATGTGACACGGCTATCAAGCAGTGCTGGCGAGCAACGAATGGAACGCCCGCTTGATGCGCTCGACCGCCGGTTTTCTGTAGGCAAACTGCTGATTGCTGTCGTGCACGAGCATACTCGCGTTGACCTCGAACACAAGCACGTCACCGTTCGGCATCAATGCGCAGTCGATCCCGAAGTAATCGAGCGCGATCGTCTCGCGGATGGAACGCAATGCCGCCTGCTGCGCCGATCCGAAGACGTGCCACGGATCGGCCAGAAAGGCTCGCTCCTCGTCCTGCATCCATGGAAATGCGGCCATGGGCGTCGTCGCGTGGTGAACTTTCCATCGGCCGTCGATGGCCAGGTGGTAGGGCAAAATCTCATCGCCGACGTAGATGAAGCGGTACTTGCGGAATTTGCCGTCGCGCGAGCGATAGTCTACGAACGGCGTGACGTAAAACGCGTGGCTGGGATGGTCTCGTACGAAAGCATCGACGGCGTCCGCATCCTCAAGCTTTTCGAAGTCCTTGCCGCCATGCGTTCCCGCAGGCCGCAGCAGCAGCGGAAACGTCAGCGCCGCTGAGCCCGTGCTCTCGAGTGCCAGCCGCAGTTGCGCCGGTGAAAGAATTTGCGTTTGCGGAACCAGGCAGCCCGGTGTTCCCGCAAGACGGGTTGAGATCGTTGCCCGGCCCGTGAGCGAGATGGACTGCGGAGGATTGATCACTCGCTTCCCGATGCGCTGCCCGAGCGCTTGCACCAGGGCGAGAACATCTCGTCCCTGATCGACATCCGACACGAGGTTGACGACCACGTCTGCATAGCTGCGCAATCGGTCCACGTCATAGTCGAAGTCGTTCACTACGCTGAGAACGTTGCTTTCAAATCGTGCGCCGTCGATCAGATAGCGAAACGGCGTGTTGCCGGCACCCGGAGCAAACAAAAACAAAACCCTGAAATCTGGCGGCGATGCCGCGGCAGGAATCATCACCAAGGGCTTCAATGCAAGGGCACGGCGGAAGGAGACATCCGCTTCTTTGTCCTGTCCGAGCGCTTGCTGTAAGTTAGCGATGACATGGAGAGTCTGCGCATCGTCTGGTGCCAGCTCGTGGGCGCGCTCAAAATGCTTCAACGCCAACGCTTTTCTATTCGCGCATACATGGGCGAGCCCGAGCCTCTGGTGTACGGCGGCGGCACTTTCGTGCACATCATCGACGAGCGGCTCCAGTAGGCGAACGGCTTCATCGAAGCGGTTTTTGCGGATGAGTATTCGAGCAAGTTCGAGGCAAGCAACGTGGTGCCTTGGCTCAATGGCTCGAATCTGCATCAACAACACTTCGGCCCGATCGAGATGTCCTTCGCCGTGGAGCGAGATCGCCT
>NZ_DATJJF010000137.1:0-3710 GCF_035492435.1 Trinickia sp.
GGCACGTTGAACGACGATTCCCGGCAAGCTCATACCCAGGAAATAAATTGACTACGGTAACCCCCAAGCTGAACGAACCGATGGATGTCGCGTTGCGCCGCTTTCGACGCTCGATCGAGAGCACCGGCCTGATAAAGGAACTGCGGGCCAGAATGGCTTATGAAACACCGACTGCAAAACGCAAACGAAAGAAGGCCGCCGCTGTGAGCCGCCTCAGAAAGCAGATCAAACGGTCGTTGCCGCCGAGGAAGATGTACTGAGCGGCGGTTGTCCCGTTCGCTGTTCGATATCGGAGCCTCGTCGACAGATTCGGCGATTCGAGCGACAAACCTTGGGGCATGTGCGAATTCGCGCTCAACGGCCCCGACGGCCGGCGCACCCGCGCTCGCCTTATGCGGTCGCACGACATACGGCCGTCAGTGGGGAATCCGCTCGCCCGATCGTAGCGTCAAGACCTTCACGCCTTTCGGCATGACCGCTACGGTATGCTCGAACTGCGCGGACAGTTGCCCGTCCCGCGTGACGACCGTCCAACCGTCGTCTTCCGTCCGAACGGAATGTCTTCCTTGGTTGATCATCGGCTCGATGGTGAACACCATGCCTTCTTGCAATCGCAGGCCTGTGTTCGGCTTTCCCCAGTGCAATACCTGGGGATCTTCGTGCATTTCCCGACCGATACCGTGTCCGCAATACTCTCGTACGACCGAATAACCGTGTCTGCGTGCGTGCCGTTCGATGGCATGACCTACGTCGCCAAGCGTGGCGCCGGGGCGCACGGCCTTGATCCCTTTCCACATCGCTTCATAGGTCACTTGCACGAGCCGCTTCGCTAGCGGCGACACGTCGCCTACGAGGTAGGTCTTACTGGAATCGGCGATGTAGCCGTTCTTTTCCAGGGTGATGTCGAAATTGACGATATCGCCGTCTTGCAGGATTTCAGCGGCGGACGGAACACCATGACAGACAACGTTGTTGCGCGATGAATTGAGCGCGAAGGCAAAGCCGTACTGCCCTTTGCTTGCGGGCCGGGCGTTCAGTTCGGTCACGATGAAGCGATCGACCAGATCGTTGACCTGCAAGGTGGACATGCCGATCAGACTCATTTGGTCTAGATAGCCGAATACGCGAGCCAGCAACTGGCCCGACTCCGCCATCAATGCGATTTCTTCAGGGCGTTTCGTCATGCCAACGCCGCCTTGAAGGTTTTCGCCACGACGCCTGCCGCTTTCAGTTCGCGGGTAGCGATTTCGTTGAAGCTCAGCGTTGGATTCATTTCGCACAGCATGCCGATCCTGATCCAAAAGGCCGCTTGCGCATTGATCGACCGGCACGACACGGCGCTCGCCTTACGTATCTGGTCGTGCAAATCATCGTCGATGTTCACGATGCCCATGGCATCTCCTCCCACTCGGTATATGAAACGTATACGAATCATATAGTCGGTGGGGCGTGACGCCAAGTTTTTTCGAATTTCGGTTCGCCGGTCCGCGAATAACGGATGTGGAAGGTGAACCCTCAATAGACCGACGCCACACCTGGCGGCCGATTCTTGAACCGTCGGTGCACCCAATAATATTGATCGGGAAATTTGACGACCTGTTCCTCGAGGAACGCGTTCATGCGACGCGCGTCGATCTCGTCGCTCCCCGACGGGAAGTCTAGGAGCGGCTCGAAGATCGTCAACTTGTACCCTTCGTAATCGGGCAGCACCTCGGTCACGAATGGGACAACCCGTGCACCCCCCAGTCTCGCGAGACGCGAAACAGCCGTGAGCGTGCAGGCGGGAACACCGAAGAAAGGCACAAACACGGAGTTGTCCACGCCCTGATCCATATCCGCTGCGAGCATGACCGGTGTGCCGGAGCGCAGCAATCCGACGATCTTTCTGGCGCTTGTCGCGCGCTCGATCATATTTGCGCCGAATCGTCCACGTTGCCGTTTGGCCAGGTCGCACAGGCCTGTGCTTGACATCCGCGTGTACAGCGAGGCGACGGGAAAATACGTCGAGTAAAGCATGCAGCCGACCTCGATGCCCACGAAATGAAAGCCCATGAAAATGGTGGGCGGCGCATTGTCGGCATCGAGATCAATCTTGCTTTCGATCTGCACGATGTTTCGGATTGACTGCGCACTGCCGAACCACTGGATGCCCCGCTCGAGATAGCTGCGAACGACATGGCGAAAGTGAGCTCGTGCGAGTGTCTGAAGGTCGTTGTCGGTCTTCCCGGGGAAGCATAGACGCAAGTTCACCAGGACGATGTGCTTGCGGCGGCTCGGCAGCGCGTACAACACGGTGCCGATAGCCACGCCGAGCCGCGCGACGCATTTGTAAGGGAGTACGGAAAGCGTGCGGAGCAACGCGACGATGAGCGCAAGGCCGAGGCGTGCCAAAGAATGTCCCCTAGTGTGGTGCAAGCGGCGGAAAGCGAGGTCAAACGCCGGGCAGGCGATGTTCTGCTCGCGTGCTCCGTCGGCTTCGTTCCGCTCGAATATCAACCGTGGACTATTCAGTCCGGGCGACGTCCTGAGGTCGCTGAAACGACCTTACCGAGTGCCGGAGTATAACGGACGGGGAGGGTGAACGGGGCGTTCAGTTTTCAGCAGGCGCCGCGCTCGCCTGCGCGGCCTCCCGCAGTGCACCCAACGCTAGGCCGTCCTGCCTGAACAAATGCGCGTGCCTCACGGAAAATCCCACCTCGATGCGCTGCCCGTCGGCCGCGGCCGATTCGCCCGATCCTTTCACTTGAATCGTGCCGCCGCCCGCGAGCCCCACATGCGATAGCGTTTCGCCGCCTAAGTGTTCGACAACGATCACCTCGCCCGCGAAGCGTGCGTCGCAGCCGTCGGCGCCGTTCTCCATCAAATGCTCCGGACGCACGCCGAGCGTCAGCGTGTCGCCCGCTCGCACACCGTCGGATGCGCGAGGGACGCTGAGCGCCGCGCCGCCGGGCAGCGCGATCGTTACACCGGCGCCATCGGCCGCACTCACTTGCACATCGATGAAGTTCATCTTCGGCGACCCGATGAACCCGGCGACGAACCGGTTGCGCGGGTTCCGATACAACTCGAGCGGCGAGCCGATCTGCTCGACCGCCCCGTGATTGAGCACGACGATGCGATCGGCCATGGTCATCGCTTCCGTTTGATCGTGCGTCACGTAGATCATCGTCGCGTTCAACTGCTTGTGAAGCTTGATGAGTTCGAGCCGCATCTGCACGCGAAGCGCGGCATCGAGATTCGACAGCGGCTCGTCGAACAGAAACACCTTCGGCTTGCGCGTGATCGCCCGGCCGATTGCGACCCGCTGACGCTGACCGCCTGATAGTTGCTTCGGCTTGCGTTCGAGCAGGTGATCGATGTGCAGAATCTTCGCGGCATTGCGCACCGCCTGGTCGATCTCCGGCTTCTTCGCGCCGGCGAGCTTCAGACCGAACGCCATGTTGTCGTACAGCGTCATATGCGGATACAGCGCATATGACTGAAACACCATCGCAATGCCGCGCTTGGCCGGCGGCACGTCGTTCATCCGCATCGCGTCGATGCTCAGATCGCCGCTGCTGATGTCCTCAAGGCCGGCGATCATCCGCATCAGCGTCGACTTGCCGCAGCCGCTCGGGCCGACGAACACGACGAATTCGCCATCCGCGATATCGAGGTTGATGTTGCGCATCACTTCGTTGTCGTCGTAGCGCTTGCTGATGTTGCGCAAT
>NZ_DATJJF010000138.1:0-26144 GCF_035492435.1 Trinickia sp.
GCCAGAATGCGATACACCTCGCCGCGGCGAACCTTGGAGATACGGTGTGGGTCGAGCCAATCGTCGTTATGGACGAGCAGCCGCAGTGTCTCGAGCCCAATCAAAATCGGCCAAAGGCAAGCCAGCCTCAGCCGCACCGACCACGCCGAAATGGAGAGGGCATAAGCCATCGCTGCCCGAAACTGCTCCAATGCAATGCCGACGAGCTCGAACATGAGCGGTCTCGCGCGCACGGAAGCATCGGGCGCAAGCAAATCTGAAGGCGTCAATCCGTAACGGCCGAGCATCGCAGCCGGGAGATAGCAGCGACCGATGCGCAGATCCTTCGCGCAATCGCGCAATACGTTCGTCATTTGCAACGCCTGGCCGAACCGCACGCCGCGCGCCATCGCTTCGGCCCTATCGCCGGCAAGCGTGCCGGGCGCATGCGCATACGTCATCGTCGTCCAGAACTCGCCGACGCACCCCGCGACGAGGTACGTATAGTGGTCGAGCTCGTCATATTCGGCAAGGGCTGCAAGGCGCCCCGAGCGCTCGTCGGGAAACGTGCGCAAGTCGAATTCCATGCCCGTCGTCAGCGTCGTGACGATATCGCGCACGGCGTCGCGATCGCGCTCCTCCAATTGCACGAGGACCTCGAGCGCCGGGCCGAGCGATTCGAGCAGCACTTTCTCGTCGGACTGCGTCTGCCGCGACGCCACTTCCACAGAAAGGCGCTGCGCGAATGCCTCGTTATCGCGAGCACCATTGACCTGCGCGCGCAGCTCCAAAAGTAGGGCTAGCCGTTGTTCCGGATCGATCAGCGTCGTGTCGGCTATCGTGTCGGCCGCGCGCGCCAGCAGATAAGCAAGGCCAACGGGGTCGCGCATGCCCTTGGGCAAGATGCGCAGCGTCAGATAGAACGAGCGTGAAACGCCCTTCAATAACGGGCCGAGCAGGAACGCCCGGTCGGAATGTCGCATGGGTAGAGTCAACTCGAGTCGAATGAATGCAGTGTTGCGGATTGTATCTGGGTCGAGCGTGGACGCGGGCAGCGACAGCATTCGCATGTACGCATCGGCGTGTGCTTGAATTGCGTCACCCACTTTCATGCGGTGCGTCGGCAACCCGGTTCCCCCTGCGGGCCAGCCTTCGGCTTCGACGCGAAAAATGGCCTAAAACAAACCTTAAGCAAGACGGCGATGTCTTTCCGTTTCAATGCTCGCCGCCTGTTTGTCGTCTTACATTTGTCGTCTACGGCCCCGAAAAGTCGTCCATGATCGCATTGGCCAACGCCGTCCTCATTTTGCACGCCCTCCTGGTGCTGTTTATCGTCGGTGGGCTCGCCGGCGTTTGGATCGGTGCTGCGCGCCACTGGCGCTGGGTCCGCGAACCCACCCTCCGGCTCACGCATCTTTGTGCGATCGGCGTCGTAGCCCTGCTCGCGATCGCCGGCATCTCATGCCCGCTTACGGTCATCGAAAGCCAGCTCCGTCACGGTACCACTGGCTCGCAAGGCTTCATTGCATACTGGTTAGGACAACTTATTTATTACCACTTCCCGCCATGGGTCTTTACGTTGGCTTATGCACTCTTTGCCTTGGTCGTGCTCGCGACGTGGCGGCTCGTTCCGCCATGCAAGCATCGGCGGCATAGATAGCGCTTCGCGGACTTCGTCGCCCAGCTAGACCCAACCTGCTTTGCGAAAGCGGAACCAAAGGAATACATCGATTGCCAACATGACCGCGAGACAGATCGGATAGCCATATGCGAAGTGCAGTTCCGGAATCTGCTGGAAGTTCATTCCGTAAATGCCCGCAATCATCGTCGGTACCGCGAAAAGAGCGGCGAACGCACCCAAGCGCTTCGTCACCTCGTTTTCAGCCAGCGAAATCATTCCCAGATTCACCTGGATTGCCGTGACGATCATGTCGCGGCGTCCGTCGACGGTGCGCATGATGCGGTCCAGATGGTCATAGACGTCCCGAAAGTAGGCCTGCATTCCCCCGCAGACTTGCGGAATTCGTCCCCCCATCAGCTTGGCGACGGCGTCGAGCAGCGGTGCAATATGATGCTCGAGCGTGACGAGACGACGTTTCACCGAATAAAGATCCTCAATGATGAGGCGTGATTCCGCGAGACGATGCCGCTCGAAAATGCGCTCCTCGGTCTGCTCCAGCTCAACGCTCAGTGCCTCAAGAATCGGCAAATAGCCGTCAACGATGTGGTCAATCAACGCATACAGTACAAAGCCCGAGCCCTGCTTCAGCAGCTCCGGCTCACGCTCGCAGCGGGCGCGGACCTCCTGAAAGCCATGACGGGTACGGTTGCGCACGGAGAGCACGTAGTTCGGCCCGACGAATACGTCGACTTCCCCAAGTAGCAATTCATTGTGCTGATCCTTTTCTATCGTGTGCAGCACTGCGAAGAGCGACTCACCGTACTCTTCGATTTTCGGCGATTGATTTTGCGCGACAACGTCTTCAACGGCAAGTTCGTGTAGACCAAACTGCTGTTTCATCGCCTCCAGTTCACTGGGCTCAGGGTCTTTCAACGCGACCCAAACAAGGCATTCCGGCCGCAGCAGGTAAGCGCCGACCTCATCGATCTTGATAGCACCCAGTCTCTGACCGTCTTGGTAAGCCACGCAATTGATCAACATGTTCGTTGCCTTTTTGCAAGGAATGAAACGCGCTTCGCTCATGGCACACCCGGCGTCCGGATTACAAAGACGCCGCCGAGCCGCAAACGCAACATGCCCTTTGAAAAACACTCAGCAGAATCGCACATTGCCGTGAGATTCCGGTGCCATAGCATACCTTCGAGCCGCACGACCGACGGTCAGCGAAGATGCCCAATGTTTGCTCTTTCTTGCCGCGAATCGACGCCTAAAATCAAGATCAGCGTAGAGCGGCGGATGCACAAAGCGTCGATCCACGCCTGCTTGTCGGCGACAACCGCGCCGCATCGTCGGTAATATGATTGACACCGCCCGTCTCGGATAATGGACGTATGCATTTTCACCGTCTGGGAGACTGCGATGGACAAGCAAGACTCGCAATCCGATGCCGAACTCCTTGCCGAACGGCAACGCCGCTTCGAGGAGGATCTCGTCGATGCGTACGACGAAGAGTTGGAAATGGAGGTGGATGACCTCATCCTGGATGGCTCCGCGGCCTTCACGCCGGAAGCGCGCAGCTTGCGCAGGCATTACTTCCGGGAACTGTTTCGACTGCAGGGCGAACTCGTCAAGCTGCAGGACTGGATCATGCAGACAGGGCACCGGCTCGTCGTCATCTTCGAGGGGCGTGATGCGGCGGGCAAGGGCGGCGCGATAAAACGAATCACTCAACGGCTCAATCCGCGTATATGCCGCGTCGCCGCGCTTCCCGCGCCCAGCAACCGCGAGCGCACGCAGTGGTATTTTCAGCGCTATGTCACGCAACTCCCCGCGGGCGGAGAAATGGTGCTGTTCGACCGCAGCTGGTATAACCGCGCAGGCGTCGAACGCGTGATGGGCTTTTGCACTGATGAGGAGTACGAAGAATTTTTTCGGTCGGTGCCAGAATTCGAAAAGATGCTGGTTAGAAGCGGCATCCAGATTCTCAAATATTGGTTCTCGATTACGGACGAGGAGCAGGAGATTCGATTCCAGGCACGCATTCAGGATCCGCTTAAACAGTGGAAACTGAGTCCGATGGATCTCGAAAGCCGACGCCGTTGGGAGGCTTATACGCAAGCGAAGGAAGTGATGTTGCAGCGCTCGCACATTCCGGAGTCCCCGTGGTGGGTCGTACAGGCGGTCGATAAAAAGCGGGCGCGCCTGAATTGCATACATCATCTGCTGAATCAGGTTCCGTACCGGGAGGTTGAACGTCCGTCGATCACGCTGCCGCAACGCGTGTACAACGAGGACTACATCCGTCAGCCCGTTCCGGCGGAGATGATCGTGCCGGAGATCTACTGATACTGATCAAAGCGGATTACGTTTCCATCCGAGCGTTGTGGCGAGCGCGAGTGGCAAGAGCAATGCCAAGCCGAATAGTCGGCAGTATGTTGACCAGCGAACACCCAACAGGCATCGCCATTTGATCTTTCACGCGGGACGGCACATATATCGAGGATGGAGCCATTCTCGAACGGGCCTGTGCCTCTCGCAGCGACGACCCAGCCGTTCCCATGTCGACGATGCGGCATGGCACTTCAGGCGGATAGCACCCGCTGCCCACGATGCGGGCGGCCGGCACTGCCGCGGTTCCGCGAGGGCGCGAGCCCTACGCAAGCCGCGGGTTCGAAATCGCCTACTGCGTCCGTCGCGCAAGGCGCTAAAAATCGGACAGTCGCGCCGTCTGCAACGCTGCTGATGCAGCTTGGCGCCGCGTTGCCGCGCCGCCTCACCGCCGCGGACCCGAACGGCGCGAGACGTTGGGGGCTTTCGCCAGGCACGGCCGCGATTTTGTTTGGGTTCGCCATCGCCTTCGGCGCTTTTGTAGCGATTACAGAAAGGGAGCAGGCGGCGGACGCATGGGACGGCGCCCACGTCAGCCGTTATGCCGGCCCGGGCGCCGGCGCTACCGATCCGTACACAAAGCAGGACACGAATCGCGAGACAAGTGGGAGCCCGCCCACTTCGACGTCCGCGTTGCCGTACTCGGAGCCCATGATCGCGGTGCTTCAGCAACAAATCGACAGCGCGCGCCAGGACGGTGCGGACAATGCCGAACGCCTGAACCGCATGAACGCCGGCGCGACACAGCGCGGCCCCGCGACATCCGGCGCGGTGCGCTCTAGCCCCATGACGGCATCACACGCGCCCGATCCGGAACGTCGCATAGCGCGCGCACCCAAGTCGAGCGCAACGAATCAACCGACCGCATCGTTATCTCTGCCGCCGAAAATTGCGCAAGCGCAGACGACAAAGTCCGACGCGCCGACGAAGCGCGCGAGCGAAAAAGGCGAGGGAGCGCGTACCCTGTCGGCGCCCTCCGTGGGCATGCACGACAGGTCATCTGCGATTGCGCCAACACCGTCCGTTGTACCGCCCACCGTATCGCTCCCTACTCTCTCAATTGCCCCAAGCGCGGTGTCGACGCACACTGCGCCGGCCGTCCCCGCCTCGGCATCGACGCAATCTTCCGCCCCACGGCCCAATCCCGCGCCGACAGCCGTCTCGGAAGCAACGGCGCATGCGCGAGCCAGTCGCCCGGCCTCCCTAAGCACGTCCGCCGGTGAGCCACCGCGTACTTCGAGCGTTGTGCACGAAGCGTCGCCGACGCCGAAGCCCGCAGTAGCCCCTCACGATTCCGCCGCAGCCGTATCCGTTCAGACGCCGAAACCGCACGGCGCACCCACCCATTGCACTGGCGAAAGCGCTTCGGCATGCGAGAAGGTGACACCGGTCAGCGATTCCAAAACGCAGACACACACGTATGACGCAGGCCCGCCCAGGACGGCCCGGACTGCACAGAAGGCAAGCACGGCTCAGAACAAGGTAGCGGTAGCGCCTCGTGCGTCGACGAAGCGAGAAAGTGCCAACGCTCGCCCCGTACAGCGCCATGCGTCGGTGAAGCCTAAAAGCGAAAGGCACCACCCGAATCATCGACCACTTGGGGAGACCGCCAAACGTGCGCCAGGTACTGGCACGCCGCTTCTTTCCGATCTGCGGCGCCCGTGGCGTTTCAACATGCCGCAGGACACGCCACGTGTCGAGCTCCGCCAGAAGCAGCTCGACATTTATCGGAATTGATGTCCGGCGGCATTGCGACGTCAAAGCGATCGCGGCGCCGTCTGTCGAAGCCCGCCCGGCACCGGCGCAGACCCGAACAGGCTTACGCTTGGCGCGCTTGACGTCCTTGCTCGCGAATCTGCGCGAGCGTTGCATTCGGCGTGCTGACCTCCTGTGGCACGCGAATGTCGATCAGCGCAGGCAGCCCACTTTCGATTGAGCGCTCAAATGCCGGAAGAAATTCGGCAGTCCTGACAACCGTTTCCCCATGCGCGCCGAACGAACGCGCGAACGCCGCGAAATCCGGATTCGTGAGTCCCGTGCCATGCGGGCGGCCAGGATAATGCCTTTCCTGATGCATCCGAATGGTCCCGTAATGGCCGTTATTGACGACGATAAAGATGGCGTTGAGCCCGTATTGCATCGCCGTCGCGAGCTCCGCGCCGGACATCATGAAGCAGCCGTCGCCGGCCAGGGCGACGACCATGCGCTCCGGATAGCAAGCCTTCGCAGCAAGCGCAGCCGGCACGCCATACCCCATCGCACCGCTCGTTGGCGCAAGCTGCGTCTTGAACTGCCGATAGGGAAAGTGGCGATGCAACCAGATGGCATAGTTGCCCGCGCCGTTGGTAACGATCGCGTCAGCCGGCAGCCGCTCGCGCAGTTGCGTCATGATTTCGCCGAGCTGCACATCACCCAGCATCGGGCGCGGCCTGCGCCATTCGCGCAGTGCGCGATGTGCTTCATCGGCGCTGCCAGCCCAGGGAAGCCGCGCGCGCGGCGTGAGGGCCGTGAGGGGCGCGACGAACTCGGGCATACCCGAGACGATCGGCAAGTCGGCGGCATAAACACGGCCGAGCTCCTCAGCGCCCTGATGCACATGAACGAGCGTCTGCTTCGTCTTCGGAATGTCGAGCAACTCATAACCGCTCGTCGTCGCTTCGCCAAGGCGGGGCCCGATCGCAAGCAGTAGATCGGCGTCGCGGATGCGCTGCGCGAGCGCGGGATTGATGCCGAGTCCAACATCACCCGCGTAGTTGGGATGCTCGTTGTCGAACGTATCCTGGTAACGGAATGCACAGCTGACCGGCAGTTGCCATTGCTCAGCAAAGCGCTGCAAATCGGCACACGCTTTGGCAGTCCATCCACTTCCTCCCACAATCGCGATGGGCTTCTTCGCGGTGTCGAGCATGTCACGCAGTCGCTCGATCTGAGCGGGTGCCGGTGCGGCCGCGACGCGCTGATACGGCGGCGCGGCACTCATGGCCGGGCATGGATCGGATAGCACGTCTTCCGGCAGCGCCAACACGACGGGACCCGGCCGGCCTGAGCACGCCGTGTGGAATGCGTGGCTCAGATATTCGGGGATGCGGCGCGCATCATCGATCTGCGCGACCCACTTCGCCATCTGCCCGAACATGCGCCGATAGTCGATTTCCTGAAACGCTTCGCGATCGAGATGCTCGCGCGCGCATTGACCAATGAAAAGGATCATCGGCGTCGAATCCTGAAACGCCGTATGCACGCCGATTGACGCATGAGTCGCACCGGGGCCGCGCGTGACGAACGCAATGCCCGGCCGGCCCGTCAGCTTGCCTGTCGCCTCGGCCATGTTGGCCGCCGCCGCTTCATGCCGGCAGACGATGGTACGAATGCGCTCGGTCTCGTCGTAAAGCGCATCGAGCACGGCCAAGAAACTTTCACCCGGCACGCAAAAGAGACGGTCGACGCCGTGCGCAAGCAAAGCGTCGACGATAAGACGCGCACCGGTGGTGCTGACGGAATCTGCGGCGTTAGGCATAACGTGGCGACCTCCTGTCTCGCGGTAGGGGGAAGATGCGACGAACATGCGGCGTCGACAGAATACGCCTCGTGCGCAGGGCCTGTCATCGGTTGCCTGATGCGCGCGAAGGTTCCCTCAAGCGGGCATCGGCGAGTGCACTGTGACCCTCGGCGTGGAACCGAGAATTTTCGAGTGATGGCAAGGCCTGGGTGAGCCTTAGCATCACTTTACGCGGCAAGGGAAATTCCGTCGCGCGTCACTCATTCGATAAATACGGAGAAAGAATGCCGATCGACTATGGTATGCACCACGCTGCTTTGGCTCGCATGGCGAGGAACGGTGTCGTAGGGCTGCGCGATATGGCCGAGAAGGACATCGATTACAAGGAGGCCGCGTTCAAGCGATTCGTTACCCTTTGCGAGCCGCGCGCCTCGGAAGGTCAAGCCCGACGATTGTTCGACGGCATGGTTCAAGTGCTTCAAGAGGCCCGGCTTACGATCAATTTCGATTCGTCGAAGTGGTTCGGTCAAGCCAATAGTGCCGGCCGTTACTCGAATATGTTCGAGAGAATTGTCGGACCGAGCACCAGCAAGAACACCGTTGGCCAGTTACGCGAAAGAAATACCGTCGAAAAGCGGATGATGGATTTTGGCGGCCAGGCCACACGGCCACTCGCGCCTCCAAACGCCCAGCACATTCAGAAGGTCCTGGCCTACTACGGCGATACGGGAATTGACCGCCACGGGCTTCCCACGTCCAATAGCTTTGACCCATCTGTGCGTCCGCGCTATGGCGCTGTCGACTTTGGCTACTGCAGGTTCGGTGCAGCGGGCGATCATCGCTACGGCCATTCGTTTTTCATACTCAAAGAGCACGTCAAGCACAACGCAACCTACACCCATACGGATTCGTTCAAGGTCGAAGAAGATCTTGCCAAACGCCGCGCCGAATACGGGGGACGGGCCGTATCGCTCCACGATGCGACGGCCACTTACTTTCAGTTGGAGAAAATTCTGCTTTATTGCACGCCGTCGATGTTGCAAAACATCTATGACTACGCGACAGGCCGCAAAGAGCGAGGCAAGGAGAATGCGCTACCTGTCGATACAACGGCTCACTGGGTGAACTACCTCGAATTTCAGGCGCATTCGGAGATCGAATTCCATCGCGACGTCGAAGCGATGGTCCTGTACCGGCCCGAAACGCGAGCAAGCCGTGGTTATGTCGGCTATCAAGCCGAAAAGCGCGCGAGGGAGTTCGCACAACGCAACGGCATCCCCCTCAAGGTCATCGAATACGATCCGGCCGTGCAGTTCAAGCGGGCATAGCTGACACCGTACAAGCGGGGCATAGCCGGCATCAACACTCGACGATATTGACGGCCAACCCGCCCCGCGACGTTTCCTTGTACTTCGTTTTCATATCGGCGCCCGTTTCGCGCATCGTCTTGATGACCGAATCGAGCGAGACGTAGTGACTGCCGTCTCCACGCAGCGCCATACGCGCCGCATTGACGGCTTTCACTGCGGCCATCGCGTTGCGCTCGATGCAGGGGATCTGCACCATCCCGCCGACGGGATCACAAGTCAGCCCCAAGTTGTGCTCCATGCCGATCTCGGCCGCATTCTCGACTTGCTTCGGTGTGCCGCCCATCACAGCAGCAAGCGCGCCCGCAGCCATCGAACAGGCCACACCGACCTCGCCCTGGCAGCCGACCTCTGCCCCTGAAATCGATGCATTGAGTTTGTAGAGAATCCCGATCGCAGCAGCCGTCATCAGAAAATCGATGACGCCCTGCTCGTTCGCACCCGGGACAAATCGCGTGTAGTAATGCAGCACGGCAGGAATGATGCCGGCCGCGCCGTTGGTCGGCGCCGTGACCACTCGCCCGCCGGCAGCGTTCTCCTCGTTCACGGCGATGGCATAGAGATTGATCCAATCGACCATCGAGAGCGGATCGCGCAAGCTCTGCTCCGGATTACCCGACAACGCGCGGTAGAGCTGCGGCGCGCGGCGCTTCACCTGGAACGGCCCCGGCAATGTACCGTCGGCATCCGGATTGTTGATGCCACAGCCGCGTGCAACACACGACTGCATGACGTCCCAGATTTTCAAAAGACCGACTCGCGTTTCTTCATCCGTATGCCAGGTACGCTCGTTTTCCCACATCAAGGTGGCAATCGATTTTCCCGTCGATTCGCACAAAGCGAGCAATTCGTTGCCGCTGCGAAACGGGTGAGCAAGCTGCTCGGCCGCCGACAGCACTTTGGTGTTCGGCGCGCCGGCAGTCACGACGAAACCACCGCCCACCGACAGATACGTCGTCTCACGCAGCATCTCCCCCGCCGCATTGAGCGCGCGCAGCTTCAAGCCGTTTGGATGCTCGGGCAACGCCTGGCGATAGAAGCCGATGTTCTCCTTCGGCACGAAGGCGATCTCGTGCTTGCCAAGCAGCGCAAGGCGCCGAGAAACACGCACCACATCGAGCTGTGCGCCGATGGTGCCGGGATCGACCGTGTCGGGCGCCTCGCCCATGAGACCGAGCATGACCCCGCGATCGGTGCCGTGTCCTTTGCCGGTTGCGCCGAGCGAACCGTAAAGCGCGACCTGCACCGAGGTCGTCGATGGCAGCAGGCCGTCACGCTCGAGCCCTTGCACAAAAAGCAGCGCGGCCCGCATCGGCCCCACCGTATGCGAGCTCGACGGACCAATGCCAATTTTGAACAGATCGAAAACGCTGACTGCCATGCCCGCTCCGGAAAGCCCTGAGGATTAAAGAAAATAACGCTTCGTCATAGCGTGCGCTCAACGCGCTGGTAAAGGCAAGCACACAGCGAGCCAGTCTGGCGGCGTCGGTGACACCCGCAATGCGGTGGGCGCATAGCGGCCCGACAAGCGTGCAGCGAGGTGAAAAAGCTCGGCGGAGTCTTGTGGATCCCATTGGCTGGAAACGTCCGGCGCACTCGTCTCCCGTCGGGTTACATCGCGCGGCACAGGCTCACTCGCTTGGACAAACTCCTTCTGCGTCTTCTCTCCAAGCGCATAAGGCTGAAGCCAATCGAGTGCCAGCGCGAGCGATGCGCCATCCTTGCCGCGCTCGTTCAGCCAATTACGGTTATGCCGACGCGCGGCCAACGCAGCAACCACGAGCGGCTCGAGATCTTCGGTCACGTCATGCAGCACGCCGCGCTCGGCAAAATCGACAGTCGCCCCATCCGGCAAGACGTTGTTGCCGATCTGCTCGACGAAAAGTCGCTGCGCCGTGTTGATGAGCTTGCGATCGTCGAGCGTGAAAGCCGACATCGCGATCAGCTTCACGCGATGACTCTGCCCTTTATCGCGAAACGTGCCTTTAAGCGGACGCGGCTCGGCATCGATGCGCTCGACATAGCCGTTGGCAAGCGTCGCGATGAACGCCGTCGTCGCATTGCGTGTCTTGACGGGCAATGCGCTCGCCGTCAAGTCGTAGGCGATGATGAGCGAGTCCAGGTGCGTTTCGTCGATCGGGTTGTACGTCGGCTGATAAGTTGTCGCCCACGCGAACAAGAAGCGATCGACAAGCCGCAAATATCGCTGGTCGCCCGTGGCACGCCAAACGAGCGCGGCATCGCGCATCAAGTCCAGATCCTGGTTCCCTTCAACGCGCTTGTCGTCGGCCCCCTGATACCGCGACTTCTCGGTGGAGAGGCCGGCTAGCGGGTTCGGCGCATCGCCGAGCTTGCCGGCGACTTGCCGCATGAGTGTCTCGATGGCGGGCGCCGCATTCGTGCGCTCGCTCGACTGCAGCGCGGGCGCCGCGCAAAAGTTCATGGCGGCGCGCGCCGCACCGAACGGTGCCGCCGCAGCCACGCAGACGAGCAACGCCAGCCAAGGCGACGCACGCCTGCCCGGTTCACGCCAGTATTGTCCAACGGGTTCGCGGACTGTGCCCCCGTTCGCCGTCCGCACCTTTCGCACCATGCCCTCGCTCCTTTTCTACGCTCTAGCTTGTTCGCGGTGTCAGATGTTAGCCGGTATTCGCTCCAGCGGCGCATAAGACAACGGGAAAGGGCGCGAGGCGCGCCGTCCGCATGAAGCGGACGGGGCGCCGGGGATAAGAGCAGTGCGAAGGTCTGTCACGCGTACTCGGAAACGGGCACGCACGAACAGAAGAGATTGCGGTCCCCATAAGCGTTGTCCGCACGGCCGACGGGCGGCCAATATTTCTTCTCGGCAACTGACGGCAACGGGTAAGCCGCCTCTTCGCGCGAGTACGCATGCGCCCACTCGTTTGCCATGACGACGGCCGCCGTGTGCGGCGCATGCTTGAGCGGGTTGTCCTCGCGGTCGGCACGCCCCTCCTCGACAGCACGAATCTCCTCGCGAATGGCGATCATCGCTTCAATGAAGCGATCGAGTTCCTCCTTCGATTCCGATTCCGTCGGCTCGACCATCAGCGTGCCGGGCACCGGGAAGCTCATCGTCGGTGCGTGGAAACCGAAATCCGCGAGGCGCTTTGCCACATCGTCCACGGTGATGCCGCTTGCGTCCTTGATGGCGCGCAGATCGAGAATGCACTCGTGCGCGACGAGGCCGCCCTCGCCCGAATAGAGAACGGGGTAATGCGGCGCGAGCTTCTTCGCGACATAGTTCGCATTGAGAATCGCGACCTCGGTAGCCGCCGTCAGGTTCTTTGCCCCCATCATCGCGACATACATCCACGAAATCGGCAAAATCGACGCCGACCCGTAAGGCGCTGCGGACACGGCACCGATACCGTTCTCGGCACGGCGATATCCCGACGACGTCTGGTTCGGCAAAAATTGCGCGAGATGCGGGCCGACGGCAACCGGGCCGACGCCCGGTCCGCCACCGCCGTGCGGAATGCAAAACGTCTTGTGCAAATTCAGATGTGAGACGTCGCCGCCAAAGTGCCCCGGCGCGGTGAGGCCGACCATCGCGTTCATGTTTGCGCCGTCGACATACACTTGCCCGCCATGCGCATGGACGATCTCGCAGATCTCGCGCACGTTGCGCTCGAAAACGCCATGCGTCGACGGATACGTGATCATGATCGCCGCGAGCTGACTCGCGTGCTCGGCGGCCTTCGCCGTAAGGTCGTCGATATCGACATTGCCCTGCGCGTCGCAGGCAACGACGACCACCTTCATGCCGGCCATGTGCGCCGACGCGGGGTTCGTGCCATGCGCGGAGGCCGGAATGAGGCAGATGTCGCGATGGCCTTCGCCGCGCGATTCGTGATAAGCGCGAATAATCAGCAGTCCTGCATATTCGCCTTGTGAGCCGGCGTTCGGTTGCAGCGAGACCGCCGCATATCCGGTGGCCGCGACGAGCATCTGCTCGAGTTCATCGATCATCTCGCGATAGCCCACCGTCTGCTCAGCCGGCGCGAACGGATGAATGCGACCGAACTCCGGCCATGTAACGGGCAGCATTTCCGACGTCGCGTTGAGCTTCATCGTGCACGAGCCGAGCGGGATCATCGAGCGGTCGAGCGCCAAGTCCTTGTCCGCCAGGCCGCGCAGATAGCGCAACATTTCGGTTTCCGAATGATGCCGGTTGAAAACATGATGCGTGAGGTAAGCACTGGCACGCAGCAGCGATGCCGGCAGCGGCGCGGCTTCCCCCTCAGGGCCAGCCGCTGCCGCGCGCAACAGCGCGGCGTCGAGCACCTCGATGTGCGGCACGTCGATCGCGCCAGCCGCATTCGCGAAGACATTGAGCAGATCCGCGAGGTCGCCCCGCGTCGTCGTTTCGTCGACCGATACGCCGACGCGCGAGTCGCTGACGCGGCGCAGATTGATGCGCAGGCGCTTCGCCGCCTCGTGCACGGCCGCCGTGCGCGCGCCCGTTTCGATCGTCAGCGTATCGAAGAACGTCTCGTTGACGACAGCGTAGCCGAGCTGCCGAACGCCCGCTGCCAGCAATGCCGCTACGCGATGCACGCGCAGCGCGATCGTCTTGAGACCGTGCGGGCCATGATAGACGGCATACATGCTCGCCATGATCGCGAGCAGCGCCTGTGCCGTGCAGACGTTCGATGTCGCCTTCTCACGACGGATATGCTGCTCGCGCGTTTGCAACGCGAGACGCAGTGCCGGCTTGCCCTGAGCATCGACAGTCACGCCAACGAGGCGGCCCGGCATCTGCCGCTTGAACTCGTCGCGCACGGCGAGATACGCCGCGTGCGGGCCACCGAAGCCGACCGGCACGCCGAAGCGCTGCGAGTTGCCGACAGCCACATCCGCCCCCCACTCGCCCGGCGGCGTCAGCACGGTCAATGCGAGCAAATCGGCCGCGACAACAACATGGCCGCCTGCTGCATGAATCGCTTCGGTGATGGCGCGATAGTCGCGCACATGGCCTTCGACGCCCGGATATTGGAGCAGCACGCCAAACGCGTTGGATGCGGCTGCGGCATCCGCCGGGCCGACCTGCACTTCGATGCCGACCGGCTGCGCACGCGTGCGCACGACTTCGATCGTTTGCGGCAGGACATCGTCGGCGACATAGAAGATGTTGGACTTCGGCTTGCCGGTGCGCTGCAGCAACGTCATCGCCTCGGCCGCGGCCGTCGCCTCATCGAGCAGCGAGGCGTTGGAGATCGCAAGACCGGTCAAATCCGTCACCATCTGCTGGAAGTTGAGCAGCGCTTCGAGACGGCCCTGTGAAATCTCCGGTTGATACGGCGTATACGCCGTGTACCACGCCGGGTTTTCAAGCACATTGCGCAGGATGACTGCGGGGGTGTGCGTGTTGTAGTAGCCCTGGCCGATGTACGAGCGAAATACCTCGTTCTTGTTCGCGAGCTCGCGCAGCGCCGCCAGCGCTTCGGCTTCGCTCTTCGGCTGTGCAAAGGGTCCAAGCGGAAGCGTGTCGGTACGCCGGATCGCCGAGGGGATCACCGCATCGATGAGCGTGGCGCGCGACGCGAATCCCAGCGTGTCGAGCATCGTTTGCTGATCGGCGGCGTCCGGGCCGATGTGTCGCTCGGCGAAAGCGTCATGCACTTCCAGTGCGGCGAGCGAAAGTGGGGTGCGGTTCATCAGGCGATCCGGGTTTTCGAGCTTCATTTTGGCGTATTCGGCGTAGGGCGCGGCCAGGCCGGTCAGGCACGGCCGCGCGTGCGGTGACGAAGAAGATCAGTCGATGAGCTTCGCGTAGGCAGCAGCGTCCAGCAGCTTGTCGGTCGAAGCGTCCGGCGCGAGCTTGATCTTGAAGAGCCAGCTTGCGTACGCATCGCTGTTGACCGCGTCGGGCGTATCGACGATCGACTCGTTGACCGCGACGACCTCACCGGAGACGGGCGCATAGATATCGGATGCAGCCTTCACCGATTCGACGACGCCAACTGCATCGCCGGCCGCAACCGTCTTGCCCACTTCAGGCAATTCGAGAAACACGATATCGCCGAGCGTGCTTTGTGCGTGATCGGTGATGCCGATCGTCAGCGTGCCGTCGCCTTCCGCGCGCAGCCACTCGTGTTCGTCTGTGTACTGCAGGTCGGCTGGAACGTTGCTCATGTGATGCTCCTGAAAAGGGAAAATTCGAATTAAAGGGGACGCGCACGCCATACAGAACCGTGCTGCGTTGCGCCGAGGCGTCCCTTGTATCAGTCAGTCGTGTCAGCCAGTCGCGCCCAGCGAGGGCAGCGAACGAATGCCATGCTTCAATCGCGCGTAGCGGCGCTTATGCAGCAAGCACTTTTCCGTTACGCACGAACGGCAGTTTTACCACGCGTGCGTTGACAGCTTTGTCACGGATCAGCACTTGCACGGTATCGCCCGGCTGCACGCCGTTCGGCACGCGCGCGAAGGCGATCGATTCTTGCATCGTCGGCGAAAACGTGCCGCTCGTAATTTCGCCAAGGCCGGCCGGCGTCTGAACTTGTTGATGTGCACGTAGCACGCCAAGCGCCTTGCCGTTCTCCTTTTGCAGGATCAGACCGACGAATGCACGCTGCGAGCCGTTCGCTTCGAGCGCGGCTCGACCGACGAAATCCCGTGGCGCCGACAAATCGACCGTCCAGGCGAGCCCTGCGTCGAGCGGCGAGACGACTTCGTCCATATCCTGCCCGTAGAGATTCATGCCGGCTTCGAGACGAAGTGTGTCGCGCGCGCCAAGACCGCAGGGCGCCACACCGTGCTGTCGCAGCGCTTGCCAGAGCGCGTCGACCTGCATGGCGGACACGATGATCTCGAAGCCGTCCTCGCCCGTGTAGCCCGTGCGTGCGACGGTCAACTCGCCAAAGGGCGTCACGCCGACGCGCGCCGCGTTGAAAGGCTTGAGCGGTTCAGTCGCCTGCTGCACGGCCGGCACGGTTGCCCACACTTTCGCACGTGCGTTTGGACCTTGCACGGCGACGATGGCAAGGTCGCGGCGCGGAGCAATCGCAAGGTCGAACCCGCGCTCGGCGTTCAGACGATTGAACCAGGCGATGTCTTTTTCGGCCGTGCCCGCATTGACGACGACACGGAAAAAGTCCTCAGCGAAGTAATAGACGATCAGATCGTCGATCACACCGCCTTCATCATTGAGCAGACACGAATAAAGCGCGCGACCCGGCGTTTGCAGCTTGCCGACGTTGTTAGCGAGCGCACACTCGAAAAATTCGCGCACTCGTGCTCCGCTGAAATCGACGGCGCACATATGCGAGACGTCGAACATACCGGCATCGCGGCGCACAGCGTGATGTTCGTCGATCTGCGAGCCGTAGTTGACGGGCATGTCCCAGCCGCCGAAATCGACCATGCGTGCGCCGAGCGCACGATGGGTTGCGTTGAGCGGGGTACGTTTCAAATCGGTCATAGGAGCCTCGGCGCGCTAAAGGTTCGCGAAAACAAAAAAGGGCCATGCCGATCGAATGCGCGCCGACACGATGCGAGCGCGATTACGATGCATAGCCCCTCTGTCCTCGGTACCTGAGAGATTGCGCCGATTCGAACGATTGTCTTTCTTTCCGTTCGTCGATCGGGCGCGCGCCCCTTCGGTGGGCAGCCTGCCGGGCTGTCTAATCGACTTGGCCGTTGGCTACTGCCGCTCTCCAGAGTACGAAAAGCCTTTAAAAGTGCTTTTCGACGCAGCCGGTCCTTTTGCCTGAGAGTTTGTGGGTGTGCCCCTTCGGCGGCATGCGCTACCGGCTCCCCCGGTCTGCACACGCGCTCTCCCGACGCGTGCGCGCAATTTACGCGAGGGTGAGTGGCTTGTCAAACGGATGGCACACCGCTCGGGGCCCCAAGAACATCGAGCCACTGCCGGTGACCGACAGTGGCTCGATATCGATGCTACCCCACGCTGTTTCTCAGGGCTTATACCCGTCGTTGAGCGTTTTGATGAAAGCGATGATGTCGTTGATATCCTGATCCGACATCGACAAAGGATCGCCAGGCTTTCTATTGAACGGTCCGTCGGAGGTGTCGATGTTGGCCTGATACTTCACCGGAAGATCGTCGTACTTGATCGCTTTGCCTGACGCATCGCGCGAATAGACCTTTTCCGGTTCGAGATCGCGGAAATTGTAGAAATCCATCACCTGCTTGAGCGTGTGATAGATGCCGTTGTGGAAGAACACTTCACGCGAGGCCGAATTGCGCAGCGTCGGCGTGAGGAACATGCCGCAATACTGCGTCTGGGTGGCGAGGTCCTTACGGATGGGCCCACAGATACCCAGGTCGTGATAGTTCGGATCCTTGTTAGCCGGAAGGGCCGGATTACGCGGCACACCCAACGCTTCGTACTGGGTGTCGGTGAACACCGGCGGCAGTCCGTCCGGGCTCGGCTGGCTCAAGTGGCAGCCTGCGCAGTTCGCTTTGTTCGGATCGTTAAAAAGACGCAAGCCGCGCAGTTCCGCAGACGTGAGGCGCGCCTTGCCTTGGAGCCAGTAGTCGTACTTGCTGCTGAATGCGTGGAAGGAGGACTCTTCGAGCTGATATCGTCCCAGCGCGAACATCGCTTCGCTCAGCAACAAGTCGGGGTGGCTGACGATGCCCTCGCCGAACAGCTTTTTGAACTGATCGATATAAGCCGCATGCTGCAGCTTGCCCGCGACTTCGTCGGCGCTCGTGTTGGCCATCTCCACCGGATTGAGCATCGGCTCGATCGACTGGTTCTGTAAGGAGTCGGCGCGGCCGTCCCAAAAGAGGCCTCCTTGGGGAACCATCGCCGGCGCGGCGGGCGTGACGTCGGCGCTTTTCACCGCGCGCTGTGTGCCGATCGCCGCCGATGCCTGATCCGCAATGCTGACAGGTGTATCGGTCTCGCCCGCATCGGGCCCGATGCTGAACGGCGCCTGCCGATACAGGTAGGCTAGCGAAGGAGGCGGACGGTAGCCAGGCAGGTTCAAATGCGGACCGCCGAGTTGCACCGGAAACTTTCCGATCGGCCCATAGCCGTGATCGGGGTTATGACATGAAGCGCATGACTGTTGACCGGACGCGGAGAGCGACTTGTCGTAGAACATCTCCTTGCCGATCAGCGCAACGGCGCTCAGCGGCTGCACGGGAGGCAGCACGAGCTTGACCGGATGGGCATTGGCACCCGTCACGTCCTCGACGATCTCACCGATTCGGTCGGGCATGCGCTCCGGATGAATGAGCGCATAAGTGCAGGAACCGCCGAGTGCAAGCAGCAAAGCAACCCAAAGGGTACCGCGCAAGGTTTTGCCGGTTGCTGACGTAGGCGAGACGGAGGTGGCGTCCGGGTGAACGTTCATGATGAGGACGTCGATTATCAAAACGACAAGAAGCGAAATCGAGCCGTCATGACGCCCGGCTCGATCATGATTTTTGCCCGCGGCCCCGACATGTATCGGAGCCACGGGCGAGCAGGATCAGGTCCTTGAGGGCACTGTCCTACGTGGCCAATGATTACATCGACGACGGCGAAGTCGAACCCGCAGGCGGCGCGGACAACACCGTGCCCTGGTTCGGGTCGAGATACAGCGGCGGGTTGTTGCCACCGGTCGCCGAGAAGTCGAACAGGTTCATGATGCTGCCAGCGTTGGCATCGAACGAACCGCCGCCGATACGCTGACCGCCGAGCCAGTTGTCTTCGATGAACTTCACAACCGAAGCCTGGGTGATCGGCGTGCTATCAACGAAGTTTGCCTTCGCGTACGGCGACACGACGATGAACGGGGTACGGGTACCCGGACCGCAGCGGCCGTTGATGAGGCCGCCGCTGACACCCTGCGGCTGAACCGCGCCGGTAGCCGTACATTGGCCCGGGCCGTTCAACTGGTCGTAGCCGGTCAGCGTCTGCCCGTTGATCGTCTGCTGTGAAGTCGAATCGAACGAAGAGCTCGTCGGCGCCTTGTAGGCGTGGTCGTACCAACCGTCCGAATCGTCGTAGGCGATGATCACCGCAGTGTTCTTCCAATCAGGCTGCTGCTGAAGGAAGTTGATCACATTGGTGAAGAACGTCTGCTCGTCGAGCGGATCCGAGTTACCCGGGTGGCCGTCTTCGATCGCGGGCGCCTTCAGGAAGCTAACCGACGGGAATTTGCCGGCGGAAACCGCAGCATAGAAGTCGTTGATGTCGTACTCGTGGTGCACCGGAGTCGCCGTATTGTCGAGCGGATCCGTCATGCCGATGTATTGCGTGCCACTCGGGCGCGTGTGCTGCGGGTTCGCCGTGGTCGTGTAGTACTGGAACCAGTTGTGATGCTGCACGTAGTCTGCCTTCGTCGTCATGAGCACGGACGAGTACGTGGAACGTTGACAATTGGTGGTGCCGTTGGCGTTGGTGAGGCCCAGGTTGAAGCCGCCCATGAAGCCGCCCCAGGTCAGGCCCTTCGCGTTGAGCAGGTCACCGATGTTCTGGCCTTTCATCGTGGCAGTCGCGCCCGAGCTGCAAACGTCGCCCGTCGGATCGGCGTCGCCCACGAGCGTCATGCTGCCTGCGCCGTCGTTGATGGCGCTGGTCGTCGTGCCATTCGAGATCGTGGCGCCGTTGTTCTGGCCGGAAACGACTTCCAATGCGCCCGGCGTCGACGGGCCGTACGTATCCGTGTAGGCGTTTTGGTTCATCGCGAAGTGCTGTGCATAGTTCCACAGCGCGGTCACGGTGTTGCCGTCGTAATAGCCGAGCACCAGGCCCTTGGTGCCAAACTCGCCCGTGCTGCCAGAGCCCGCTGCGCCCGTGAAGAGCGGGAAGGCGTCCATGGCGCCGTTGTCGTAAGCAAGCTGCTCCGGCGTGTAGCTGTGGTTCATGCTGACCGTGGCGGCCTGCGAGCGGTCGAGGCGGAACGGCACCAAGTTGGCCGCCGTCAAGCCCGTGCCCGCGTACGTCACGCCATTGACCGTCTTGCCCATGGCGTTCGGCGACGTCGGCAACGCATTCGGGTTCGTCGTGATCAGGCCGTTATTGAGCAGGTTATTCACGGACGGAGTGTTCGGAAGCGCTGTGAATGCCGGCTCGCCTTCCGCGTTCACGGCCGTCGGATACGTACCGAAGTAGTGGTCGAACGATTCGTTCTCGCTAAAGATGACGACCAAGTGCTTAATCGGCGTTGCGGTGGCCACGGCATCCTGCACGCTGGCGGTCGGCGTCGTGGGAGCCGTCGTCGACGCGGTCGTCGACGATCCGCTGTTGCCGCAAGCGCTCAGCGCAAAGATTGCGGCCGCGACAGGAATCGGCAAGAGTTTGGTGTAGGACATTTGTCAGATTTTCTCAATTGTCAGTTCAGCATTTCCTGCGTGGTTAATCGCAGAAAAACACCCCTGGGTGACTTGTAAGTGCTGCAGGCGCGGTTGCTTACTTCCGATGTGCCTCCGAAGCCGGCGCTCATTGTCAGATCCCCGTATGAAACTGCGATGCAATATCACTTACTGAAATGTTCAGAAACATTTCACAAACCTTTAATAAAAACGAAATGACAAGCTGACCGACAGCCGGTGCCAGGGCCCATTCCCGCGTGCGCTCCTGAGCAATCATCTGTACGCATCGAGACAAGTTCCTATTATTTCGGCCGCTTACGCTTGACCGTGGCCATGCGCCACATCGCATCGGGCGAACCTACTAAGAGGGGAATTTAGGAATGCAAACCAACTTCGTCGTAAGCAGTGGCGGCTCGCCGCGCGATGGTCTCCTGCGCCACTCCCGCGAGTTCATCGTCGGCGCGGCCTGCGTAGTGGCGCTCTTCATGACGGGACATGCGCAGGCGGCCACGACCGCAGCACCGGCCGAGTGCAAAGCGCTGCAGACCAAGTACCCCCAGTTCAAGGGCAAGACGCTCGTCAATGCGATCAACCCGCATACGCCGGGCTACGAAGCGCTCGACCCGAATGATCCGAGCAAATACGTAGGCTTCGATATTGATCTCGGCGAATCGATCGCCGACTGCCTCGGCTTCACGATGACGTACAAGTCGGTAACGTTCCCCGCCTTGCTGACCACGCTGCAAAGCGGTCAGGCCGATATCGTCATTTCGGATATCTACGCCACGGAAGAGCGCGCGAAGGCGGCGGACTTCATCACTTATTCAAAGGTGTTCGACGGCGTGCTCGTTGCCAAGGGCAATCCGAAGAAGATCACGGGTATCAATCCGTCGTTGTGTGACGCCACTGCCGCGGAAAACACCGGCTACGTCGAAGTGCCGTTGATCCAGAATCTGGCTGCGGCCTGCCAGAGCGCAAAGAAGCCGGTCGCGCAGATCCAGCTCTACGACAACAACGCAAACGCCATCCAGGCGATCCTCGCAGGTCGAGCCGACACTTACATCAACGATGTCAATACCGTCGACGCAGCCGTGAAGGCTTATCCGGACAAGCTCGACAAGGCAAGCGCGGTCACACTGCCCTACTCGGTCGGCATCGCCGTGCCGAAGCAAAAGCACGATCTACGCGATGCCGTGATGGCCGCACTTGGTGCGATCCAGAAGGCGGGCATCCAACAGAACCTGCTGAAGAAGTGGTCGCTCCCTGCTGAGAACCTCGAATCACCGAAGCTGATCGTCTCGAACTGATGGAACTGTTTCTTCATTACCTGACGATGCCGTACTTGCTGCACGGCATCGTCTTTAGCATCGAAGTCACCGCCCTCGGTCTCGCGGGCGGTCTCATCCTCGGGCTCGTGCTCGCCTCCATGCAGCTCAGCAAGTTCGGGCCATTGGCGGCGATTGCGCGCGCATATACGATCATCTTCCGCGGCACGCCGCTCATTCTGCAACTCGTGTTCGCGTACGACGCGCTGCCGCATCTCGGCCTTAAGCTCAGCGCGATCGCGGCGGCAGGCTTGGCGCTCGCCGCGAACGAAGCGCCTTTCATCGCGGAGATTCTGCGTGCGGGCGTCCTCGGCGTCGAGCGCGGACAGCTGCTTGCCGGTCAGGCACTCGGCATGACGCCCACGGTGCTGCTGTGCCGTGTGATCGCCCCGCAGGCGATTCGGACCATGGTACCCGCGCTCGGCAACGAAGCGGTCAGTGCCCTCAAGAACTCGTCGCTCGCCTCGGTGATTGCAGTGGACGAGCTGACGTTGCGCAGCACACAACTCGCCTCCTCCACGTTTGACTTCTTCTCGATTTTCTTTGCATCGGGCTTGATGTATCTCGTGTTGACGGCCGCCATTGCCATCATTCAGTTGATCGCGGAAGCGGCACTCGATCTCGATCGTAAGTTCTCCGAACGATTCGCGGCTCTGCTGCCGTGGTGCGCGAAACGCGATGCCGAGGGAGAGGCCGCGGCACCCACGAGTACGCCCGCTTCAACCGCTTCACTCGCGTCTCGCGAGGCAGCTAGCGAAGCGGCGTCCTCCGCCGTCGAACGGTCGAACGCCGGGCGCGCAAGTCGCCAGCAAGATCTCGCCAAGCAAAGCGCGTCCGTCACAGTGACTGGACTCGTCAAGCGCTATGGCAAGCAAACGGTGCTCGACGGATTCGACTTGACCATCCGCGAAGGTGAGGTCGTAGCATTGCTGGGACCGAGCGGATCGGGCAAAAGCACGTTGCTTCGCTGTATCAATCACCTTGAGGGTTGGGACAAGGGAGAAGTGCGTGTCGGCGGTCGACGGTTGGGCGTTCGCGTCGACGGCCGGCCCATGACGCAAGGCGACATTGCCAATGAGCGCGCGAGCGTCGGCGTGGGCATGGTCTTCCAGCACTTCAATCTGTTCAGTCATCTGACAGCTTGCGAGAACATCGCGGGGCCGCTGCGCTGGGTCCACGGCGTACCTGCCGCCGAAGCGGAGCGCCGCGCGCGCGAATTGCTCGAACGCGTTGGCCTCGCACATCGTGCCGATGCGCTGCCGCGCCATCTGTCGGGCGGCCAGCAACAACGGGTCGCCATCGCGCGTGCGATTGCCCCGAACCCGCGCGTACTCTTGCTGGACGAGCCGACTTCGGCGCTCGATCCCGAGCTCGTTGGCGAAGTCCTGGAAGTGATCCGCCGACTCGCCATCGAGGAGCGCCTGACGATGATCATCTCCACACACCAGTTGCGCTTCGCCGATCAGGTCGCCGACCGCGTCGTCTTCATGAGCGGCGGGGTGGTCGTCGAAGATGGGCCCGCGCACGACGTGCTCACGCACCCGAGCCATCCGCTCACCGCGCGCTTTCTCAACGTGATGGGCGCGGACAGCCGCTTCGAGATGGCCACCTGAACGCAGCGCGCGCCGCTGCTTTGGCCACAAAGCGGGCCCAAAGCGCCGCACGGCTCGCGCCCAGCCGATCCTATCGCACCCGCGTGGCGCCTCTCGCGCCACGCAGTTCAATCACGATCAAACCAAGACCAAGGCGAACACGACGATGAAGCATCACAAACTTCCCGTATCGGCGGAAACGGTCCATTGGGGCTATTTCAGCAAGGAGGTCGCGCCGGCATTGACGATCCGCTCGGGCGATCGCGTAACGATCGAAACGCTGACTCATCACGCCAACGACGACTACGAGCGCATGGTCGCCGGGGACCCCGGTGCCGAGAGCGTGTTTCACTGGACTCGCGAGCACAAGGCCGTGCCGCGCCGTGGCGCAGGTCCGACCGAAGGGTTCAAGCTTGGCAGCGGCGAAGGGATCGGCGTGCATGTGTTGACGGGCCCCGTCGCCATCGAGGGCGCAGAGCCTGGCGATGTGCTCGAAGTACGCATTCTCGACGTCCGGCCGCGCCCGAGCTGCAACGCGTGCTATGCGGGCCGCTGCTTCGGCTCCAATGTCGCCGCATCGTGGGGCTTTCATTATCGCGATCTCATCGAAGAGCCGAAGCCGCGCGAAGTCGTGACGATTTTTGAGCTCGACACATCGGGCGAGCCTGTTGCACGAGCCGTCTATAACTACGTGTGGACACCGCAGACCGATCCGGACGGCGTCGTGCACTCGATGATCGACTACCCCGGTGTGCGCGTCGATCACTCGATCATCAAGAAGCGCGAGAACATCCTCTCGAACGTGTCCGTGCCCGCGCGTCTGCACTTCGGCACGATGGGCGTGGCGCCCGCCGAGGCCGACTACGTCAGCTCCAATCCGCCCAGCTATACCGGCGGCAACATGGACGATTGGCGCGTGGGCAAAGGCGCGCGCATGTATTACCCGGTTGCCGTTGACGGCGCCTTCTTCTCGGTCGGTGATCCGCATGCGGCACAGGGCGACAGCGAGCTCGGCGGCACGGCCATCGAAACGTCGCTCACCGGCGACTTCGAATTTGTGCTGCACAAGAAGAACGATCTCGGCGGCACGATCCTCGAAGGCTTGACTCATCCGATGCTCGAAACCGACGACCAGTGGTCCGTCTATGGTTTCACGTATCCGAACTATCTTGCGGAGCTCGGCCCCAACGCACAGGTCGAAATCGCGCAACACTCGAGCCTCGACAAGGCGATGCGCGATGCGTTCCGCAAGTTGCGGCGCTTTCTCATGACCGTCCATCGCTTGAGCGAAGACGAGGCGATTGCGCTTATCTCGGTCGCGGCGGACTTTGGCGTGACGCAGGTCGTAGACGCCAACTGGGGCGTGCACGGCTCCATTCGCAAAAACGTGTTTGCCGACTGGGCGAAGCAGAAAGACCGGTAAGCGCTCTAATCGCGCACTTCGACGTGCCAGCGCGGTGCACATGCGCAAATTCGGCGCATGTGCACCCATGATGGCGCAGCTCGGCATCGACATAGGGCACGAAACACCGTCCATGGGTGCCCCGCCCCCATGGCGTAAAGGTTGCTTAGGGAGCGATCCCCGCCGCTTTGGTGCACCCTGTCAGTCAGCCAACGGCATCGCGACAGGGGCACCGCTCAAGCAGCGCATCGCCGGCCATCTCCCTGGAGCACACGTTGGATGCAATGCGTCGTTTTACGACCGAATCCTATCCGGAGCGCGAACGGCTTTCCGCCTGGTGCACAGCGCTGGAAACGGTAGGCGTGCGCACTCGCACAGCGGCATTCGCACGGCCTCTGCACGGCACGATCGAATCGCTTACTTCGATTGGTGGCTTCGAGTTGACTGTCATCGCGTCACTCGGGCAGACCATTGAATTCGCTGCCGTACCCGCCGAGGATGTCACGGTCGCCCTGTTGCTGGCGGGCGCCGCGACCTTCCGCGCCGCCGACGGCGTGTGCGAGCCGCTTAGCGACAACGATCTCATATGCGTGCCGCCGCACGCACAGGCATCGATTGCATTCCAATCGGACTTCCGCCTCTTCGTCGTGCGTGCGCCACGTTCAGCCATGGGCAGACGTCTTTTTGCCGCGTCTTCGATGCATGCCGGCCGCATTGGCGGCGATGCCGGGCTGGGTCACGTCCTGGCGGCATTTCTTGGCTCGATCGGCGCAAGCCTCGATACCCTCGAAGCCGAAGAACTGCGCCCGCTGGAGCTCGCGCTTGCTGAGCTTATCGTGGCGAGCCTGGCCACACATCGGTGCGAGACTGATGTGGCACGCTTGACGCCAGCTCAGGCCGCCCTCTTCGCACGCGTGTGCCGCAGCATCGACGCACGGCTCGGCGATTCGTCACTGAGTCTCGCCTCGATCGCTCAGCAAGAGCGTGTCTCCTCCCGCTATTTGCAAAAGCTATTTGAAGCGGCAGGGCAAAGCTTTTCGGCTTACCTCAAATCGCGCCGCCTCGAACGCTGCCGCGCGGAGCTCCTCGATCCGCTCTGCGCGAAGATGTCGATCTCCGACATCTGCTTTCGCTGGGGTTTCAACGATCCTGCCCATTTCAGCCGCACGTTTCGCGAGCGATACCGGACATCACCGCGCGCATTTCGCCACGAAGCGAGTCTCGAGCTTACGCGTCAACTCGTCGGACGCATCTCGCGCGGGCAACCCTCGCAAGCGGAAACGCGGCCCACGCCACGCAGCACACGATCTGCCGGGGACGTCGACGGGCAAGCGGTGATGCTCGTCGATTCGGACATCGAGCTGGCTGCTGCGCGTCTCGAAGCGAGCACCGGCAATGGCAAGCGCACAGCCCGCGGGGCCAGCCGGCCGCGCCATCACTTGCTGCGAGCCACAGCCAACACCGTGCACTGGGGTTACTTCTCGCATGACCTCAAGCCGGCGCTCGAGGTCGATAGCGGCGATACGGTGACAATCGAGACACTGACACAGCACGCTGCGGACGATTGGTCACGGATGGTGACGGGCGACGCGGGCGCCGAAAGCGTCTTCCACTGGACCGCCGAACACAAGAACGTCAATCGACGTGGTGCAGGCCCGATCGATGCCTCGGTCTATGGGCGC
>NZ_DATJJF010000139.1:0-11374 GCF_035492435.1 Trinickia sp.
GCCTCAAAGGCATCGTTGCCTATACTTTCGTCACACCTTCGATTACGGAGCGGCTCATGAACGACCACGTCTACAAGCAAATCGAATTGACCGGCTCTTCGACGATATCGAGTGACGATGCGATCCGCACCGCCATCGAGCGCGCCTCCAAGACGCTGCGCAACCTCCACTGGTTCCAAGTGACCGAAATACGCGGGCAGATCGAAAACGGCAACGTTGCGCACTGGCAGGTCAGGCTGAAGGTTGACATGAGACTCGAAGATTGAGTCGAGCCCAGCTCGACTCAATCGCAACCAGCATGGCTGTGCCGTCCAATGCAGCTTGTTTCCGATAGCGGAAGGGGTTGCTCCTTGCAGCCCGGCATCCGGACGCACGGTCATGCGCGGCGTGACGGTTCGACGTAACACCCGATGCCGGCGCTCGCTGGGGCAGCCTTTAAGCGCAGTATGGATGACCTTCGACGCTCAGGCGAAAACCACCGGCATGCGTATGCAGATGCGCTCGCGCCCCAACCGGCAGCGTGACCATATCGTCGATGTGCCCGAACGGCAGCCCGGTCACCACCGGTATGCCCGTCACCGAGCGGATGTGCTCGATCATCGCGGAAAGACCATAACCGTTGTCGTACTCGTAAGCCTTGACGCCCGAGAAGCTCCCCAACACAAGCGCGTGCTGACGCGCGAGAATGCCGGCCAAGTGCAGTTGGTAAATCATCCGCTCGATGCGGAATGGCTGCTCATTGATGTCCTCGATGAACAGGATGCCCCCGTCCACCTGCGGCATATAGGGTGTGCCGACAAGTGAGACAAGGGTGGCCAGATTGCCACCCCATAACGTCCCGCTCACGTCGATGCACTCTTCCTGAGGTGAGTCGACCTCAAGCGTGAACGCGGGCTCGCTCAACGCTCGCCAGAAATGCGCCATCGTGAACGCGCTTGGCGTTTCGGCACCGAAATGCATCGCCAACATCGGACCACCGAAGGTCACCAAACCCGCGCGCGCCAGCAGCGCGAGCTGGACCGCCGTGAAATCACTGTGGCCAACGAGCGCCACCGATTGATTCGAGAGCCGCTGCCTGAGCCCATCATAGTCGAGCGCGGAGAGGATTCGCACAGCGCCGTAGCCACCGCGCACGGCGAGCACGATGTCAGGCAGCGGATACGCTCGGTCCGCGAGGCGGTTCAAATCGCTAGCACGCTCGCTATCGGTGCCGCCGAAACGCTGATAGCGGCGAGACACAGCGTCGATGCCGTCTACCCGGTGCCCCGCTTCGCGCAAGCGCAGCAGGGCACGCTCTACGGAAGCCGGGTCCGGTGGGTAGCCCGACGGGGCGATCAGTTCGATCGTTCGCGAATGGGTCATGGTGGCATCAATCGCAGAAGTGGTGCCGAGCGTCCCGTCAATCATCTTTGGAGGGTGCGAGCGCAGGCGCGCAACTGTCATCCGGCCGCTCAGCTGGAATGGTTGAACGGCGCGCGGCGCGAATCGCCTGCCGCCGCTCGGCAAAAAACGACCTCAGCGTATCACCACACTCTTCGGCAAGCACGCCGCCTTGCACGCTTGTGTGGTGGTTTAGACGGGGATCGGCAAACGCGTTTGCGACGCTGCCGCAGGCCCCCGTTTTCGGGTCATACGCGCCGAACACGACGCGGGCGATGCGTGCATGCATGATCGCGCCCGCACACATCAGGCATGGCTCGAGCGTTACATAAAGTTCGCAGCCGGGCATACGGTAATTGGCGAGCGTTTTAGCCGCCGTGCGCAAAGCCGCCATCTCCGCATGGGCCGAAGGGTCGTGCGCACCGATAGGGTGATTGAAGCCCGTCGCGATCACTTCGTCCCCGCGTACAAGCACGGCACCGACGGGCACTTCCCCGGCCGCCCGCGCGGATTCCGCGGCGGCCAGCGCCTGCCGCATGAATCTGCGATCGCGCTCTTCGGCGTCGACAACGCTACGAACCTCCGCGGGTTCAGCTCCGGCAGCAGCGTCGCCGGCCATAGACGCGAGCGGCGCGAACGCGTTCATGCGCGCCCCGCCCGCCCGGTCAATGTGCCGGGTTGATCGAGCGCGTCCGGTCGGCCCGGAGTAATGGCAGGCGGCGTTGACAGGCAACGGTTGTCTGCGGCAAGCGCAGCGTCCTGTGCGTCAATCCGTTCGGAAAGCCGTCCGGCGATCCGTCGGCAGTATTCATGCGGCACGACCGTCGGCCCACCTCGCAGTGACTCGATCGCCATATCGAGTGCGAGCATTTTTGCTTGCACGCGACAAAGTGCCGCACGATCACTGGCGGCCTGCAACTCATCTTCCAGATGCCGCAGCGAGCGCAATTGCTCGACGGCGGGCGGGACGAACCCGGCATTCTTCAGAATGCGATTCGCGACGCGAACCTCATCGGGGACGAGCAGATCGTCGTCCATATCCAGCGGCGCTCCGGCACCGGGCAAATCGTCAAACTCGCCGCGCGCGGCAGCGGCGGCAATGCGCTGTTCGACCAGGGCATCGAGCAATTTCATCAGCAATCCACGACATGGCGGCGCCCGCATTTTAGCAGGCTAAAGGGCACAAATGACGCTCCAGGCGGCCATGGCTGTGGCTTGCTCGCGACTCAAGGCGCGGATTTCTCGCCGAACATCACCTTGTTAGCTTTGCGCGCAGCTCGCGGGCCGATTCAAGCAGGCCCTCATAGCCGGAGCGGCTGTGCTCGGGAAGGTCAGGGTCGCCAACGAGCGTGCCGAGCGTCTCCATCATGCTGTAGACGATTCCTTTGGCCGCACTCAACGCAATGCTGCCGGAGCTTAAGGAGGCATCAACGTGATCGAGCGCGGCGCCGAGCTCTTGCAACTGCTTTGATGAGGTATCTTCGTCAGGCTTTTTCGAGGGATCGGACGGCATGGCTTCGTTCCTCTTCGTTTGAGGCGGTCGCGCTTCGACCCGGTCTCGTTTTTATATACCTAAGCCGTGGGAGCGTCTACTGGCTTTCCTGCGCCTGGATTATCGGTGGCGGGGCGGACGTGCCTGGTTGGCGGGACGGGGAGGCGGCTCGGCAACCGCCGCCATGGTCAGCCTGCGGCGACGACGCGCATCATGGATATCCGCGCCCGGATTTCGCTGTGCCTGCCGGACCGCTCAAAAGGCGTATGGGGTGTGGGCGTGATCTCACCTTCATGATGCTTTAAATGGATTTAATGTATTACGAAGGTAACATTTGGTCGTCCCGCTCGGCACCGGCTTCAACACGTTTTTTGGTGTCGCTTCGCCACGAAGATCTACGCATTAACTTAACCAATGAGCAAGTTGGCCCTCTCTTGCCGCATCCTTGTGGGCGGCCTGTGTCACCAGACGAATGGAACCAGACGCCAGCGCACGCGGCGCACATAATCGTCATAGCCATCGAGGCCCATCCGCAGCGTCCGCTCCTCGACGCCGATCCGGATGCCGAGCAAGAGGGCGAGGAGCGGGATCGTCGCTAGCCCCCACCACGATCCGAGCACGAGCGAGGTACCGGCAATGTAGAAGAGCGCGCCGAAATAGAGTGGATGGCGGACGATGGCGTAAGGCCCTGTTGCGATAACCGCTTGCCCGCGGTCTTTTTGTATCTTGACGACCGGTGCCGCGAAGCTGTTTGTGCGCATGGTCCAATACATGAACAAGAGTGCCGCAAGGAGGAGGCCGCATCCTGCCCACTGCACAGTGGATGACATCATTGACCAGTGCCACCGCGCAGCATCCGCTGCCATGAAACCCAACCCTCCGAACATGAGGAGCAGGATCGGGACGAGAATCAGCTTGTCCGCGAGCGGCTGATCCTTCTGCATGGGTGGCTTCAGGCGCTCTTTAAGCAGGCCGGGGTCGACACGCATCATGTGCAGCCCAAAAACGACTGACATGGCGACCATTTCACCGAGATAGAGCCGGCCGCCGACGTAGTCCATCCTCCCCGCAGCAACGAAGATGATGGCGCCCATGAATCCGAACCAGATGATCGTCTGGATGAGGAGATTTAGAATGAGGCCCATTTCCAGCCCATCCCGTCAAGGTTGTCGATTCTTCCGCGCGGCGAGCGCTGCTTCCGGAATTCCCTCCCCATCGCGGTCGCCGACCACGCTTCCAGCGACTCACGGCGTCCTCCGTGGTACCAGCATCACCCGATAGCGATGATTCGGTTCAACGTAGCCGCACTGATCGGCGGCGCGGTTTCATACTGTCCGGGCTGCAGGTACAAACCTGCGCCGAAACACGTCTTGAACGCGACAAGAAAATCTCCAGCGCTTGCACGCCGAGGTACACGTGACGAGGACGTCTCGCCTTCATGCGCCCCTTCGGGATAGTCCAAATTGAACTCCGACTTGCGCCAGGGTCAAGAGCATGAATTTAATGGCGAGCCACAACGTCGGCATCGTAGGCGCCTGCTCGCCGTATACAGCCCCCGCTGATCGGCGACCTTATAGATTCTTTCGGCGGGCTTCCGCGCTCGCAACTGAGTGTCTCTGAGCATAAGAACTCCTCGAACGTCTACCCTCACCCGATATCGTCAAACCGACGTAACGGTATCGGACAAGGCCATCCGAGGGGGAAATGTCGATACCGTCATCGATACCGACGTTTCCACTGGGCACTGTCCGGATCAACACGGATTTCATCGGACAATAACCCCTGCTTTTTTTTACGGAAAAACAGGCAAAACCGAAGCTCCCGGAACGTCTTGGGAGCAACCTAAATCATTCCCACTCAATCGTCGCCGGCGGCTTCCCCGAGATGTCATAAACAACCCGGTTAATCCCGCGCACTTCATTGATGATCCGATTCGACACGTGCCCAAGCAGTTCATGTGGCAAATGCGCCCAATGCGCCGTCATGAAATCGAGCGTCTGCACCGCACGCAGCGCAACAACATACTCGTACGTGCGCCCGTCCCCCATCACGCCCACGCTTTTCACCGGCAAGAAGACGGCGAATGCCTGACTCGTCAGGTCGTACCACGACTTGCCGGTTTCCTTGTCGATGGTATCGCGCAGCGTCTCGATAAAGATGGCGTCCGCGCGCCGCAGCAAGTCGGCAAACTCACGCTTCACTTCACCGAGAATGCGCACGCCCAAACCCGGCCCGGGGAACGGGTGCCGATAAACCATCTCATGCGGCAGCCCCAGCTTCACGCCCAGTTCACGCACTTCATCCTTGAAAAGTTCGCGCAGCGGTTCGAGCAGCTTCAAATTCAGCGTCTCGGGCAGACCACCGACGTTGTGGTGGCTCTTGATGGTCTGCGCGCCCTTCTTGCCCTTGCCGGCCGATTCAATCACGTCCGGATAGATGGTGCCCTGTGCCAGCCACTTGGCATCCGTGAGCTTCGCCGCCTCGGCCTGGAACACTTCGACGAACTCGGCGCCGATGATCTTGCGCTTCTGCTCGGGATCGGTCACGCCCGCCAGCTTCGACAAGAACGCAACGCTCGCATCCACGTGAATGACGCGCACGCCAAGGTGGTCGGCAAACGTCGCCATCACCTGCTCGGCTTCATTCAAGCGGAGCAAACCATGGTCGACGAACACACAGGTCAGCTGATCTCCAATGGCGCGGTGCAAAAGCGCCGCGGCCACCGACGAATCAACACCGCCCGACAAGCCCAGGATCACGTGCTCCTTGCCGACTTGTGCGCGAATCTTGTCGACGGCTTCGTCGATGTAATGCCCCATCTCCCAATCCGCCCTCGCGCCGCAGATCTGCAGCACGAAGCGTTCGAGCATGGCACGCCCTTGAACGGTATGCGTGACCTCAGGGTGCCACTGCAGACCATAGAAATGACGCGCTTCGTCAGCCATCGCGGCAATCGGGCAAGCTGGCGTCGAGGCCATCAATTTGAAACCCGGCGGCATCTCAGTGACTTTGTCGCCATGGCTCATCCAGACCTTCAGCATGCCGAAGCCCTCCGGCGTGCTGAAATCCTCGATGTCTTTCAGCAGGCTCGTATGGCCGTGCGCGCGCACCTCGGCGTAGCCGAACTCGCGGACATGGCCGCCATCGACCTTGCCGCCAAGCTGCTCGGCCATCGTCTGCATCCCGTAGCAAATGCCAAGCACCGGCACACCAAGCTCGAACACGGCCTGCGGCGCGCGCGGCGTATCCGATTCCGTCACGGAGCTCGGCCCGCCGGAAAGGATCACGCCCTTCGGCGCAAACTCGCGAATAAACGCGTCGTCGACATCGTAGGGATGAATCTCCGAATAGACGTGGGCTTCACGCACGCGGCGCGCGATCAGCTGAGTCACTTGCGAGCCGAAGTCGAGAATCAGGATTTTGTCATGCATGGGAGGGCGCAAATCTTAATGGCGAAAGAAGAGAAATGGGGTGTGAAAACGCGACGAACAGGTCGTCGGCGGCCCGACCGCCAAAGCCTGGCGGGACAAGTAAGCGATGCGCACGATCGAACTGCAATGGCGATGGCATGGCGCAAACCTTCGGCCGGGTGGAAGCCGGCGCATTAACCGGGATGTCGTGGTGCCGACGTACCGACGATTAAGCGCGAGCTCCGGTGACACACATGCGGAAAGCGAAGGCGCCAGACATAAGCCTGCGCGCCTCGCCGATCTCCGCACTCCGAATCAGTCGATGTGATAGTTCGGAGCTTCCTTGGTGATCTGGACGTCATGCACGTGCGACTCACGCATGCCAGCCGACGTGATTTCGACGAACTGCGCCTTCTCGTGCATCTCGGCAATCGTCTTGCAGCCACAGTAGCCCATGCTCGCCCGGATACCACCGATCAGTTGGAACAGGATCGCATTCACCGAGCCTTTATAGGCCACGCGACCTTCGATGCCTTCCGGCACGAGCTTGTCGATGTTCGCCGAGTTGTCCTGGAAGTAGCGATCCGCCGCGCCGTCCTTCATGGCGCCAACCGAACCCATGCCGCGATACGACTTGTACTGGCGGCCTTGATAGAGGAACACATCGCCGGGCGCCTCTTCCGTGCCTGCCAGCATGCTGCCCATCATCACGGCATCGGCGCCGGCCGCGATGGCCTTCGAAACGTCGCCCGAGTACCGCACGCCACCATCGCCAACCACCGGCACGCCCGTGCCTTTGAGCGCCTCCGACACATTGGCGATCGCCGTGATTTGCGGCACGCCGACGCCAGCGACGATTCGCGTCGTGCAGATCGAGCCCGGGCCGATACCGACCTTCACACCGTCCGCCCCATATTCGACGAGCGCCCGCGCAGCGTCCGCTGTCGCAATGTTGCCGCCGATGACTTCAACGTGCGGGAAATTCGTCTTGACCCAGCGCACACGCTCGAGCACACCCTTGCTGTGACCGTGTGCGGTATCGACGACGATCACGTCCACGCCCGCCGCGGCGAGCAGCGTCACGCGCTCTTCGTTATCGGGGCCGACCCCGACCGCTGCGCCGACACGCAGCTTGCCATGCTCGTCCTTACAGGCTTCCGGATGCTCAGTCTGCTTCGTGATGTCCTTGACGGTCATGAGCCCGCGCAGTTCGAAGGCATCATTGACAACGAGCACACGCTCGAGGCGGTGGCTGTGCATGAGCGCCTTGGCGTCGGCAAGCGGGGTACCTTCCTTGACGGTCACGAGCCGTTCGCGTGGCGTCATGATGCTGCGCACCGGCTCGTCGAGCCGCGTTTCGAAGCGCATGTCCCGATTCGTCACGATGCCGACCAGTTGCGGGCCCTCAACGACCGGGAATCCGGAAATGCCATGCTGCTGCGACAGCGCAATGACATCGCGAACCTTCATCTCGGGCGGAATCGTGATCGGATCGCGCAGCACGCCCGACTCGAAGCGCTTGACCTTTGCAACCTCACGCGCCTGTTCGGCAGCGGTCAGGTTCTTGTGGATGATGCCGACGCCACCCTGCTGCGCCATCGCGATGGCGAGCCGTGCCTCGGTAACCGTATCCATCGCCGCTGAAACAAGCGGGATGTTCAGAGCGATCTTGCGGGTCAGCTTGGTTTTGAGGCTGGTGTCGCGCGGCAAAACCTCGGAGAAGGCCGGGACCAGGAGCACGTCATCGAACGTGAGTGCTTTTTGGATCAGACGCATGGCAAATCCTATAGGCGCAAAATCGAATTATACGCGATACATCCCTGCTTTTTCACTGCGCGAACAGCAAGTTAGCTCATTTAAACAAAGGGTCGCCACGGCAATTTCGGTTTTCGGTTCGGTCCGCGTTCGCTCGCGTTTCGTTTGCCGCGACCGCACAGCGTGAAGGAACAGGCGCCGAGCGCGCAAAATGCACAAGACAGCGCCACGCAGCCTCGCATACACTGGGCGTTTGCTTACGAAAACACAAGGAGAGGCATGCGGCGAGGCGTCATGTACGGAATGTTAGCCGGAGCGCTTTGGGGCACCGTGTTTCTCGTCCCGCGACTCTTGCCCGACTTCGCGCCGCTTCTCCTCGCAGCAGCGCGCTGCACGCTGTACGGGCTGGTGTCCCTCGCCGCCGCAGTGCCGATTTACCGGCGTATCGCAGCCAAGCTCACGCGTGCGGACCTGATGGCGCTCGCGCGGCTCGCCTTCGTCGGCAACCTCGTCTACTACGCGTTGCTTGCCACCGCCGTCCACCGGGTCGGCATTGGACCGACCTCACTCATCGTCGGCGTGCTGCCCGTCACCGTGACGCTGGCAGGGCGGCGCGATCACGGCGCGGTGCCCCTTCGGCACCTCGTCTGGCCGCTCGCACTCGTCACAGCCGGCATCGTCTGCATCAACATCGCCGTGTTTGCGGCCGATCCGGGACCAGCGCACGCCGCCGATGGCGTAGTCGACAAGCTCATTGGCATCGCCTGCGCACTCGGCGCACTCGCGAGCTGGACGTGGTTCGCTGTCGAAAATGCCCGCACGCTGCGGCGCCGCAACGTGCGCGGCGCAGGGTTCGACAGCAACGAATGGTCGGTCCTGCTTGGCATCGTCACCGGTGTCTTCGGCGCGGCGCTATGGTTTCCGGCAGCCGCCCTCTTGGCCACGCCTGTCGCACCGGCAACCGCGGCAAGCATCGACGCCGCGCGCTGGCATGTCTTCTGGCTGCTGAACTTGGGGTTGGCCATCGGCGCATCGTGGCTTGGCAACGGACTCTGGAACGCCGCTGCCACGCGGCTACCCCTTACACTTTCCGGGCAAATGATCGTGTTCGAAACACTGTTCGCGTTGCTCTACGGTTTCCTGTATGACGGCCGTCTGCCGCGGCCGCTCGAAATCGCCGCGATCGTCTTGCTTGTGGCGGGCGTCATGTGGTCGGTAAGGCGGCACAGCGATCCGGCACTCAGCGGTCTGTCGGGCACCGACGTGCATCCAGCAGACGATGCTCGCCCCACCCACAGTGCTCAACCGGCGCGCAACCCGGACCAGGAACCCGACAAGCGCGCCCAAACGCCCGCTTCATAAGCGGCGCGCTTACGCAACGCCGGGCCGCAACACCAAACAGCCCGCCGGATTTTCCGCGAGCTTTTCGCATCGCTTCGGCCTAGCATGGGCATCGTCAACGCGAATCCTTGGATAACCACTTGCGCCCCTCAATGGAGCCTTCCTTGCGAGTCTTGTCGACACGGCGCTGACGTGCGACCTTGGGATCGACCATCAACGATCGATAGATCTCGACGCGATCGCCGTCGGCAAGCAGCGCGTCAAGCGGCTGCAACTTGCCGTAGATGCCGACCTTCGCTGTCGACGTATCGATTTCAGGATGACGCTCGGCGATGCGGCTAGCAGCGATGGCATCACCCACTGTCGTGCCGGCAGGCAGGCGAAGTGCAATCAGCGATTGATCCTCGGCGAGCGCGTAACAGACTTCGATCGAAAGCTCAGGGCTCATGGCTTGCCGTAGCGCACGTCGGCGCGCTTCACGAAGGAATCGACAAACGTATTGGCGATGTGGCTGAACACGGGACCAATGATCTTTTCGATGATCATGTTCGAGAACTCGTAGTGGAGCGCAAACTCGATCTTGCACGCGTCCGTACGCAGTGATGTGAAGCGCCAATAGCCGGTGAACTTTCGAAACGGACCGTCAGCGAAGTCCATATCGATGCGATAAGGCCGCTCTTGGGTGTTGCGCGTAGCGAAATGCTGCTTGATGCCCTTGAAGTTGATGTCGATCTTGGCTTCCATGCCATGCTCATCTTGACGGCAAATTTCCACGCCGCCGCACCATGGCAGGAAGTTGGGGTAATCGGCCACATCCGTGACGAGATCGAACATCTCCTCAGCCGAATGGCGAATCAATACGGTTTTCTGGACATCTGCCATAAATTGCGGCACGAGAAGGCAACGGGAAGCGGGCTGCTGGCGTTTCGACCTTTCCGGCCTTACAGCGGCCCCGCTTTGCTAAAATGCGATTTTAAACGAGTTCGAACCTCTTCATTCATGAGCATCATCGACAACAGAAAAGCGTTCTTCGATTACTTCATCGAAGAGCGCTACGAGGCAGGGCTCGTGCTCGAGGGGTGGGAGGTCAAGGCCCTGCGCGCCGGACGTGGCCAGATCAAGGAAGGCTACGTTATCGTGCGTGACAGCGAACTCTTTCTCATCGGCGCGCATATCAGCCCGTTGCCCGAGGCGTCGACGCACATCACGCCCGATCCGGTCCGCACGCGCAAGCTGTTGCTTCACGCGGAGGAGATCAAGAAGCTCATCGGAAAAGTTGAGCAGCGCGGCTTCACGCTCGTGCCGCTCAACTTCCACTACAAGGGCGGCCGGGTCAAGTGCGAGATTGGCCTTGCCAAGGGCAAGAAGCAGCACGACAAGCGTGAAACGGAGAAGAAGCGCGACTGGGAACGCGAGAAAGCGCGGCTCATGCGCAGCTGATGACTTCCGCGAGTCACGCGGCCTGGCGGCCAGCACGACGACGATAGCGACGCCAGACCCATGGGCGGCTCTGCGCAACGCGTCGCCGACACGCAATGCAGGCGGCACGGGCCGGGCCGCCACACGTGCCGCCGAAGCGGTCGAGCCGCGAATATTGAGCTAGCGCGTTGAGCTAGCGCGCGCGGCACGCTAGCGGATACGCGGGCTGATCAGGCACAAAAGCCTGTGCAGGCTCGCTCTCTACCCTTCCACGACGGCGGCTGCGGCTCGAGAAGGCTCAACGTGCCGCGCCCGCCTGAGTCGATTGCCCCCGGTTCACGATCTTCAAGGCTGAGGCGATCATCGTGCTCATGTCCGATAAGTTACCCGGCACGATCAGCGTGTTGCCGGCCTTGGCGAGATTCGCAAACGCACCCACATACTGCTCGGCAACCTTCAAATTGACGGCGTCCATGCCGCCCGTCGACTGGATCGCCTCGGCGATGGTGCGGATTGCCTTCGAATTCGCCTCGGCCACGGCGAGAATCGCGGCCGCCTCGCCTTGCGCCTGATTGAT
>NZ_DATJJF010000140.1:0-4712 GCF_035492435.1 Trinickia sp.
CCAGGAGTTATGCATGGCGAAAGAAGAACTGCTTGAACTTGACGGTATCGTCGACGAAGTACTTCCGGACAGCCGTTACCGCGTGACGCTCGACAACGGCGTCGTGGTTGGCGCTTACGCGTCCGGACGCATGCGCAAGAACCACATCCGTATTCTCGCGGGCGACCGCGTGACGCTGGAACTGTCGGTCTACGATCTGACCAAAGGCCGGATCAATTTCCGTCACAAAGACGAGCGCGCCACCGGTGGCGGCGGTGCTCGCAACACGCAATTCCGTCGCCGTTAAGGCTGGCGGCACGCTGACCGCGCCGCGCACGGTCCTGGCGTGATCCATTGCGATTAAGTTGTACGCGAAGCCATTCGCGCGCCTTCTCCGGCTTGACTCGTTGACTCGAGCCTGAGCGGCGCGCTGCGGCATCGCTTCGTTGCAGCCTGGTTTTGCCCGATTCGCTTTAGCGCCTGGCCCTTTCTGTTGCCAGCGTGCGTTTCACACGCTTTCCTCGCTTCCTGCATACACGCGCTTAAAGCCCGAACACCGTCCCGAGATCCTCGCCGACGGCGCTTTTGCGCACCTGCTCGACTACCCGCTCCTCCAATTCCGCCAGGTGCTCGCGCATAGCCGACAGTGCCACGTCGAGATCGCCCGCATCGAGGGCGTCGATGATTTGCGTGTGTTCGTCCGCGGAGCAGGTCGAACCCTTCGACGGGTCGAACAGCGCTTTGTACAGTTCCGTCTTGGCGACCAGTTGCCCGACCAGCCCGAGCAACTCCGTGCCGCCCGCCAACTCCGTCAGCAGCACGTGGAACTGGCCGGCAAGACGCACGGACTCTTCGACGGCGCCCGCGCTCAACGCCTTCTCTTCGCTGCGCACATGCGCGCGCAAGCGCCGCTTGTGCTGCGCGCTCAACGCCCCGCACAAAGCCGCGACGATGCCCGCCTCGACGATCTGCCGCGCGCGATACACCTGGCGAATGTCCTCTTCCGACGGCGACGGCACGAACGCACCGCGATTCGCCTCCAGCACGAGCTTGCCCTCGAAGCCCAGCCGCGCCAGCACCTTGCGCAGCGCGCCGCGCGTGCAGCCGAACGCGGCAGCGAGATCGCGTTCGACGAGTTGCGCGCCCGGCCGCAGGCGCCCCTGCAACAACGCGGCGGTAATGGACGCGTAAATACGCTCTTCGACGCTGATCGAATCGTCGTCGCGTGCAGCTTGAATGGGCGTTTCCGTGTCGGCAGACGACGGACGCCGGGGACGTGGAGCCATGAATTATGTAATCGGGAATGGAGCGATATCGGCTGGCATTCTAGCGGCGGCGGGCAGCCTGCGCCATCATCCACGGTTCGGGCAAGCAGATGCCCGTGTCGTGCTTGCGTTGAATCTTCTCCGCGCGAAGACGGTCGATGGACATCGCGAGTTTTCAACGTGAACGCCGAAGAGCCGCGGCGATGCTGCTGCGGCGGCACTTCGTGGTTTAAGTTGAAGAGATGCAGGCTTCCGGCTTTGCGGCAGACGTTCTACACGACGTGGGATCGTAGGGGCGTCGACCGTGCCGATGTGAAGACGCCTCAAACACGGCCGAAAGTCGCGCGCTTCTATTGTCCCGTGTTGAGCACAACCCTGAACCGTGCGGCGCCGCTCATCATCCGGTCGTAGGCCTCGGCAGCTTTCGTTAGCGGGAATTCTTCGATCATCGGTTTGATGCCCGATAGCGCGCTGAAGGCGAGCGTGTCCTGAGAATCCGCCGACGTGCCCGACGGCCAGCCTTGCACCGAATTTCGCCCCATGATGAACTGCGCGATCGGCACCTCGACGGGCTCTTCGGAGAGTCCAACCATGATCAGCTTGCCGTTCAATCCGAGGCCGCCCACTACGGCGCTCATCGCTTTACCGCTCGTGACCGTGGCAAGAATCACGCGAGCGCCGCCCAAAGCCTGCAACGCCTCTGCGACGTTCACCGCCGTGCTGTCGATGTAGTGATGGGCGCCAAGCTCTTTCGCCAGACTGGCCTTGTCCTGCCCACGCGCGATGGCTACCGTGACAAATCCCATCTTTCGCGCGAACTGCACGCCGAGATGGCCAAGTCCGCCAATGCCCAGAACGGCGACCACGTCCCCGGCACGCGCGCCGCTGTTGCGCAGCGCGTTGAATGTCGTGATGCCCGCGCACAGAAGAGGGGCGGCATCGACATCGGAAAGATCATCCGGAATGCGCGCCAGTGCTTCGACCGGGGCCACCATGAACTCGGCATAGCCGCCGTCGTAGCTGATGCCGGGTACGAGTGCGCGCTGACACAGAACAAAATCGCCTCGACGGCAATGCTCGCACCGTCCGCAATGTCCGCCGTGCCAGCCGACGCCGACTCGCTGCCCCGCCTGCCATCCTTCAACGCCCGCGCCGACCTTGTCGATGACGCCTGCGATCTCGTGCCCGGGCACCCGCGGATATTCCAGGCCCGGCCACTGCCCTTCTTTCGTCAACACGTCACTGTGGCAGATACCGCACGCCTGGATCTTGATGAGCACCTGTCCGGCACCGGGTTCCGGCACGTCCCGTTCAACGACCTCCAGGGGTCCGCCGGCCTTTGCCACCTGCACTGCCTTCATCGTCCGCATCGCTTTCCTCCTTGTGAAAGAGACGAACGCGAGTCGACCGAACCCGGTTCGCAGATTTGCCGCCGATGTCACCCTCCGGTCGAGCGCTCAGCTTACGCCACATTTTCGGCGGCGCGCCACGGCCTTGCCAATCTGGCGATGAGCGCTGACTCTGTTTCGAACGGGTCTTGCAAGCGGGATCATGGTGGCCGATGGAGCATGAGGCATGGCGTATGGTCACCGTTGGAGAAAGCCGCTTTCCAGGTCCGCGAACCGCGTCGAGTTCCAGGCTGTGGCCGTGAGGACGGGCATTCGACCGGATCACCGAGCGGGTCATGGAAGCGATGAGCTCAGCCCCCGGCCCTCTTCGCGCTGTGGCCATACTTTTTTAGCGCCTCGATGACTCGCTCGCAATGATCACCCTGCACTTCGATCACGCCATCCTTGACCGTTCCACCAGAACCGCAGGCCGTGCGCAGCTGCTTGCCTAGCAAGGCCAAGGCAAGAGGATCGAGCGCCAGCCCTTTAACGAGCGTCACGCTTTTCCCGCCCCGGCCCATGGTCTCGCGACTCACTCGCACCACACCATCACCTACCGCTCGTGCCTTGGCGAGCGTCTTGCAGACACATTGCGCGAGCACCTGGCTGCATTCGGGACACATCCGTCCGCCATCGGTGGAATAAACAAGGCCGCCTTTTGAACTACTCTTCATGATTGGCTTACTCAAAGACACTTAAGTCGGAAATCACGACGAGTTTAGCAGGGGCTCCTGTACTGCCTCTCAATGTTTAACGCGCCGCCGCTCGCCACGCGGCGACGATTTCTCGTGTCCTGCCTTCTCCCGGAATCTCTACGGTGACTACACCGATTCAGTAGAGATAGCCGCGAATCCAGTGATAGCCGTCCTTGCCGCCCGCTTCAATGACGAGCGAGCCCGGTTCGGCTTACCGGGCCACGGGCATCGCGAATTCCGCACCTTTAGCGATGCTGCCGGGCCAGCGCTGCATGACGCTCTTGTAGTGCGTGTAAAAGCGCACGGCTTCCTCGCCGTACGCGTGATGATCGCCGAACAACGATCGCTTCCAGCCCCCGAACGAATGCCACGCCGGCGGCACCGGACTCGGCACGTTGATGCCCACCATGCCGATGTGAATCTGCCGGGAGAATGCGCGCGCCGCGCTGCCATCGGAAGTAAAGAGCGATACGCAGTTTCCCAGTTCGTGCGCATTGACGAGTGCTATCGCACTCGCGAGATCCGGCACGCGGACAACCGACAGGACCGGCCCGAAAATCTCTTCCCGATAGATGCTCATCTCAGGCTTCACGTCGTCAAAGAGCGAGCCGCCGAGAAAGAAACCCTCTTCGTGGCCGGGCACGCGATGGCCGCGACCATCGACGACGAGCCTGGCGCCCGCCGCGACGCCCGCATTGATATAGCCCAGCACCTTGGCGCGATGCGCGGCGCTGATGAGCGGCCCCATGTCCAGATCGGGCTCCATGCCGCCGCCGATCCTGAGCGAGCGCACGCGCGGCGCGAGACGCTCGATCAGTTCGTCGCCGATACGCCCTACCGCGACCGCGACCGAGGTCGCCATGCAGCGCTCGCCGGCCGAGCCATACGACGAGGCGATCAACGCATCGACCGCCTGATCGAGATCGGCGTCGGGCATGACGACCAGATGGTTTTTCGCACTGCCCAACGCCTGCACGCGCTTGCCGCGCTTTGCGCTTTCGCTGTAGATGTATTGCGCGACCGGCGTCGAGCCGACGACCGATATCGCGGCCACGTCGGGGTGCTCGATCAGCGCATCGACGACCGACTTGCCGCCATGCACGACATTGAACACGCCTTTGGGAAAGCCCGCCTCGATGAACAGCTCGGCGAGCCGGATCGATGCCGACGGCGTGCGCTCCGAGGGCTTGAGCACGAACGTGTTGCCGCATGCAGCTGCCATCACGAACATCCAGCACGGCACCACCATCGGGAAATTGAACGGCGTGACGCCCGCGGCCACGCCGAGCGGCTGACGTAGATTCCAGTTGTCGATGCCGCCGCTGATCTGATCGGTGAAATCGGTCTTGAGCAGGTTCGGAATGCCACACGCGAATTCGACGATT
>NZ_DATJJF010000141.1:0-7077 GCF_035492435.1 Trinickia sp.
AGATTTGGTCGAACTGCGTCAAGACGACCCGACGTCGGCAGAACTGAGAAAGATGGCCGCACACATCATCGCCGCCGGCCTTCGAGATCAACGCAAGGGATGCTGATGCATCAATCCACTCGAATGGCGATGCCCAACCGATACAGGTCGGCAATGCACGATCGATTTTATAAAGTTGAAAGAAGACGTCTGCGAGCGCGTGAACAACCTTCAGAGCCGCTAGCCGAATATCCGTCGCATTTGACGGTCATTCGGTGAAGCACTTCATCGCATAAGCAGAACCGCTGTGACTTACGCGCTCAGGCGCTGGCGTGGCCAGGCTGAGCACCAACTTCACTTGGCAATACGCGCCACTCATGTGGGAAACGAAAATGTCAGGAACCCAGCTCCTTCCTTCCGAGCGTACGACGCTCCCTGTGCTGCCTTTGCGGGACGTCGTCGTTTTCCCGCATCTGGTTATCCCGCTGTTCGTAGGCCGGCCAAAGTCGATCAGGGCGCTCGAAGTGGCAATGGAGAGCGGCAAGCGCATCATGCTCGTTGCGCAGAAGATGGCTGCGAAAGACGAGCCAACCGTAAAAGACATGTATGAAGTAGGGTGTGTCGCCAACATCCTGCAGATGCTAAAGCTGCCTGATGGGACTGCCAAAGTACTGGTCGAGGGTTTGCAGCGCGCCAAGGCGTTGTCGATCGAAGAGCAGGAGACGCAGTTCTCATGTGAGCTCATGCCCCTTGATCCCGATTACGCCGACAGCGCCGAAAGTGAAGCGCTGCGCCGCGCGATCGTGTCGCAGTTCGATCAATACGTGAAGTTGAACAAGAAGATCCCGCCCGAGGTTCTCACGTCGCTCGGCGGTATCGATGAAGCCGGCCGGTTGGCCGACACCATCGCCGCGCACCTGCCGCTCAAGCTCGAGCAGAAGCAACATATCCTCGAGATGTTCCCGGTGATGGAGCGGCTCGAGCACCTGCTTGCGCAAATGGAAGCGGAGCTCGACATTCTTCAAGTCGAAAAGCGCATCCGTGGGCGCGTCAAGCGCCAAATGGAAAAGAGCCAACGCGAGTACTACCTGAACGAGCAAGTCAAGGCGATCCAGCGGGAGCTCGGCGAGGGCGAGGATGGTGCCGACCTCGAAGAGCTCGAGAAGCGCATCGAAGCGGCGCATATGCCGAGTGAGGCAAAGAAGAAGGCTGAGGCTGAACTCAAGAAGCTTAGGCTGATGTCGCCGATGTCAGCCGAAGCGACGGTGGTGCGCAACTACATCGACACCCTCGTCGGCTTGCCGTGGCGCAAGACGAGCAAGGTCAACAATGACCTCTCCAACGCTGAACGGGTGCTTGACGAGGAACACTTCGGGCTCGAGAAGGTCAAGGAACGCATTCTCGAGTACCTTGCGGTGCAACAGCGCGTCGACAAGGTGAAAGCGCCGATTCTTTGCCTGGTCGGCCCTCCAGGGGTCGGCAAGACGTCGCTCGGCCAGTCGATCGCGCGTGCGACGAACCGCAAGTTTGTGCGCATGGCGTTGGGCGGCGTGCGCGACGAGGCGGAAATTCGGGGCCATCGACGCACTTACATCGGCTCGATGCCGGGCAAGATTCTGCAAAGCCTGACGAAGGTCGGCGTGCGCAATCCGTTCTTCCTGCTCGACGAGGTCGACAAGATGGGCATGGATTCGCGTGGCGATCCTTCCTCGGCGTTGCTGGAGGTGCTCGATCCAGAGCAGAACCGCACGTTCGCCGATCACTATGTCGAGGTCGACTTTGACCTCTCGGACGTGATGTTCGTCGCGACGTCGAACTCGCTCAACATTCCGCCGCCGCTGCTCGACCGAATGGAAGTGATTCGTTTATCCGGTTACACGGAAGACGAAAAGGTCAGCATCGCCCAGCGTTATTTATTGCCGAAGCAGAAGCTGAACAACGGCCTGAAGGAAGGCGAGATTGAAGTTGCCGAGGATGCGATCCGCGACATCATTCGCTTTTACACACGCGAGGCGGGCGTGCGCTCACTCGAGCGTGAAATCTCGAAGATCTGCCGCAAGGTCGTGAAGATGCTCCTGCTGAAGAAGGCCGACGGCGCGGTCAAGGTTGGGAGCGAGAACCTCGACACGTTCCTTGGCGTTCGCAAGTTCGATTTCGGTCTCGCGGCGAAGCAGAACCAGATCGGGCAAGTGACGGGTCTTGCCTGGACGGAAGTGGGTGGCGATCTGCTGACGATCGAAGCGGCCGTGATGCCAGGCAAAGGCAATGTGATCCGCACCGGCTCGCTCGGCGACGTGATGAAGGAGTCAGTGGAAGCGGCGCGCTCTGTGGTGCGCTCACGCTCGAGCCGGCTCGGCATCAAGGACGAAGCGTTCGAGAAGCGGGACATCCACATTCACGTACCCGAGGGTGCAACGCCGAAGGATGGCCCTTCGGCCGGCATTGCGATGACGACGGCGCTCGTGTCTGTATTGACGGGCATTCCGGTGCGCGCCGATGTGGCGATGACGGGCGAGATCACGCTGCGCGGCGAGGTGCTGCCGATCGGCGGATTGAAGGAGAAGCTGCTTGCGGCTCACCGTGGTGGCATCAAGCTTGTGCTGATCCCGGAAGAGAACGTCAAGGACTTGACCGACATCCCTGATAACGTCAAAAACGCGATCGAAATCGTCCCAGTGCGGTGGGTCGACAAGGTGCTCGAGCTCGCGCTTGAACGCATGCCCGAGCCGCATCCTGAGGAGGAGCTGAAGGAAGCGCCCGTTGCAGAGACAGCGAACGAGCCGGCAACTGCCGAATTCGTCAAGCACTGACAGGGCAGGACGCGCCACCGGGTGTGGCGCGTCGCCTCCGCTTTTTCTGCGATACCACGCGGCGGTCGGCAACGCGCGAATGCGACGCTGTCCTCAATCGGTTTCGATGGCGAGTGCGATGCCTTGCCCGCCGCCAATGCACAGCGTCACGAGGCCTCGCTTCAAACCATCACGGCGCATCGAATGGATGAGGCGGGTGGTCAGCACGGCCCCCGTCGCACCGATCGGATGACCATGCGCGATTGCGCCGCCTTCGACGTTGATCACGTCTTCCGCGAGTCCGAGTGTGCGTGCCACTGCGATCGGCACAACCGCGAACGCTTCATTGATCTCAATGCGTTCGACGTCTGACAACGCCCACCCCGCCCGCGCCAACGCGATCTGCACGGCCGGTACCGGCCCGAGACCGAACATGCCCGGCTCCACCGCCGCGACGCCGAAAGCCACCAGGCGCGCAAACGGTTCGATGCCGTGAGCTTCGGCGAATTCGCGGTCTGCGACCAGCATCGCTGAGGCGGCGCTATTCAATCCCGGGGCATTGCCCGCAGTGATCGTACCGTCGGGCCGAAACGCCGGACGCAGCTTCGCAAGCGTCTCGACTGTCGTATCGGGGCGAGGCTGCTCATCGCGTGCAAAGAGGACATTGCCCTTGCTCCCTTTAACCTCCACGGCGGTCAATTCGGCGTCGAAGTGGCCTTGCTTTTGCGCGGATACAAAACGCTGTTGGGAACGCGCCGCCCAGCGGTCCTGGGCCTCGCGCGTAACATCGAGCGCCTTTGCAAGGTCCTCCGTATGCCAACCGGAATGCTCGCCAGAAAACGCGTCAACGAGACCGTCGCGCAACATACTGTCGTAAATCTGCGCATTCCCCATGCGATAGCCCCAGCGTGCGTTTTCGAGCAGGTAGGGCGCACGCTCCATGCTTTCCATGCCCCCCGCTACAGCGGCCTCGCCGAACCCAAGCCAGATTTCCTGTGCTGCCGAGACGATCGCCTGTGCTCCCGAGCCGCAGACACGATTGACGGTCAGCGCCGGCACCATGACGGGGACACCGCCGCCGATTGCCGCCTGTCGCGCTGGATTCATCTTGTTACCTGCCTGGACCACATTGCCCATCACGACGGCAGCAAGATGGGCCTCGCCGATGCCCGTGCGCCGCAGCGTCTCGCGCACGACGATCGCACCCAATTCCGTTGCAGGTACATTTTTCAATGAACCGTTGAATGCTCCGATTGGCGTTCTCACTGGACTGCAAATTACGACATCTCGTGTCTTCATGATCATCTCCAATGTGGCATGGATGCGCCGCAATCGATACATGGGAAGCCGACATCAGTGCCGAACGTTTCCTGATTGAGCAAGCTTCGCTCCGAAGTGGCTTCGAAGCGTGCGCACAGATTATTGAGTGAGCCCACGAGAAGCGATGCGGCGGGTCACTAGTTTGTAATGATCGTTGCGCGACACCTGCAGATTCATCTGTCGAATCCGACGCGCGTCTTTGCGGCTGAGTTCATGTTAATAAACATCTATCCGCATTGCGAATGCGACCTTTTTCTTGTGTGTGGTATCTCGTGTGAGGCGGCACGGTTCCGCTTCGAATAGCTTTACCGACAGCGATGCGATGACTACATTTGTACCGTCGCAAGCCGATCGGCTCTTGTCGCCGGCTCTGCTTTGTGTCGCCAACTCACGATGAGGAAACGATGATGAGCAAGCTCGAAGGTAAGGTGGCCATTGTTACGGGCGCGTCCAAAGGTATTGGGGCCGCCATCGCAAACGCACTGGCAGCAGAGGGGGCTGCGGTGGTCGTGAATTACGCAAGCAGCAAAACAGGCGCCGATGCCGTCGTTGCCGCGATTACGGCGGCCAATGGCAAGGCAATCGCCGTCGGCGGCGATGTTTCGAAGGCCGCAGACGCGCAAGCGATTGTCAATGCGGCCATCGAGGCGTACGGCCGCCTGGACATCGTCGTCAACAATTCTGGTATCTACGAGTTTTCGCCAATCGAAGAAATTACGGAAGAACACTTTCACAAGCATTTCGATACGAACGTACTCGGTGTGTTGCTCGTGACGCAGGCTGCCGTTAAGCACCTCGGCGAGGGCGCAAGCATTATCAACATGAGTTCGGTCGTCACCCGTATTACACCGCCGCAGAGCGCTGTCTATAGCGGCACAAAAGGCGCGATTGATGCGATCACCGGCGTGCTGGCACGCGAACTGGGTCCGCGAAAGATCCGAGTCAACGCAATTGGTCCAGGCATGGTGGCCACGGAGGGCACGCGAAGCGGCGGGATCATCGGTTCGGACTTCGAGGCGGTGACGGTGGATCAGACACCGCTCGGCCGTGTGGGGCAGCCCGATGACATTGCGTCAATCGCAGTATTTCTTGCATCAGACGACGCGCGCTGGATGACGGGCGAGCACCTGCTTGCGAGTGGCGGCATGCGGTGACGAGGGCGGGCGGGGCGCTCCCCGCCTATGCATTGCTAAACATTTTAATGCTTGACAATCGTTGGGTGCCTAACGACAACACGTCCCCCACAATGATCATCTATCCATTGTCAGCTTCCTGCGCTTGTCGTTAAATGCCGGCTGTGCCGGGAACGCATCCCGTTCTCTTTGCAACGAGCATGGAGCAGAGCAATGGTCATTCTGGGCAAGTCACTGGACGAATGGTGTGCCTGTCGCCCTATCATTCGCGAGCTGATTGAATTGAGCGAGACGAGCTGGTTCAATCCCGCTGCCGCCAGCGTTTCGTCAGCACTGGGCGACGTGGGTTTATCCGCCGCGGACGTGGCCGACGCAAGCGCCCGCCTTGTGCGATTCGCTCCCTATCTCGCGCGCGTATTTCCCGAAACGGCCGCGACGGGCGGCATCATCGAATCTGCCATCCGACCGGTGCCGACGCTTCAGGCCCACTTGGCACAGCGATACGGGCGGCCGCTGCCCGGCGCTTTGTGGATGAAGACAGATAGCCACCTGCCGATCTCAGGCTCGATCAAGGCGCGCGGTGGCATCTACGAGGTGCTGAAACACGCGGAAACGCTCGCGTTGGCGCAAGGCTTCCTGCATTCGGGTGCCGACTACAGCTGCCTCGACAGCAACGAAGCGCGCATGTTTTTCGGCCAATATCGCATTGCCGTCGGCTCGACCGGCAATCTGGGACTCTCCATCGGCATCATGGGAGCGACACTTGGCTTCGCCGTGACCGTCCATATGTCGGCCGATGCGCGCCAATGGAAAAAAGACCTGTTGCGCAGCCATGGTGTTAACGTCGTCGAGTACGGCGCTGATTACAGTTCCGCAGTCGCCGCGGGGCGCAAAGAGGCTGAAGCCGATTCCCGCTGCCACTTCGTCGACGACGAGCACTCGGCCGATTTGTTTTTAGGGTACGCAGTGGCGGCCGAGCGCCTAAAAACACAGTTCATGGTCGCAGGCATCACGATTGACGCGGAGCATCCGCTTGTCGTCTACCTTCCGTGCGGCGTGGGTGGCGGCCCGGGTGGTGTGGCATTCGGGCTCAAGCTGACGTTCGGCGATGCGGTGCGTTGCTTCTTTGCGGAGCCGACACATTCGCCTTGCATGATGCTGGGTGTCTACACCGGTCTCCATGATGGCGTATCGGTACAGGACTTCGGCATCGACAACGTGACGGCTGCCGACGGCTTGGCCGTGGGAAGGCCTTCGGGCTTTGTCGGTAAGGCGATGCAACGGCTGATCGACGGCTACTACACCGTCAGCGATGACGAGCTGTACCGGCTCGTCGCATTGACCGAGCACACCGAAGGCGTTCGCCTCGAGCCTTCCGCCGTGGCGGGGATTCCAGGTATACGTTACGTTCTTGATGAGACCCAGGGCTATCGTGCGCGCATGGGGCTTACCGACGAGAAAATGGCGCGTGCCGTTCACCTTGTCTGGGCCACGGGCGGCAGCATGGTCCCGGCTGCGGAGATGGATCGCTACGTTGCAAAGGGGCGCGAGCTGCTCGCTTGCGATCTAACGTAGTCGCGGCTCGTCAAGCACAGTAGTGCTCGTCGAAGCCCGGCGCTCAAGCCACGGCACGCGCGGCGTTCCTCCCGCGCAGCCACTCCAGCACGAGCAGCAGACACGTCGAAAAAACGGTGAGTATTGTCGCGAGCGCAGCTATCGTTGGTGTGATGTTCTCGCGGATACCCGTGAACATCTGCCGTGGCAACGTCGTTTGTTCCGCACCTGCGAGAAACAGCGTGACGACTACTTCGTCGAACGACGTCGCGAACGCGAACAGCGCACCGGAAATCACGCCC
>NZ_DATJJF010000142.1:0-34511 GCF_035492435.1 Trinickia sp.
CGCGCAATCGTTCCATGGCCGTACTTTCTTCACGGTGAGCGTGGGCGGCCAGCCGAAGTATGCCGAGGGCTTTGGCCCCGTGCCGGCCGGCATCGTGCATTTGCCCTACAACGACATTGCGGCGGCGCGCGAGGCGATCGGTGCGAAAACGTGTGCCGTCATCGTCGAGCCGATTCAGGGCGAAGGCGGCGTGATCCCGGCCGATCCCGAATTCTTGCGCGCGCTGCGTGAAGCGTGCGACGCCCACGACGCGCTGCTGATCTTCGACGAAGTGCAAACGGGTGTCGGCCGCACAGGTCATTTCTACGCGTATATGGATACGGGAGTAACGCCTGACATCCTGACGACGGCCAAGGCACTCGGCAATGGCTTCCCGATCGGTGCGATGCTGACGACGAACGCCATCGCGGCGCATTTCAAGGTCGGTGTGCATGGCACGACGTACGGCGGCAATCCGCTCGGCGCCGCCATCGCGGGGAAGGTCGTCGAGCTGGTGAGCGATCCGGCGCTGCTCGAAGGCGTGAAGCGTCGTGCGGCGATGCTGACGGCTCGGCTCGATGCGCTCGGCAAGCGTTTCGGGCTTTTCAAAACGATTCGAGGCAAAGGCCTCTTGATCGGCGCCGAGCTCGTTGCCGCGTACGAAGGGCGCGCGAAGGACTTTATCGACGCCGCGGCGAGACATGGCGCGATGCTGCTGGTCGCCGGGCCCAACGTGCTCCGCTTTGCGCCCTCGCTCGTCATTTCAGACGATGAGATGGACGAGGGGCTTGCGCGTCTCGAGCGGGCGATCGCCGATGTCGTCGCGGCGACGGCCGACACAACGGGCCGCTGAACGCATGCAACCGACAAAGGCTGGAGGGACGATGCTTTACGTACGCCCGGGGAGGCTTTCCGATCTCGACGCGCTCGAGCAGATGGCGCACGCGGCGCGGCCCGTGTTGCATTCACTGCCCGATGACCGCTCGGCGCTCGAGGCGCGCGTTGCGCTATCCGAAGATTCGTTTGGCGCGGAAGTGGACTTTCCGGGCGAGGAGTTCTATCTCTTCGTGCTCGAAGACAGCGCTACCGGAAAACTGCTTGGCACTGCGAGCATCGTGGCGTCGGCCGGGTACGCAGCCCCGTTCTACGTCTTCCGCAACGACGCCCTGATCCATGCCTCGCGCGAGCTGCATGTGAGCCGCAAGATCCATGCGCTCACGATGTCGCATGAGCTCACGGGCAAGAGCCGGTTCGCGGGTTTCTACCTCGATCCCGCAGTGAAGGGCGATGAGGCGGCACATCTGCTCTCGCGCGCGCGGATGATGTACATCGCCGCCAATCGCCGGCGTTTCACACCCGAAGTGTTTTCGCTGCTGCTCGGCGTCAGCGATGAAGGCGGCACATCGCCGTTCTGGGAGGCCGTTGGCCGCAGGTTCTTCCGGCGCGACTTTCCCGACGTCGAAAAAATCTCGGGCGGGCGCAGTGCGACGTTCATCGCCGAGGTGATGCCGAGCTATCCGCTTTACGTGCCGCTGCTGCCGGAGAACGCACAGCGTGTGCTCGGCGAGCCGAACGCGAAGAGCTTGCTCGCTTACGACATCCATCTGGAGGAAGGCTTCGAGCCGGATCGTTTCGTCGACATCTTCGATGCGGGGCCGGTGCTGACCGCGCATGTCGATCGCACGGCTTGTGTCGCGCGTAACGAAATGCGCATCGTCCATGAAGTATCTCAGAGGGCCTCGGCCAGCGCGTGCGAGCCAACATCACCGGACGGCGCAATGGTCCGCGACGCAGGCAGGAGCCTCTACCTTGTCGCGAGCGGGCGCGCCGACCGCTTCGGGTGCGTGGTGGCTGAGCTGCCGCGCGGAACGTGGCAAGGGGCACCGCTCACCTCTGCGGCGCGTGCAGCCCTTGGCGTGGTTCACGGGGACCCCGTGCGCTGCGTGCCGCTCTCTCGGTACGCAGACGAAACCAGTGACACATGGGCGAGCACCGGAACGGGCGCGGAGGCTTCCGCTCCCGGGCGGGATTCGCGCGATGCCGCGTTGCGCCGTCGAGGAGACAGCCGATGATCGTCGTACGTGCTGTGAAGGCGGAAGATATCGACGCGCTGCTCGCGCTTGCGCGAGAAACGGGGCCCGGGCTCACCACGCTCAAGCCGGATCGCGAGGCGCTTGTCGCGCGCATCGAGCGCTCGAAGAAGACCATGGAAGGACGTGCCGCGCCGCATGAGGCGGGCTACTTGTTTGTCATGGAAGACTCGATGAGCGGCGATGTTGCGGGCGTATGCGGAATCGAAGCGCAAGTCGGTCTCGAGCAGCCGTTTTACAACTACCGCGTGAGCACCGTCGTCCATGCGAGTCAGGAACTCGGCGTCTGGACGAAGATGTCGCTGCTCAACATCTCCCATGACCTCACGGGCTATGCGGAGGTGTGCTCGCTCTTCCTCTCTCCGCGTTACCGAGCGCATGGCGTGGGCGGCCTCTTGTCGCGCTCGCGATTCATGTTCATCGCGCAGTTTCGCGATCGCTTTCCCGAGCGGCTTTGCGCCGAGCTCCGCGGACATTTCGATGCGGACGGCACGTCGCCATTCTGGCGCGCGGTCGGCTCGCATTTCTATCAGATCGACTTTAACGCCGCGGACTATCTGAGCGCCCATGGCCGCAAATCGTTTTTGGCCGAGTTGATGCCGCGCTATCCGGTCTACGCGGATCTATTGCCCGAGGATGCGCAGACCGTCATCGGCAAGACGCATCGCGACACGTCCCCCGCGCGCAAGATGCTCGAAGCGGAGGGGCTGCGCTACGAAAACCACGTCGACATCTTCGATGCCGGACCGGTCCTCGAATGTCACATCGACGATTTGCGGACGGTGTGTGAGAGCGTGGTCGTGCCTGTCGTTGTGGATACCGCGCGCTCGGGGGCAAGCGCTGAGGCGCGTGACCAAGCGCAGACCCATGAACAGGCCCATGCGCCGCGTTCGCTCGTCTCCAACACGCTGCTGACGGATTTTCGTGTCGGCACGGTGTCGGCGATGGTCGAAAACGGCACTTTGGTTTTGTCACCCGACGAGGCTGCCGCCCTTCACGTGCGCGACGGCGATCGCGTGCGGGTGTTGGCACTGGGGCGGGCGCAAGCCCAAGCTCAAGCCCAAGCCCAAGCAGGGTTGATTGAGGACGATCGACATGACAGAGCTTTTCATCAACGGTGAATGGGTCTCGGCGAGCGGCCGCGCCTTCGCTTCGCATAATCCGGGCACCGGCGAAGTCGTGTGGAAGGGCGGGAGCGCGACGGCCGGCGAGGTCGAGCACGCGGTGCTGAGTGCGCGTCGCGCGTTCGCGAGCTGGTCGGCAATGCCGATCGAGTCGCGCTGCGAAATCATCCGCCGCTTCGCTGCACTCGTCGTCGAGCGCAAGGAAACGCTTGCGCACGCCATCGGCCGCGAGACGGGCAAGCCGCTTTGGGAGGCGCGTACGGAAGTGGCTTCGATGGCGGCCAAGGTCGACATCTCAATCGCGGCGTATCGCGAGCGTACCGGCGAGAAGCGCACGCCGATGGCTGACGGCACTGCGGTGCTGCGGCACAGGCCGCACGGCGTCGTCGCTGTCTTCGGTCCGTACAACTTCCCCGGACACCTGCCGAACGGTCATATCGTGCCGGCGCTGATCGCCGGTAATACCATCGTTTTCAAACCGTCGGAACTCGCGCCCGAGGTGGCGCGCGCAACCGTGGACGTGTGGCGCGATGCCGGCTTGCCTGCGGGCGTGTTGAACCTGGTGCAAGGGGGTAAGGAGACGGGCATCGCGCTCGCCCGACATCGCCAGATCGACGGGCTCTTGTTCACGGGCAGCGCCGAGACGGGCACGCTGCTGCACCAGCAGTTCGGCGGGCGCCCGGAGATCGTCCTCGCGCTCGAAATGGGCGGCAACAACCCGCTCGTCGTCGCAGAGGTGGCCGATATTGACGCGGCGGTGCATCACGCTGTCCAGTCCGCGTATCTCTCGGCCGGGCAGCGCTGCACGTGCGCGCGCCGGATCTTCGTGCCGCGTGGCGCATTCGGCGATCGTTTCCTCGAGCGCTTCGTCGAGGTAACGTCCCGCATCGATTACGGCCTTTACGACGCCGAGCCGCAGCCTTTCATGGGTGCCGTGGTGTCGGCGCACGCGGCCGCGCGCCTCTTGGCCGCGCAGGACACGCTCATCCGAGCGGGCGCTGGCGTGCTGCTGCCGATGGAGCAGCGCGATCCGCAGCTCGGTTTCGTCAGTCCCGCGATCCTCGATGTCAGCGACGTATCCGATTTGCCCGACGTGGAGCACTTCGGCCCACTCGCGCAGATCATTCGCTACTCGAGTTTCGATGAGGCCGTCGAGCGCGCCAACGACACCGCGTATGGCTTGTCCGCCGGTCTCTTGGCCGACGATGAGACGGCCTGGGCGCAATTTCATCGCGCGATTCGCGCCGGCGTCGTGAACTGGAACCGGCCGACGAACGGGGCGTCCTCGGGGGCACCGTTCGGCGGCACGGGACGCTCGGGCAATCATCGTCCGAGTGCCTATTACGCGGCCGATTATTGCGCTTATCCAGTAGCCTCGATCGAAAGCGCGGGGCTGCAGATGCCGGCGAGCTTGTCGCCGGGCCTGCATTTCTGACACAGCACGGGACCACGAAGGATCATGCAAGCACGGGAAGCCAATTTCGACGGACTCGTAGGCCCGACGCACAACTACGCGGGGCTTTCATACGGCAATGTAGCGTCGCAGACGAATGAAAAAGCGGTAGCGAATCCGCAGGCCGCGGCGAAGCAGGGGCTGCGCAAGATGAAGCGGCTTGCCGACCTGGGCTTCTTGCAGGGCGTGCTACCGCCTCAGGAGCGGCCGTCGCTGCGTCTGTTGCGGGAGCTGGGCTTCTCCGGGTCCGACGCACGCGTCATCGAGCGTGCCGCCAAGGAGGCACCGGAAATGCTTGCCGCGGCGAGTTCGGCATCGGCCATGTGGACGGCCAACGCGGCGACGGTGAGCCCCTCGGCGGATACGGCGGACGGCCGCGTGCATTTCACGCCCGCCAATCTGACGAGCAAACTCCATCGTGCGATCGAGCACGAGGCAACGCGTCGCACGCTCAGGGCCATCTTTGCGGACGAGACGCGCTTCGTCGTGCATGAGGCCTTGCCCGGCACGCCAGCACTCGGCGACGAAGGCGCGGCAAACCATACGCGCTTGTGCGCCGCCTATGATGAGCCCGGCGTCGAGTTTTTCGTCTATGGACGCAGCGAATATCGGCACGGGCCCCAGCCACAGCGCTATCCGGCCCGCCAGACGTTCGAAGCAAGCCGTGCCGTCGCGCAACGGCACGGTTTGGGCGAGGATGCGACCGTCTATGTGCAGCAAAATCCCGAAGTCATCGACGAGGGCGTGTTCCACAACGATGTGATCGCGGTGGGCAATCGCCAGACGCTCTTTTGCCACGAGCGTGCCTTCGTCAATCAGCCGGTCGTACTGGAGCAGTTGCGTGCGCAACTTGCCAAGTTCAGCGCGGCTTTGAACGTGATCGAAGTGCCCAGCGCACGCGTCACCGTCGCAGACGCGGTCTCTTCGTATCTGTTCAACAGCCAACTGCTGACGCGGCCTGACGGGCGCGATCTGCTCGTCGTGCCACAGGAGTGCCGCGAGCATCCCCGCGTGTCGGCTTATCTCGATGAGCTCGTGGGCGTAGGCGGGCCGATCGCAGAGCTGCTCGTTTTCGATTTGCGCGAGAGCATGAGAAACGGCGGCGGCCCCGCCTGTCTGCGCCTGCGCGTCGTTCTCAACGAGGCCGAGCGTAAGGCCGTGCGGCCCGGCGTGTGGATGGACGATGCGCTTTTTGCGCACCTCGACGCATGGATCGGCAAGCACTATCGCGATCGGCTCGCGCCCGAGGACCTGGCGGATCCGGCGCTCATCGCCGAATCGCGTACAGCCTTGGACGAACTGACGCAGATTCTAGGCATCGGATCGCTCTATGACTTCCAGCGCTGAACGGCGTCTTTCGCCGATGCTCGCCGATTTCTTGAGCTTCACGCTGTCCGGCGCGCGGCCGAACGGCGAAGAGGCCTCCGGTGAATGCGCGGTGGGGCTGCGCTATGTATGGCACGGTGAGGGCATCTTGCAGCTGGAGCCGTCGACGGCCGCCGCGCCTTTGTTGCGGAGCGCGGACTCGCAGGCAGGAGTGGGGGCAGTCCGCACTACGGGCTCAAGCGATGCGACCATGAGCGTGCTGCTTTCTGCCGGCGTGCATGGTGATGAAACGGCGCCCATTGAGTTGCTTTCGCGGCTCGTCGCCGACTTGGCGCTCGGCGTCTTGCCACTCGCATGCCGGCTGCTGGTCGTGCTGGGCAACTTGGACGCCATGCGCGCTGGAACCCGGTATCTCGACGATGATTTGAACCGGCTCTTTCGCGGCCGGCACACTCAGCTCGCGGCGAGCCGGGAGTCGCCGCGTGCGGCCGCGCTCGAGGCCGCCACCGCGCGTTTTTTCGAGCAAGGCATGCGCGCCGACGGCAGACCCGATGCGCGTTGGCACCTCGACATGCATACGGCGATTCGCGGTTCGGTGTTCGAGCAGTTTGCGTTGCTGCCGCACACGGGCAATGCGCCGTCGCAGGCGATGCTCGACTGGCTCAGTCAGGCGGGGATTGCCGCGGTGTTGTTGCACACCGCGAAGGGCAACACCTTTTCGCAGTACACGGCGGAAACGTTCGGTGCGACTGCGTGCACGCTCGAGCTTGGCCGGGTCCGTCCGTTCGGGCAGAACGATATCGCGCGTTTCGCGGCCGCGGACAACGGCGTGCGTGCGCTGATCTCTGGCGCGCCCATTGAGCGCACGTCGCCAATGCCGCGCGTTTTCACGGTGGTCGATGAAATTACGAAGCTCAGCGAGCGATTTGAACTGAAAATCGCTGCCGACGTGCTCAATTTCACGCCGTTTTGCAAGGGCACGGTGCTGGCAGTCGATGGAGACTATGAGTACGTTGTTTCGCGCGATGAGGAGCGGATCGTGTTCCCCAATCCGGCCGTGAAGCCGGGCTTGCGGGCCGGGCTCGTGGTCGTTGAAACGACACCGGAGGCGATTGCCGGAGTGGCCGAGCAAAGGTCGTCGGCGCCTTGATAAAAGGTATCTGCGTTTGTTGGTTGATACCCGGGTACTCCGCTGCCTCGCAACGGTAGGGCACGTATCTGCGATGCATCGCTCGGCCGACCTATCTTTCCGCACTACGCGCAAAACGTTGATCGACCGGCGATGGAGGGCAGGGCGCCGTTTAGAAAAAGCCCGCGGCCGTCCCCCAAAGGGAGACGCAGCGGGCATCGTTTTCTGCTGGTGGGCTACTCGCCCGGCACAGACGACGGCCCTGAAGGAACGATGCTTGACGCGCTTCTTTAATCAATTCGGAAAACGTGGAAGGCGAGGACCGTCTTTCGGTTCGTAACGCGCCATGTTCAATTGCATCGCGAGGAACGAGTAATAGCCCGCGATGGCAGTGATGTCGACGGTGCCCTGCTTGCCGAAACGTTGCTCCGCTCGATGGAATGTCGCGTCCGAGACGCTTTTGTTTTTTAGAATTTCGGTCGTGAAATCGTAGACGATGTCCTCATCGGCGCTCATTCCAGTCGGCCGCCGGCCATCGGCGATGGCATCCACGATGCTCTTCGAAATTCCGGCCTTTAGCGCAATTGGGTAATGGAAGCTCCACTCGAAATCCTGCGATGACTCGCGCGCCGTGACGAGGATAACGAGTTCGCTTAGCGTGTTGCCGATCGACGAATGGAAGCGAAGGTAATCACCCATCGAACGAGCCTGGTTCATGACCTCGGGGCTGTACATCATCGGCTCAAACGGGCCAAACACAGGCGTTTTGCGTGCTGCCAAAAACTCCTCGCTCGCTTTGTTCTGCTCGGCGGTGTAATGAGCGGGCGGGATTGTCGGTAGGCGCTCTTGCGCGAAGACTTGGCTCGTGACGAGCATGGCGCCAACCAACAAAGTAAAACGAGAAATCATGGGGACTACTCACTAAAAATTAAAAATGATGAGGCTACCGATTAACCACATTTGACATCCACCCCGCCCTCTATCGGTGGCTGCCGCTAACGCGGGAAGGACGGGGATTCCTACGGTGCCCGGGGCCGGCATTGCGCTAGCGGCCGGGTCACTTCGCACGCGCGCGCAGCCGGGCCAGCGCGTGCGTGCCAAAGTCGGTCTTCTTCCAGCTAGTGCTAAACATCCAGCTTGAAAATCGACACGGACTTTCTCAAATCGGCCGCCTGAGACTCGAGCGAGCTGGCGGCGGCCGCCGCCTGCTCGACCAGCGCCGCGTTCTGCTGCGTGACTTCGTCCATCTGCGTGACGGCCTGATTAACCTGGCCGATGCCCTTGCTCTGTTCCTGCGTAGCCGCGGCGATTTCAGCCATGATGTCGGTCACCCGCCGGATCTCGAGGGTGATCTCGCTCATCTTCGCGCCAGCTTCTCGTACATGGCCGGCACCGGCCTGCACGCGTTCGACGGACTCCTGGATCAACCCCTTTATTTCCTTGGACGCTACCGATGAGCGCTGCGCGAGCGAGCGCACTTCCGAGGCCACCACGGCGAACCCACGGCCCTGCTCGCCCGCGCGCGCCGCTTCGACAGCCGCGTTCAGCGCAAGAATATTGGTTTGGAAGGCGATGCCTTCGATGATGCCAACGATCTCGGCAATCTTGTCTGAGCTGGCGTTGATGCCGTCCATGGTTTCCACCACACGTGACACCACGGTGCCACCTTGCTGCGCCACCTGAGCGGCCTGCGCGGCGAGCTGGTTGGCCTGACTGGCGTTGTCGGCATTCTGGGTGACGGTCGAGGTCATTTGCTCCATGCTCGATGCCGTTTCCTCGAGCGACGCGGCCTGCTCTTCGGTGCGCTGCGACAAGTCCTGGTTGCCCGCCGCGATCTGATGCGTGGCCGTGGCAATCGAGTCGGCTGAGATCTTGATCGCGCCGATCGTATGCGTGAGCTGCTCCTGCATGCACTTCATCGAAAACAGCAGGCTCGATCGGTCGTTCGGTGCCGTCTTCACTATGGCAGTCAGATCGTTACTGGCAATCTGGCTCGCGATCTCGGCGGCGTAGGACGGCTCACCACCCAGTGCGCGGAGGATGCCCCGGTTGAGCAGGAACACGACAGCCGAGAGGGCGCCGGCCAGTATGACCAGACTCCCCAGGCTTCGGTAGAGCGTTAAGCGGAATGCTGCATCGAGGTCGTCGACATAAAGTCCCGTCGTGAGAATCCAATCCCAAGGCTGATAGGACAAGGCGTAGACGACCTTCGGAGATGCCTCGGTACTCCCCGGTTTGGGAAAGGAATACGTGGTAAAGCCCTGGCCGTCACTTTTGATAACAGCGACGATGTCACGGAAGTAAGGAACGCCGTTCGGGTCCTTGTTGTCGATGACGTTTTTGCCCTCCAGTGCTGGTCTTGGCGGGTCCATCAGCATCGTCGGCTGAGAATTGATGATCACGAAATAACCGTTATCGCCGTATCGCATTTTCCGGACGCTGTCCATGGCCCGTTTCTGGGCTTCCGCGATAGGTATGGAGCCGGCGGCCGCCTGATCGCCAAGCGTTTTGACGACGCTTAGGGCGATCTCCGACGCGTTTTTCAGGTTTGTCTTGCGCTCGTCCAGGCGCATTTCTCTCGTCTGGTATGCGTTGTAGATCGAGACACCGGCGAGACAAAGCAGGCTCAGGATTAGCGGGAGCCAGAGCCTTTGAACAAAAGACAACTTCATATTTGTGAAACCTTTGTATGGAACAGGCCACGAGCAAACAAAAATCGTCGCGCGCAGAGGCTGCGAGTGAGACGCTAGGAGTCACGCCGACACGATCAGCGCTGATTTCTATGCATTCGGCTCGATAAGCTGGTTATCGAACACCTCGCTAGTATTGTTATCGGCATAAACGACCGAAATTTCAGGTGCGCATGAGCCAAAAATGAGTGAAATGGGCCGGCCACGGCAATGGCGGCTGGCGCGCTCCCAAAGAAAATAAGGGCGAGGCGCCACGACATGGCTACGGAGAGCGCTTTCCGCCGCTCGTAGGTTCTCGTCTGGTTGGAATGCCGCCGCCCGCGCAGAGCCTCCTGCTGGCTCACGGTCTCGCTGTCACCCACCCACCTGTCACGATGCCCGGCGAGTGTGAAGGCGGACTGGTTAGCCTCGCATTGGCGATTGTTCAGCTACCGAAACGGAGCCGGGAACGAACGCTAAAGGAGGGCATGATCACGGACAGTCGTGTTAATCCAAGCTTCGACGCTTTTGGCACTCTATTCGAGCGCTATTCGCAGAATGTCGAGACCTTCGCGCGAGCGTTCACGGACCAGCGCAAGGCAAGCCGTTCCGTGTCCGACGTGGCATGAGGTCACGTTGATCGCCTGCGACGTGGCGCGGAGCGCTTTGCCGACGATATGCAGAGGAACGTCGAGCGCAAAATCGGGCGGCTGCGCACGCGAGCGGAGAGCGGAGCCGCAAGCTGGGCAGTTGACTGGCTCAGCTATGCGACTGATGCGATCTAACCTCAGGTCCTGATGTGGCAACAACTACGTCGCGCATTGGGAGGCGGGCATGCCGACGGTGCTCGAGTTCGAGGATGAGGTTTAGGCTACTTCGTGTCCCGCATCCGGCGCGAGGTGCGTGGGCTGGCGGCCGCGCGACGCGATCGTGTTCACGGGGGCAGAGGGGGCATTGGCGAGAACGCGCGTTGATCCGTGAGCGCGTTCTTGCCGGCATGGCATGGCATGGCTTGGCGTGGAGCTCGACGAAGCGCGAAACCTAAGCAACGAGACGGTAATTTCCGGGTGCTCGCGCTGCGCGCGGCTACCGACGAGGAACCCATGATCGCACAGCACACGCTGGACACGGGGCATCTCGCCCTTGCGTCTGGGCACGCCTCATGACATGAGCGATTCGGGCCGAAGATGCGGCAAGCGGGTTGCCACATGGTCGTTGCACGAGCGCAACCGACGAGGGAAAGGCACAACGCATGGAGGAGACCATCATGCTTCCAGCACTCGTTGCGTTCATTCGGTAGCGGGTTGTTGCCTGGCGATTCCTGATGACTCGACGCGATCAAGCGCCGAAATAGACCGTTGCGTTTAGGCGTGCGGCGTGTTCGTCGTGGTCGCTGGAGTGAGCCAGGAACTGGGCGCGCCGCCAGTCGCTTTCATCACGATTGGCAAACGCGACGACCGAACGCGAGCGACGAGTTGCAGACGTCGGTAAGGACTGCGGGGCGCGAGAAATACGGACCAGCGCGAGTGCGGCTGCCAACATGATAGCTTCCTTGTTCAATTCTCCACCTGCTGGGTATTCGAACTCCAGCTGGCCTGCTGGTAGAGCGTTTCCGCAGTAGTGGGACAATCTTTGAGAGGGCGAGAAGGGGGGGCGGTGCGATCGGGCGAGATCGTTGTGGCGACCTGCCCGGGCGTCCGAAATCAGCACATTAATGGTGGCGGTACGTGTTCGAGTCGGCCATCGACACGGCGGCCGGGCGTTCTGCTTCCGAAGAACCCGCTACGACACCACCGTAACCACTTGCTGCGCCGTTCTGCGCAGCCACCTTGGCTTCTGCCGCCTGTATTTCAACCGGATAGGTCGTGTGACCGCCGCTGGCGTGATAGCCGACTTGCTCAAGTTGGACGAGGTCGGCGCGCACTTGCGCACGAGTGACAGGCTCGTTCGATTGAGCGAACGATACGACAGGCGTGGCCAAGGCCGAAGCGAGCGCGAGGGCGGGAATGAGTGACTTGAGCATGGTGAAACCTCCAGTTCTTGGCCGCGAAGGGCGATTGTTGATCGCCGAACAAGGTGCGCGACGACATGGAGGTAATTATAAGCAGAGACTATTGTTGTTGGCACGTTGATAGTTCTTATCAACCTTATAGTTTGCTTTTAAAGTGGGGCTTGATTGGTCGAACGACTGTTCGTGGCCTGGCCGATTGCCGCCCGACGCAGCCGAGCGTAGCCGACCCGCAGCAGCTCTCTGAACTGCGCTCGCGACAGCGGCTTCCTGGGCATGACGGTCATTGCAAAGGGAAAGGAAACCTTGTGCGCGGGGCGGCCGACCAGGTTTGGCTGACTTACTCCGTCCTTAGTTGCGCAACGCGATTGCGCTCGCCGGTGATCGACGGCGCAATCAGTGGCGACGGCAAGACATCTCCGTTCATAAAATAGAAAGCTATATGAATGCATTGCGAAAGATTTGCATGCAACGTGTTGTTGATTTCTTGAATCTCTCGCTCAGATCTGTATATCCTCCCACTTCGCGCTAGAAGCAGAAGCACACGCTTCAGCCCATCCTCCTGGTTTGCAGCACCTAAACCAACCCGCGTTTTGTGCATTGCCTTCAGGTTTGTCAATCCATCAGTGGACACGCGATTCGTTTGTCCATGGAGTATCCAATGAGCACTGTCTCCGACGCGGCACGCGTGTCCGCTGAGCGCGCGCTGGAAAATCGTACGTCCGGCCGGCGCGTGATCGTCGTTTCTACGATCGGCAACGCACTCGAATGGTTCGATTTCATGGTGTACAGCTTTTTCGCTGTCATCATCGCCAAGCTGTATTTCCCCGCAACGAATCCGACGGTTTCGATGCTGGCAACGTGGGGAACGTTCGGCGTCGGCTTCCTGACGCGTCCGGTCGGCGGCCTGGTGCTTGGCGCCATCTCGGACCGCGCGGGACGCAAGTCCGCGCTCACCATCACCATATCGCTGATGGCGATCGGCATCGCACTTATCGCGTTTGCACCGACCTACCAAGCGATCGGTATCGGCGCGCCGATCATGATGCTCCTCGGCCGGTTGTTGCAGGGCTTTTCGACAGGCGGTGAAGTCGGCTGCGCGACGGCGTTGCTCGTCGAATATGCGCCGGCGAACCGCCGCGGCTATTTCGGCAGTTATCAGATGGTGGCGCAAGCCACTGCCATGTTGTTGGGCTCGCTTTTCGGCGCGGTGCTGACGCGCTCGCTGAGTCCCGAGCATCTGTTGAGCTGGGGATGGCGCATTCCCTTCATTGCCGGTCTCTTGATCGTGCCGATTGGCCTTCAGCTGCGGCGCAAGCTTGAAGAGTCTCCTGTATTCGTCGCAAAGAGCCGCGAGCGCGAATTGAGCGATCGTCCCGTTCGCGATGCCGCGACGCGGCACTGGGTGCCAGTGGTAGTGGGTATGGGGCTGACCGTGTTCAACACGGTCGGCACCTACATCTTCCTGCTCTACATGCCGAGTCACGCAACGCACACCCTGCATCTGCCGCTGGCGGATACGTTGATCAGCTCCTCGATCAGCTCGGTTTGCTATCTCTTCTTGAGCCCGTTCGCGGGTGCGCTTTCCGATCGAATCGGGCGCAAGAAGATCATGGTGACCTCGATGGCGCTGACGTTTATCGTGGCTTATCCGGCCTTCTTGTTCCTGACTGAGCATCCAAGCCTCCTGTCGCTCATCGCCTGCCAGGGGCTGCTGACCGTGATTTTTTCGTTCCACCAGGGCTCCTACCCGGCGTTTCTTTCGGAGTTGTTCCCGGCCAACGTACGCTCGACGGGGATTGCGGTCAGCTACAACGTAGGCGTCATGATCTTCGGTGGCTTCGCGCCGGCAATCGTGCAGTGGCTTACGATGACGACAGGTGATCCGCTCTCGATTTGCTACTACGTGATGTTCGGCTCAGCGCTTGGATTGCTGACGCTAATTCCGCTGCGCGATCGTTACAACGAGGCGTTGCGCTGAGCACGGCCACAAGCCGCAGGTGCAACACACTTTCGCTGGTTTTCGCGCTCGCCGTACCGAGCGCGAGTTTCGCGCAGCGGGCAAGCAGCGACGATGAGCCTTACGCGGGAGATGCGTTATGAATGACCCTACCCATGAGCTGCTTTATCGCAACCTCCAGGAAGTCTTCGGTGAAGGCGATGCAACGCGTCGTCGAGCGGCTATCGAGGAGCTCTATACCGAGGACTGCGTGCTCTGCGTGCCTCCGGGTGTATTCGTCGGGCACGACGCAATCGATAAATTTGCAGGGGATCTTCGCGCAACGCATCCGCACTTCGCTTATACACCGCACGGCGAACCTCAGACTCTCCACAACGCCGGTCGTCTGGCTTGGGGTTCTGGCCCACGTGGGGAAGCGCCCGACTATACGGGCTTGGATGTGATCATCGTTCGTGATGGGAAGATCGCAGCGCTCTATGTCTTCCTCGATTCCAACCTCGCATAACCGATGCCCCAAAGAAGCCGATGACCGATTCAGCACGGTGCGAGCTTGGCAGTCCGCTGTTTGAGTGGAATGGCCGCTCGAATGACCGACCGTGTGACAGGGCTGGCAAACGGCGACAAAAGGCCGTTCTGCGATACCACCTCGGTAGCCACTTGCAGTCCGCCGTTTCCATTGCGCTGGACAATGACAAATCAACCGCGGAATGTGGACACCCAAAAAAATCGGGCATCGGGCCCAAGCAGGTATGAAAGATGCGCGTCCTTCATCCTGCTCGCAGGCCGCCGCTCGGCGGGTTGCGCAGTTTCCTTAACGTTGTTCGAAGGAGAAAGTGCGATGAACAGCCCGATGCGTCGTGATCCGCTCTCGATCGAATCGATTCCGGACATTTTCCAAGGGTTTTTCAGGCCGATGCGCTCGTTGGCATCGCTCACCGGCGATATGCCGCTGTCGGAGGTCAAGCTCGACGTCAGCGAAAGCGAAAACAACTATATGGTCAAAGCCGACCTGCCTGGCGTCGATAAAAAAGACATCGATGTGAAGATCGACGGCAACGTCGTTTCGATCACCGCTAAAGCCGAAAGCACCAAAGAGATGAAGGAAGGCGAGCGCTTGATTCGCAGTGAACGCTATTCCGGCATGATCAGCCGCTCGTTCTCGCTCGATTCCGATATCGACGAGAACGCTGCCACCGCCCAGTATCAGGACGGTGTGCTGACGCTGACGTTGCCCAAGAAGACGACTTCAGCGCACAAGCATCTGCAAATCAGCTAACGATCGACCCCGCGTGTCGCGATGCGAGTGCACCCAATGGCGTGCCATTCAGGCAGGGCGAACGAGAAAGGCCCCCGCCGGCAAGAGTCCGCGCCAAAACGCGTTACGATCTTCTCGGGGGGCTGCACCCCTGAGAACCCCTAATCTAAAGCGTTTCGACTTCGCGCATCGGCGCGTGCGCAAAGAACCGGCCGAGTTCGCGCGCGAGTTCGTTGAGCACACTCATTTCTTCTTGCGAGATCTTGCGCGGTTGATGGGAATGCAGCCAGTCGCCATAAAGCAGTGCAACGGTCGATTGGTTCGCAGGGACCGGAAGCAGCACGAACGCGCGAGCGTCGGCGAAGGCAGCCCGGTACCAGTGCGGCAGTCGCGCGGTGATTTTGGCTTCGTGCGCGTTTTCGATGAAGATGCCCACCGAGTTTGCGATGGCAAGGTGAAAGACATCGGGCTTGAACGCCTCGTCGAACCGCAATTTCGGCAACAGCTTTTCGACGTCGCGGCCAAATCCGAGCTTTGCTGCGAAAACCCCCGAGGCTTGGCGCACGAAGACGACGGCCCGCGCGAGGCCGAGCCCGGCGAGCACTGTTTCGGAGGCGAGCGCGAGCACCGGAGCCAAGGCATTCTCGGAGGGCAGGGCGCGCAGATCCTCGAGGCCGGCAGCGATGCGCGCCTCGGCGCTGATGCCGGCGCGCGCAATGGCATCGGCATTGGCGCGTAGCTCGACGATTTCGCCCATCACCCCCTCGCCGGCTTCTTCGCGCGCGAGCGCGATGGACAGGCCGACCAGCGCCTCCGGCTCAGTTGAGAGCGCATCGCCATAACGGCGCGCGACTTCGGCGAGATGCGCTTCGACGACATGCGGGGCTGCGCCGGGCGCGGTAAGGGCATTGGAGACGTCGGTCGAAAAGTTCGTGACGGCGCGCAGCCACCGCATATCCTCGGGTTCGTCGGCATCGGGCTCGAAGCTTTTCATGCCGCCGCAAATGGTCTCGGGCAGCCGCCAACGCGCGGCGGCCTCAAGGCCGATTTCCTCGAAGCTCACGCCGAGCACCGCCCTGCAGGCGGCGTTTTCGTCCAGGGTACTGCTTTCGGCCCGGCGGCGAATCGTTTCCCACTCGGCCTCGAGATAGCAGACCACGAGCAGTCGGCCGACCTGGCGCATCAACGTGCAGACAACGGCTTCTTCGCTCGTGCGCAGATCCAGGTTCTCGGTCAGTTTGCGCGCGACGCAGCCCGACAACATCGCGCGGTTCAATTCGAGCTTGGCGTCGATCCGGTGCGGTGCGCTTTGATGGAAGTGATCGACGATCTTGAGGCCGACGATCAGATGACCGACGGCGTCAATGCCGAGCACCATCAGCGCGCGGGTGACGGTTGTGATGTTACCGCCGAACGCCATGTACATCGCCGAGTTGGCGAGCCGCAGCACCTTTTGCGTCAGCGCGAAATCGGAGAGGACCACTTGGACGAGCGCCGAGAGGTCGAGGTCGTCGTTGTTGATTGCGGCCATCGTCGCGCGCAGCGACTGTGACAGCATCGGAAAGTCGCCGCGCTCGCTGATTTGCGTCCACAGCTTGTCGAGCAGCGCCGCCTTTACCATGTCGTCAATCTCATCAAAACCGTATGCATTTCATTGTCTGGCGAGGGTTGCCGCGGCCAATGCCTGATCCTGGATCCGTGCGGTGAGTTCGGCGTCGTGCAGCCGGAGCGTGCGCGCGTGAAAGCGCTGCGCAAGCTCTTCCGAGGGCAGCGCCTTGCAGACTAGCCATCCTTGGATGTGATCGCAGCCCATCTGCGTCAAGAGCTGCCGCTGTTCCTCGGTTTCGACGCCCTCCGCGACGAGCTCGAGCTCGAGCGTTTGAGCGAGCCCGACCACCGCGGACACGATCGCCTGATCGTTGCGAGAGGTTAGCAGGTTCTCGACAAAACTGCGGTCGATCTTTAATTTGGCGAGAGGAAAACGTTGCAAATAGGCAAGACTGGAATAGCCAGTGCCGAAATCGTCGACGGCGAACCGAATGCCGATGGCGGTAAGCTCCTCCAAGAGCTGCTTGGCGTGTGCCGGGTCTTGCATCAGCAAGCTTTCGGTAATCTCGAGCACAAGGCGGCTCGCATCGAGCCCTGTCAGCGTCAACGCGTCGCGCACGTTTTGTGTGAAACGCGGGTCGTGAAATTGTTGGGGTGACACGTTGACCGCGACGTATTGCAACGGAAAACCTTGCGTGTCCCATTGCACGACCTGCATGCACGCGACTTTCAATACCCAGTTGCCCAGGTAGTGAATAAGGCCGATCGACTCGGCAAGCGGCACGAATGTCGACGGCGGCACGAGCCCATGCACAGGGTGATGCCACCGGATCAGCGCTTCCACGCCCACGACGCCGCAGGTCTGGCTGCTCGTGATCGGCTGGAAATGCAGTGAGAATTCGCCGTTGCGCACGCCGTCGTAAAGGTCCGCCTCGAGCTTGAGGCGTTCCGCGCCGGCCGCGTCGTCGTGGGGTGTGTGAAACGCCAGCGTATTGCTGCCCGATGCCTTGGCCTGGGCGAGCGCGTGATCGGCCCGGCGCAGCCACTGTTCATTGAGCGCTGCACGAGCGTCGCTCTGTAGCTCCGGATAGAGCGCGATGCCGACGCTGGCCGAAAGGTGCACGGGCTGTCCGTTGAATGCATACGGCTGTTGCACGGCCGCCATGAGGCGCCGGCCGAGCGCCTCGGCGGCGAGCGCCGCTTCACCGGGCGTGGCGGCCCGCAAGAGCAGCGCGAACTCGTCGCTCGTCACGCGCGCGAGCGTTTCGGCCGGCGAGACAAGGCTCGCGAGACGCTGTGCCGTGTCGCGCAACAGCGCATCGCCGGCATCGTGCCCCAACGCCCGGTTCACGCGCTGGTAGTCGTCGAGATCGACGAGCAACAACGCGGCCCCAGTGCCGGTTGCATCGACCTCATCCTGCGCGGTCTTGATCTGTGCCCCGAGTGCCGTGCCGTTTGCAAGGCCTGTCATGCTGTCGTTGTGGAGCGCATCGGTGAGTCGTGCTTCGGTCTCACGCCAGCTCGTCACGTCGAACGCGCAGATGGCGAAGCCCGGTGTGCCCTCGTACGTGCTCGACATGACCCGCAACTCGACGGGGATCGGGTAGGTGAGCGACTTCATCAGATGCAGCGTCGCCCGCTCGACGCCGCCACTCGCAGCCGCCCGTGCGACAAGCGCGTCGAGGGCCACCGTGTCAGCCGCTGCGACGAGTTCATGCAGCGTTACCGCCAGCAAGTATTCACGCCCGTACCCGACGAAGCGCAGGCTCGCCTCGGAGACGTAAACAAAGCGCAGGTTCGCGTCGACATGAGCGACGAAATCGACGGCGCCGACGATCGGCTCGAGGGCGGCAGCCAGCGTTGCGCCCGTGCCGCCGGCGCGGCTTGGGCGCGATGACCGGTCCCGACGCCAAAACAGATCCATCGCCGCGCGTAACGAACCGAGCCGCACGGCGCTATTGCCTTTTCCTTCCACTTCCATTGTCTCTCGCTGACGACTGACTTTGAACCGGCCGAACAGGGCGCCCGGTAACGCGGCAGGAAGGCGCGCGTACGTCGCCATACCTCACATCTACGCTTTAACGGCGCGGCGCAGCATTTCTTTAGCGGTCAGTCCAATCAAGACGGAACTGCGAGCCGAGAGCGCAGCGCAACGCGCTCGCACGTGGTTCAATGGCGCATGGCACATTTATCTGCCGCAACCACATCAGGAAAACGAATGAAACGAAGCATCGGCCGTCGCGCGGGCGTACTCGTGCTGTGTGCGGGTCTTTTGAGCTGGTCTTTCGATGCACTGGCCGTGTTGAAGGCTGGCCAGCAGGCCCCCGATTTCACGACGCAAGCCGCGCAGGGCGGCAAGGTTTATAACTATTCGCTGGCCGACGCACTGAAACGGGGCCCCGTCGTCCTCTACTTCTATCCGGCCGCCTTTACGAGGGGCTGCACGATCGAAGCGCATCTCTTTGCCGATGCCGTCGACGATTTCAAACGGTACGGCGCGACGGTCATCGGCGTGTCGCACGATAACATCGACACGCTCGAGCGCTTTTCCGTCAGCGAATGCCGCAGCAAGTTCCCGGTCGCGGCCGACCAAGACGGCCACATCATCGGCGCCTATGACGCGGCACTGCCGTTCATGAAAACGGCGAACCGGGTGTCCTACGTGATTGCGCCTGATGGCACGGTTCTTTACGAATACACATCGCTTTCGCCCGATCAGCACGTCAAGAACACGCTCGATGTGGTGAAGCGCTGGGCACAGACGCATCGCCAGCCTTGAGTTCGACCGCGCCGGGCCTCCGGCGCGGCTGGGAGCCCACGCCGAAGGCGGCACACGCGGCGTCCCGTGAGTGCAATCAGGGAACGCCGGCGCTCAGCGGTCAGTCCTGGGGCGGGGGCGGCGGGGGAGCATCATATCCCTGCGCACCCGCGGACTCAGGAGGTGCCTGCTCTTCCTGAGCGCCCGGCGGCGGAGGAGGCGGCGCGTAGTAGCCCGGTGCGCTGGATTGCGGCGGTCCGCTGTATTGTTGGCGATAGCCGCTGGCTGCGCCGCGCGGCATGGGCACGCGCTCGCCGGCTGCGTACATGCATTGGACGTACGCGTAGTCGTAGCGGCGCTGGACGCCATAGGCGGAGCCTTGGGCGTTGCCGGCGCCGACCAGGCCACCTGCGAGCAGGCCTGCGCCTGCGCCCACCGCCGCCCCGTGGCCGCCGCCGAACGCAGCGCCAGCCGCGGCGCCGAGGGCCGTACCGATGGCGGCAGTGCCGAGGGCGCTGGTGGTGGCCGCCTGCTGCGTGGTCACGCCGCCAACCTGCTGAGAAGCATATTGACGACACGACCCGTCGTCAGCGCGGAACTGATCGAACGATTTGCCGCTGCCGGGCAGCGCCATGACCGTCGGCCCCGTGGGCATGACGGTGCAACCGGCCAGCACGGCGAGGCCGAGGAGCGCCGCCGGTGCGGCAGCGCGTACGCGCGACGCACGTCGAGCCGTGGAAAGAGCAGTCGATTGATTCATATTGCTTACTGGTTCGGTGAAGGCGGAGCCGCCGGGACTTGCTGCCAGCCGCTGGGGCATTCTTTGACATAGGGGTAATACGTCTTGCTTTCCGCGCAGTACCACCAAGTGCCCGATGAATTCGAAGCGGGCGGTGCGCTTTCCTGCGGGCGCTCGACGTATTCATCCGGTTGGGGCGGCTCAACGACCACCGGCGCGGCCGGCACGACGACCGGCGGCGCGTACCCGTAAGGCGCGTAACCGTACGGCGCGTAGTAACCCCCGTAACCCCCCCAATACCCCGGTCCCACGCCAACGCCCACGCGCACCCATGCTTGGGCAGCGCTGCTAAAGCAAACCGCAGCCGTGGCAACGAGCGCGAATCCAGCTGTTCGCCATCGCACGATGTTTCTCCTTTTCGATTAAATTCGCCGTCAGCTGCGGCGTCCCGGATATACAGGCTATGCCATCCGGGGCAACAGTGCCATAACACACGATTTCACAATTGTTTCCGCGATTTACTGCGGGCGAGCGGCCGGCTCTTGCCCCCGCCACGCGCCCCGTAGCCGGTCCATGTAGAGGTAGACGACGGGTGTCGTGTAGAGGGTCAAGATCTGGCTCACAATGAGCCCCCCGACGATCGAGATGCCGAGCGGTGCGCGCAGTTCGGCCCCGTCGCCGCTGCCGAAGGCGAGCGGCAGTGCGCCGAGCAGTGCCGCGCAGGTCGTCATGAGAATCGGCCGAAAGCGCAAGAGGCAAGCGCGGGCAATCGCATCAGTCGACGAAAGCCCTTGACGAGACGCCTCGAGCGCAAAATCGACCATCATGATCGCATTCTTTTTCACAATCCCGATGAGCAGGATGACGCCGATTAACGCGATGATGCTGAACTCCGTCTTGAAGAGCAACAGTGCGAGCAGCGCGCCAACGCCCGCCGAGGGCAGTGTGGAGAGAATCGTGACGGGGTGGATGTAGCTTTCGTAAAGTATGCCGAGCACGATGTAGACCGCCGCGAGTGCCGCGAGAATGAGCAGCGGCATATCCCTAAGCGACTGCTGAAAGGCCTGTGCGGTGCCCGAAAAGCTGCCGCGAACTGTCTGCGGCATGCCGATTGCGATCATCGTTTCGTCGATTGCGCGGGAGGCGTCCGACAGTGATTTGCCGGGTGGCAAGTTGAATGAGATCGTCGTTGCCACGAACTGGCCTTGATGGTTGACCGAGAGCGGCGTGTTTCCCGGCCCAAAGGCGGCAATCGCCGAAAGCGGGACCATCGTTTCCTTCGATGTCGAGACAGCCGCGCCCGTCGATGCGCTCGAGCGGCCGCTGGCTGCGATCGCGTTGTTGGCGAGATTGCGGGCCGTGTCGCTCGCAATCGTCGCTGCGCTCTCGCTTGTCGCGGTGCTCGAGCCTGTCGATGCGCCGCCCGATTGTCCTGATTGTCCCGTTTGCACCGGCGGCCCCGTGACAGTTCCAGCCACAAAGCCGCTCGATTGCGTGCCGCTCGAGTTACCGCCCCCGGTGCTCACGTAAATTTGATTGAGCATCTCAGGACTTTGCCAATAGCGCGGCGCGACTTCCATAACCACGTGATACTGGTTGAGCGGGTTGTAAATCGTCGAGACTTGGCGCTGGCCAAATGCATCGTAAAGCGTATTGTCGATTTGCGAGGGCGTGATATTGAGGCGCGCCGCGCTCGCGCGATCGATTACGACCCTCGATTGAAGCCCGCCTTGTTGCTGGTCGGAGTTGACGTCCGCAAGCTCGGGCCGGTGCCGGAGCGCTTCGGTGAGCCGAGGCGCCCATTGGTACAGATCAGTCGTGGAGTCGGCGAGCAGTGTGAATTGATATTGCGCGCTCGACATCCGGCCGCCGACGCGAATGTCCTGAACCGCTTGCAAAAAAGTTTGTACGCCAGCGACGTGAGACAGCGGCCCCCGCAGTTGCGCGATCACCTGATCGGCGGACATCTTGCGCTGACCCTTCGGCTTAAGCGCAATGAACATGAAGCCTGAGTTGGTCTGGCGCCCGCCCGTGAATCCTGTAACGGAATCCACAGCGGGATTGCGCTGGATGATCTGCATCATCTCGGCAAACTTCTCCTTCATCAGCTGGAAGGAGGTAGCCTGGTCGGCCACAAGTCCACCGATGAGTCTTCCGGTGTCCTGCTGCGGGAAGAACCCCTTGGGCACGGAGACGTAGAGATAGACGTTGAGGGCGATCGTCGCGATGAGGGTCATGATGACGATGCGCGGGTGAGCGAGCGCCCAGCCGAGCGTGCGCGCATAGCCGTTTGTGAGCCCGGTGAAGCCGCTTTCAAGCCAGCGCGTCAATCGGCTTTCCTCCCGAGCCGTGCCACGTGCGCGCAACAGCCGCGAGCACATCATCGGCGTCACCGTGAGCGAGACGAGCAGTGAGACGCCGATCGCCAGCGACAGCGTTACCGCGAACTCGCGAAAAAGCCGGCCGACGATGCCGCCCATCAGCAAAATCGGCAAAAACACGGCGACGAGCGAGACGCTGATGGACAGCACCGTGAAGCCGACTTCACGCGCCCCGAGGTAGGCAGCCCGCATCGGCGGCATGCCCTCTTCGATGTGCCGAGTAATGTTTTCGAGCACGACAATCGCGTCATCAACAACGAAACCCGTGGCGACGATGAGCGCCATCAGAGAGAGATTGTCGAGCGAGTAGCCGATCAGGTACATCGCAGCGAATGTGCCGATGATCGAAATCGGCACGGCAACGCTGGGAATCAGCGTCGCGCGCCAGTTGCGCAAGAAAAGGAACACCACAGCCACGACGAGCACGACCGCGATCAAGAGCGTGCGCTCCGTGTCCTTCAGCGAGGCACGGATCGTGAGCGAGCGGTCGGCAACCGGTGTCACGTCGATGGCGGCCGGCAGTGCCGCCTTCAGACGAGGAATCATGGCGACCACGCGATCGACCGTGTCGACGATGTTCGCACCAGGCTGGCGGTAAATGATCACGAGCACCGAGTGCGCGCCGTTCATGAGTCCGAGGTTGCGCAAATCCTCGACCGAGTCGACAACCTCACTGACATCGGAGAGCTTCACGCCGGCGCCGTTGCGATAGGCGACGACGAGATCCTTGTACTGCGAGGCCTGCGTGGCTTGGTCGTTCGTATAGAGCTGCACGCGGCGCTCGCCGAAATCGATCGAACCTTTGGGGCTGTTCGCGTTCGCGGAGGCGAGCGCCGCGCGCACATCCTCGAGGCCGATGCCGTAATGGAAGAGCGCTTGCGGCTCCAACTCGACGCGCACAGCAGGGTTCGCCGAGCCGCTCACATCGACTTCACCCACGCCGTCGACTTGCGAGAGCGCCTGTTGCAGTACCGTCGAGGCCGCATCGTAAAGTTTGCCCGCGCGCAGCGTCGGCGAGGTGAGTGCGAGGATCAGAATCGGCGCGTCCGCGGGGTTGACCTTGTGATAGGTCGGATTGCTGCGCAGGCTCGTCGGCAGATCGGCACGTGCGGCGTTGATGGCCGCCTGCACGTCGCGTGCGGCGCCGTCGATGTCGCGCGACAGTCCAAACTGCAACGTAATGCGCGTGAAGCCGACAGAGCTTTGCGATGTCATTTCGGTGACATCGGCGATTTGTCCGAGATGTCGCTCGAGCGGGCTCGCGACGCTCGTTGCCATCGTCTCGGGGCTTGCACCCGGCATCTGCGCCTGTACGGCGATGGTCGGAAAATCGACTTGCGGCAAAGGGGCGACGGGCAGCTTGCCAAAGGCGAATAGGCCCGCCAGTGCAACGCCGATCGCGAGCAGCGTGGTCGCAACGGGCCGCGAAATGAAGAGTCGCGACAGGTTCATCGCATCACGCCCCCGTGTCGCTCACGCCGGGCGCGGGATGCCGGCCGAAGCGCGCTGAGATGCGCCTCGCGAGCGAATCGAAGCCAAGGTAGATGACGGGCGTCGTGAAGAGCGTCAGCAACTGGCTGACCACGAGGCCCCCGGCGATCGCGATGCCGAGCGGATGACGCAGCTCGGAGCCGACGCCGGTGCCGAGCATCAACGGCAAGGCGCCGAGCAACGCCGCCATCGTCGTCATCAGGATCGGTCGGAAGCGCAAGAGGCACGCTTGATAGATCGCATCGCGCGGCGATTTGCCTCCTTCGCGTTCGGCTTCGAGCGCAAAGTCGATCATCATGATCGCGTTTTTCTTCACGATGCCGATCAAAAGCACGATGCCGATAATGCCAATGATGTCGAGGTCGTGGCCCGAGATGATTAATGCAAGCAGCGCGCCGACGCCAGCCGAAGGCAGCGTCGACAAGATTGTGATGGGGTGAATGAAGCTCTCGTAGAGCACGCCCAACACGATGTACATCGTCACGACGGCGGCAAGGATCAAGAAAAGCTCGTTCGCGAGCGACGCCTGAAACGCGAGCGCCGCGCCTTGAAAGCGGATCTGAAATGAAGCGGGCAGGCCGATGTCGGCCTGCGCCCGCTGGATCGCCTTGACCGCGGCGCCGAGCGACATCCCGGGCGCGAGGTTGAACGAAAACGTCGTTGCCGGAAACTGGCCGAGATGGGTGACCAGAAGCGGCGCGGGGCGCTCGATAAACCTCGCAATGGCGGTGAGCGGCACCTGTCCCGTCGTCGCCACCGAGGAGGGCAGATAGATCGATTTGAGCGCATCGACGTAATGCTGCATCGTCGGCTCGGCTTCAAGAATCACGCGATACTGGTTCGACTGCGTGAAGATGGTCGACACGATGCGCTGGCCGAATGCGCTGTATAGCGCGTTGTCGACGGTCGCTGGCGTAATGCCGAAGCGAGCGGCTGTCGCCCGATCGATTTCGACGAAGACGGATTGGCCGCTTTGTTGCAGATCGGTTGCGACGTCCGCCAGCTCGGGCGCTGATCTCAGTCGCTCGACGAGTTTCGTCGCCCAAGTCCCCAACTCGTCGGGGTTTGGGTTAGTCAACAAAAACTGATACTGCGTGGGGCTCACGGTCGAATCGATCGTCAGATCCTGCACGGGCTGCATGTAAAGTGCGATGCCTGGGACGTTCGCCGTATCGGCCTTGATCGTGCGAATGATCTGCGTCGCGCTTTCACGGCGCTCGCTGTGCGGCTTCAGGTTGATGAGCATGCGGCCGCTATTGAGTGTGACGTTGGTGCCGTCCACACCGATGAACGAGGTCAGGCTCTCGACGTTCGGATTGCGCAGGATCGCGTCGGCGAGCGCAAGTTGGCGCTCGGCCATCGAGCCGTACGAGACTGACTGCGGCGCCTGCGTGATCGCCTGGATGATGCCGGTGTCCTGCACAGGAAAGAAGCCCTTAGGCACCACGACATAGAGCGCGCCCGTCAGGACAAGCGTCAGCACGGCGACGAATAGCGTCAGGCGCTCGTGCGCGAGCACCCATTTGAGTGCAACGCCGTAGCGCGCGATGACGGTGTCGATGACGGCGTGCACCTTGGCCTCGAAACGGTGGCTCTCAGGCGGGGGCGTATGGCGCAGCAGCTTCGCGCACATCATCGGCACGAGCGTGAGCGAGACGACGGCCGAGATGACGATCGTCACCGCGAGCGTGATCGCGAACTCGTGAAAGAGCCGCCCGACGACGTCACCCATGAAGAGCAGGGGAATCAATACCGCAATCAGCGATACCGTCAGCGAGATGATCGTAAAGCCGATCTGCTTGGACCCTTTGAACGCAGCTTCGAGCGATGAGTCTCCGTCCTCGACGTAACGCGCGATGTTCTCGATCATCACGATGGCATCGTCGACGACGAACCCCGTCGCAATCGTCAGCGCCATCAGCGAGAGGTTGTCGAGCGAGAAACCGCACAGATACATCACGGCGAGTGTGCCGATCAGCGAAAGCGGCACCGACAGGCTCGGGATCACCGTCGCATAGACGTTCGCGAGGAAGAGGTACATGACGAGCACGACCAGCACGACCGACATTGCAAGCTCGACCTGCACGTCGCGCACCGAGGCGCGAATGGTCGTTGTCCGGTCGGTCACGATGGACGCGTCGAGCGCGGCGGGCAGCGATGCCTGCAGTTGCGGGAGCAGCGCCTTGACGCTGTCGACCACTTGAATGACGTTGGCCCCGGGCTGACGCTGCACATTCAAGAGAATCGCGGGCTGAGTGCCCGCGGGCGTGCTGACCCAGGCGCCCAGGTGGACGTTCTCCGCGCCGTCGACGATCTTGGCCACATCGGTCAGCATCACTGGCCGGCCGTTCCGGTAGGCGATGACGGCGCTTCGGTAGGCGTCGGCATCGGTCAGCTGATCATTCGCATCGATCGTGTAGTTGCGCGTCGGGCCGTCAAAGTTGCCCTTTGGTGTGTTGACATTGAGGTTCGAGATCGTTGTGCGCAGATCGTCCAGGTTCAGGCCGTACGAGGCCAGCGCGAGCGGGTTCGCCTGAATGCGCACGGCGGGCCGCTGCCCGCCGCTCAAGCTCACGAGCCCCACGCCCGCCACCTGCGAGATCTTTTGAGCGAGACGCGTGTCCGCCAGGTTCTGGATCTCGGTGAGCGGCATCGTCTTGGACGTGAGCGCGAGCGTGAGGATCGGCGCGTCGGCCGGATTGACCTTCGCGTAGATCGGCGGCGCCGGCAGGTCCGACGGCAGCAGGTTGCCGGCCGCGTTGATGGCGGCCTGCACCTCCTGCTCGGCCACATCCAGCGGCAGATCGAGGCTGAACTGCAGCGTGATGATCGACGAGCCGGCGGAGCTTTGGGACGCCATCTGACTGAGCGAGGGCATCTGGCCGAACTGCCGCTCGAGCGGCGCGGTCACCGAGGACGTCATGACCTCTGGGCTTGCGCCGGGATAAAAGGTCCGCACCTGGATGGTCGGATAGTCGACGTTGGGCAGCGCCGAAATCGGCAAAAAACGTAGGGCGACGAGGCCGACCAGCATGATGGCCGCCATCAGCAAGGCGGTGCCGACGGGGCGCAGGATGAAGGCGCGCGAGGGGTTCATGCGCGACCCGTTTTACGGATTGCCCGGCGGCGGATGCCGGCGATGCTGGCCGTGCACATGTGAAGCGCCTGCCGCGGCGGAAGCTTCGGACGCGGCGGCAGCGCCCGCGATACCCTCTGTACCTTTCGTCCCCTTTATACCCGCACCGGATGCCGCCCCGGGGTGTTCGGCCGGTATCGTGATTTTGGCGCCCTCGCGCAGCCGGTCGGAGCCGTCAGTGACGACGCGCTCGCCAGCGGCGAGGCCCGAGGCAATGCTGGCGCGTTCCCCGTCGACGGGGCCCGTTTTGACGTGCCGCACGGTGACAGTGCTATCGGGCTTCACGACATAGACGAAAGGGCCTGCGGCGCCGTTCAGCACGGCGGAAGTCGGCACGATGACGGCGTTCCCGATCGTATCGATGAGCAGCCGCGCGTTGACGAATTGATTCGGGAACAGCGACAGATCAGCGTTGGGGAACAACGAGCGCAGCTTGATCGTGCCCGTTGTCGTATCGATTTGATTATCGACGGTATCGAGAGAGCCGGTCTCGAGCGACGTGGCGTTGTTGCGATCATAGGCCGTTGTCGTCAGCTTCACGCCGCCTCGCAGCTGCTTCATGATGGCGGGCAGATTGTCTTCCGACGTTGTGAAGATGACGCTGATCGGCTGCAACTGCGTAATGACGACGATCCCATTCGCATCGGAAGGCGTCACGTAGTTGCCCGCATCGACTTGGCGCAGTCCGACTCGGCCGGACACTGGCGCGATAATGCGCGCATAGGTGAGATCGAGCTTGAAGGTTTCGATGTTCGCCCGGTCCGATTTCACTTGGCCCTCGTACTGCTTGACGAGCGACGCCTGCGACTCGACTTGTTGACGTGCGATCGAGTCCTGCGCGAGCAGCGTCTGGTAGCGCTTGAGGTCGAGCCGGGCCTCCTCGAGCAATGCCATGTCCTTGGCGAGCACGCCTTCGGCGTTGGCGAGCGAGATTTGATAGGGCCGTGGATCGATCTGCGCGAGCAGATCACCCTGTTTCACCATCTGGCCTTCGCGGAACTCGACACTCTGAAGATAGCCGGCCAGCTGCGACTTGACGGTAACCGTGGCAAGCGGTGTGACCGTGCCGAGCGCGGTCAAGACGATCGGCATGGCGCCGGTGGTGGCTGTTGCTACTTGCACGGGCTGCGGTAGATCGCCGGGTCGGCCTGGGCCGCCGTGGCTGGCGTGCGGCCCGCCCGTCGCGCTCGGTCCCGCCGGGCTCATCCGGCTCCAGGGGTGCCACCACACGAGTACCGCGAGGACGACCACGAGCGCCGCGCCCAACGCGCCGTATTTGCGTCTCGAGGGCCGCGCGCGCGCCGAGGGGGGCGCGGTTTCGATCGGCGCTCCGTTTGGGGCGGCGGGCGGGCGAGTGTCGGTCGGGTTGTCTTGTTCTGCCATCGGTCCTAAGGCGTATGCGATGCGTGTAATCGGAGTAGGAATACGCAAGCCGGGAGTACGAATGTCAGCGCACGGCAAAACACGAGCCCAGGGGCCGATTCCGCACGGCGAAGGGTTTGGCGGCTGGCGCGAGGAGGGCGCGGCATGGCGCCGCTGCGTTGCATGATGCTACGTTGAGCGCCACCCTGGCGTCCACTCGATTTTCTTTCGAAAGGTTACGATTTCATTTCAGATTGGCCGCGTTGACGATTAGCCTGGTAGCGTGGCCCGGTGTATCTGAGGGGCGGCCGTTGTCGAGGAAGCCGGCAGAATCTCGTCGAAGGGGCTTCCTCTCGACTGAAGGGCGCTCGGCGGTGCGCGACGTCGTCGCCGGGGCAAGGGCGGACGTTGTCAGTCGTTGAGTCGCAGATGCGGGGCACCGCCGATTTCGGCGACGATCCGCTCAACGCAGTCGATCAACGCCGGCACGCCGTGATCGATCAGCCATTCGCGTGAATGCAGGTGGGCCGCCCCGCCGCCGCCGACGGCGTACCGCTCGCCCGATGGACCGACGAAGCCGACCGCAATCCCGTTCAGTCCTTCAAACCAGTCGCCGATTGCAACGGCATATCCATTTGATCGTGCCTCGGCTAGGGCGGGCTGTAACCGAGCGTGAACGAGTGGCCATTCGTCGCCGTGTGCGACTTGCAGGCACGCCAGTAGCTCGGCGCGCTCCGGCGCGGCGAGTGCGGCAAGGTAGGCGCGACCCACGGCCGTGCGTGCCAGGTCCATGCGCGAGCCGATCTCGAGGCGCGTGACGAGGATCGCGCTGCGAGGCCGCACGGCTTCAATGACGACCATGTCCAGGCGATCACGGGCCGACAGGTTAATCGACAGCGACGTGCGCTCGGCCAATTCGACGAGATACGGGCGGGCGCGCGAGCGAATGTCGAAGTTGCGCAGAAAGCCATGCGAGAGCTCAAGCACGGCGGCCGTCAGCACAAATCGCTCACTGTCGGGCAACTGCAACAAGAAACCCGCGTTGACGAGCGTGGCTGCGATGCGCGACACCGTCGGTTTCGGGATGCCGGTGAGCTCGGCGAGTTCGCGGTTGCTAATTGGTGCACCGGCCGCGGCAACACCGCGCAGCACGGCTAATCCGCGGACAAGGGCGCTGATGTCTTCGCCGGAGCTTGGAGCTTTCTTTGTCGTCGGTGCGCTGGCGGGTAGGGACATGGTGCTGAGGGGGGTAATCTGACGGTTTTGAAATGTCGTTTCGCATTTTGCAATTCACCGTAGGGTGAAAGGCAGCGGTCATCGATGTGCATTCGGTAATAAGTGCTTCCTGACGTGATTGTAATCGTTTCCCTACAAGGGGCACCTGTTAACAAATCGGAAAAAATTATCTTGACTTCGTGGGCGGAAAGATAAAAAATGGAATCACATTTCGGAACGCATACATGTTATGTGGATGCGACGCTCCGATACCTGTCTCTCAGGTTCTAGCACGGCCCTCGGAATGGCTAGAACTTTTTACGGCGCCACGTCACGTGGCGCTTTTTTTTTGTTCGCCCATTCGGGCGACCTCCTTATGAGCCCTATGAGGGGAAAGTCGTTCCCCAAATCGCTGCAGGGTCAAGCAGAGGCAATGTTGCGAGTCGGTTGCTTTGGGCAATCGGACAAATGGCCCCCTTCGTTCGGACAGTCGTTAAAAAGTATTTAGGGGGAGCCCGTCGGGCAACTCGTAATTGCGGTATCCCATCTGGCGCAGGGACAACCGATCAGCACCATTGCGCGCTGTTTTGGCTCCCGCCCGGCCAGCCTGCGCGATTTGTTTCCACGCGAACCCGGCACCTCGCCAAGCGAATTCTGCTCTGAAGAAAGACTCGGCAAAGGTTCTTGAGACGTTATCGTCCATCAGGACAAGCGTTATTCGGCAGGGTACGTGGCTTTGCGTCACGCGTTTTCCAACCGCGCCACTCGTCTTGACGCCGTTCGCTGGCTGCAGCGTGGCAGAAAAACAGAACTGGTTGTCCGCACGTCTATTTTGACGACAAATTGACTATGTGCGCAGTTCACGCCAGGCAGCCATCCATCCGCGCTTTGTTCGATGCCTTTTCAGCCGATGTCCGCTCCGATGTCCGATCAGGGGGGCGAGCCGACGGTAGATCTTTAGAGATAACTAAAAAATGTCCAGAGGCGATAAAGAGTGTGTGTCGGGTAAGGGGGGGCGGATGAAATGGGCGTGCGTATGCGCGTTGTCCACGCCTACGCTCGCGCTGGCGCAGAGCACCGTGACGCTGACGGGGGTCATTGATGCGGGCGTCACTTACGTGAGCAATCAGCATGGCGCAGCCGGAGCGTTATTCGATAGCGGCATCTATGTCCCAAACATGTTGAGCTTGAAGGGCACCGAAGACCTCGGTGGTGGCAATAAAGCGCTCTTCGAGTTGACTTCGCAGTTCGACATGGGTAACGGGGCAACGATCCCGGGCTCCGGCGATATATTCAGCCGCACAGCGCTGGTCGGGCTCTCGAGTGACCGGTTCGGTACGCTGACGCTCGGCAATCAGTACGACTTCATGTTCGACACGCTGACGCTCGGGGTGTTCGACGGTGCGTTTTTGTTCGGCGGCATTTACGATTTCCGCCAAGGGCCTTTCGCCGCACTCGGCATACCCGACAATCCGACCGGCTCTTTCGACTTTGATCGCATGGCGGGAGGGACGCGCGTGTCGAATTCAGTCAAGTATCGCAGCCCGGAGATCGAAGGATTCACCTTCGGCGCGCTATACGGGTTCGGCGGCGTGCCGGGCGCGTTCTCTGTTGATTCGACGACGAGCTTCGGCCTGAGCTATGTGAACGGCCCGCTCGGATTGGGTGCAGCGTACGTCGAGGTCAAGTATCCGCAACTCGACAATGGCCACGCCGGCATCCGCAACTTCGGGTTCGGCGCGCACTACAAGTTCGAGAAAATCATTGCGATGCTGCTTTATACGAACACGGCGAATACAGCGAGCGGAGCGCAGATCAACGTCTATAAGGCGAGCGCGATGTGGAACATGACAGGGCCGTGGTCAATCGGTGTCGATTACACGTTCATGGGTGGGAATGCCGTGCTGACCGACAATCACGCGCAACAGATAACCGGCGCCATTCAATACCATTTTTCGAAGCACACGCTTGCGTACGTCGAGGCCATCTATCAGCACGCGAGCGGCGACACCGACGCGACGCAAGCCTGGATCAATATCGTGCCACAGGCTGCTGCTGCGGGAGCCAACAGCTCGCAGACGCTTGTGCGAATCGGATTGTCGACGAGCTTCTAGATACTATGGACCTGCCGCGCTAACGCCTTTGGCGTTGCGTATGGACGAATTACCGGGGCGCGGATTGCACGCGTTTCTGCTATCGTCGCGCATCATGCGACCGATACTGACCATTACCGATGTCAGCAAGACCTACGCGACGGGGTTCACGGCGCTCAGGCGTGTCAACCTTGAAGTCAATCGCGGCGAAATCTTCGCGTTGCTTGGCCCGAACGGCGCCGGCAAGACGACGCTGATCGGCATCGTTTGCGGAATTGTCAATGCGAGTGCAGGGCGTGTACTCGTCGATGGCCATGACATCGTGCGCGACTACCGGCGCGCCCGTGCCATGATCGGACTGGTGCCGCAGGAACTGTCGACGAACGCATTCGAGACGGTGTTTTCGACGGTGTCGTTCAGCCGAGGGCTATTCGGCAAGCCTCCTGATCCGGCTTACGTAGAACGCGTGCTCCGTTCGCTGTCGCTTTGGGAGAAGAAGGATAGCCGTATCCTGGCGCTTTCGGGCGGTATGAAGCGGCGCGTGCTCATCGCCAAGGCGCTTGCGCATGAGCCCACACTGCTCTTTCTCGACGAGCCGACGGCCGGCGTCGATGTCGAGCTGCGGCGCGACATGTGGGCGCTGGTGCGCGAGCTCAAGGCAAGCGGTGTCACGATCATCCTCACGACGCATTACATTGAAGAGGCCGAGGAGATGGCCGACCGCATCGGCGTGATTCATCGCGGCGAGATCATTCTCGTCGAGGAGAAGACGCAGCTCTTGCGCAAGCTTGGCAAGAAGCAGCTCACGCTGCATCTCGAAGCGCCGCTCGCGGGCGTGCCGGCGCAGCTGGCGGGCTATGCGCTGACGCTCTCCGCCGACGGCTGGGCCCTTACTTACACCTACGACGACACTCAGTCTGAGCGCGCAAGCATCGTCACGTTGCTCAAGGACCTCGAAGCGGGCGGCATTCGTTTCAAGGATCTGCAGACAAGGCAAAGCTCGCTCGAAGACATTTTTGTGGACCTGGTCCGGGATAACTCATGAATCTGCACGCCGTCCGCGCGATTTATGTCTTCGAGATGGAGCGCACTTGGCGCACGCTCATGCAGAGTGTCATCTCACCGATCATCTCAACCTCGCTCTATTTCGTGGTGTTCGGTGCGGCAATCGGATCTCGCATTCGCGAGATCGACGGCATCAGCTACGGCGCTTTCATTGTGCCGGGGCTCGTCATGTTGTCGCTGCTCACGCAAAGCATTACGAACGCGTCGTTTGCCATTTATTTTCCGAAGTTCACGGGGACGGTCTACGAGTTGTTGTCGGCGCCTGTCTCGTATGTCGAGCTCGTTGTGAGCTTCGTCGGTGCCGCGGCCACCAAGTCGATCATGCTCGGCCTCATCATCATGGCAACGGCGACGCTCTTTGTGCCGCTACACGTCGTGCATCCGGCCTGGATGCTGCTTTTTCTGGTGCTGACTGCAGTCACGTTCAGCCTGTTGGGCTTCATCATCGGCATTTGGGCGGACGGCTTCGAAAAGCTGCAAGTGATCCCGCTGCTCATCGTTACGCCGCTCACGTTTCTTGGCGGCAGTTTCTATTCGATCGGTGTGCTGCCGCCTGTCTGGCGCACCATTGCACTCATCAACCCCGTCGTCTATTTGATCAGCGGCTTTCGCTGGAGCTTTTTTGGGGTAGCCGATGTGCACGTGGGCGTCAGTCTTGCGATGACCGCTGCTTTCCTGCTGATCTTCATGGGCATCGTCGCCTGGATCTTCAAGACGGGGTATCGGCTTAAGAGTTGAGGTGGTAAAAGCCGGTTTGACTAAACGTTGCACTGGGTTGAGCTCGCACCGTTTTTTCTGGTCAGCCCAGTTTTTGGCGTATCGGGTAGGTAGTCGGCAGTCGATGCCCCAATCCTAAAGAGCTAAAAATGACAATCGGCTCATTGCGCATATCGAGCGATAAAAAGGAACTCGATATCGATGTCATACACGCGTTTCTCCGCGATCACGCTGCTTGGTCCAAGGGTATCCCGAGGGAAACGGTCGAGCGTGCGATCGAAGGGTCGCTTTGCTTCGGTGCGTATCTGGGCAGCTGCCAGATTGGCTTTGCCCGTGTGGTGACGGATATGGCCACGTTCGGTTATCTCTGTGATGTATTTATCCTCCCGGAATATCGCTCGCGGGGTTATGCGGCCGCGCTGATGGATCACATCTTCGGGGCCGACCTGCTCAAGGGGCTTCGCAGAATCGTCCTGGTCACGACGGGCGCACATGGCGTCTATCGGCAGCATGGGTTCGAGGCGCTGGCCCATCCCGAGCGGTATATGGAACTGCATCGGCCCGACGTCTATGCGCCGTCCGGTGGCTCGCTAATGGAACGTCCTGAGTCCTGATGTGTTCGCCTGCGGTCAGGCGGAACATTCGGACGTGACACCATCCAAAAAGCCGACCTACAGCCGGCATCGTTAGCGCTTGTCGATTTCTCTTGCAAGGCACATCGAAGCCGCCTAGAATCACGCTCCTTCGCGCTTCCCGGTAACGGTGGCGCGGGGAGAAGCGGGAACGCAGGAAGTAGGTGGCGGGCCGTGGGCGGCATGCGGAGTTAAGCGGTAGCGAGCATGTGACGGTCGACGGCGAGGCAAGCGGTGATGAAAAAACGCTTGACGCCTGACGAAACAGTCTGCATAATCTCGTTTCTCTGCTGCTGACGCAGCAACGCAAGACGGCGCAGCGCCGAACGGTAGTCGGTTCGGTGTGCGACAGTTGAGCGACGCGATCTTTAAAAATTTACA
>NZ_DATJJF010000143.1:0-5148 GCF_035492435.1 Trinickia sp.
ACGCACGCTCAATCCCGTTGCGGCGCCTCGTCGGCACTCGGACTGGTTGGCTGTAGAGGCGCAACCGTGGCTGTGGTGGAACTCGGCTTGACGTAGTCGGAGTCCGTCGTGGTGCAGCCTGGCAGGACCACCACGAGGAGGGCGACGAAAAGCAGGATAAGGGAGATTGATGAAGCACCGGACGCAGCGCAGGCCGATCGCACCCATCGCGCCCTCCCGATCAGCAAATGATGGCCCATCACGCTTCTCCTTCGCACTTCGCACTAGCGGCCCCATCGCGGCCAGCTTTGGCGGCGTCGCGCGCATAAAAACAATGCTACAGCGTGCAGCGTGCTTCGGTAGTCAGTTTTTCGTAAGGCTAATCGTTTGAAATGGCGGTAGATCGTCTTTCTTACTCTGCTGTCGAGCATTCTTGGCGTGGCCCATCACCCCATGCGCGGCTCGCTTGCGATAATTCATTACTGATACGGGGGAAACATCATGCAAATTGGCTCGATCGTGACGTCGGCACACATTGCCGTGCCTGCGGGAGCCCGCGGCATCGTCATGCGCATACTCGGCGATATGGCGATGGTGGCCTGGTATGCGGGCGAACCGGGTGCGTCGCCGCAGCTCAACACTGAGCCCTTTTTTATCGAGGACCTGATCGATACCGGCGAAATTGTCGCTCGACCTGCCGGCGCGCAGACGCATTGAGGCACGGGGCAACTGAGCCCCGTCTGGACGGAAACTTCAAGCAGCGGGTGGCTTTCGGCGACATATCTGCGCTCAGAGGGCCCGGATAAACCCACGTCACGCTCTCTGTCACCGGCCGCTTCGCTGCGACATGGCCGACACGCCGACACGGCGGCCCAAAGCACGGGACCATGGGAGGGTCGAAAAAACCTCGGTGCTTGTTGCTACCGGTCGACCGCCATTGCGGCACAATGCCGGAATGAGCGACGATTTCTCTTTTGATTCTTCCGACGAGCGCAGCTCGAACGCGCCCACACATCCTTTTACGCGTCTCACGCCGGAATGCGTGCTCGATGCCCTCGATGGCGTGCTCGCGGCATCCGGCGAGCGAACGGACGGGCGGCTACTGCCGCTCAACAGCTACGAGAACCGGGTCTATCAGGTTGGCATCGAGGATGGTGCGCCTGTCGTGGCGAAGTTTTACCGTCCAGGCCGTTGGTCTGACGAGGCGATTCTCGAAGAGCATGCCTTTGTCGCCGATCTCGCTGCGCACGAAGTGCCCGCAGTCCCCGCGCGCGTGATCGATTCGCGTTCGCTGCATGCCTTCGACGGTTTTCGTTTCGCCATCTTCGAGCGCCGCGGCGGCCGAGCTCCCGAGCTCGAGCGTCGCGACACGCTTGAATGGATGGGGCGGTTCATCGGCCGCATCCATGCAATTGGTCGACAGGCGCCTTATGTCGAACGGCCTGCGCTCGACATTCAAACGTTCGGCTATGAGCCGCGTGACTTCTTGCTCGCGAGCGGCTTCGTGCCCGATGACGTCCGAGCGTCGTATGAAGCGGCGGTGACCCTCGCGCTCGAGGGCGTCGAGCGTGCGTTCGATGCGGCGGGCGATGTACGGCAACAGCGCCTGCACGGCGATTGCCACGCGAGCAACGTGCTCTGGACCGATGCCGGTCCGCATTTTGTGGACTTTGACGACAGCCGGATGGGCCCTGCGGTGCAGGATCTCTGGTTGCTGCTGCCCGGCGGACGCGACGATGCGTCGCGAACGCTCGCAGGCCTCTTGGCCGGCTATGAGCATTTTTGCGAGTTCGACCCACGCGAGTTGCAACTGATTGAAGCGCTGCGGACGCTGCGGCTGATTCACTATGCAGCCTGGCTTGCACGACGCTGGGACGATCCCGCGTTCCCGGCCGCTTTCCCCTGGTTCAACACGCAGCGTTATTGGGAAGCGCGCGTGCTTGAGTTGCGTGAGCAGATCGGAGCAATGCAGGAAGGGCCGCTCACGCCTTGAGCATCAGACTGACGATGGCCTTGAAGCGCCGTCCGTAGGGCGGCAGCAGCCAGCCTCGCGCATTCCAGCGTGCCTGCGTGAAAACGGGCTTCATTTGCGAAAACGTCATGAAGCCCTCGTAGCCGTGGTAGGCGCCCATTCCGCTCGCGCCCACACCGCCGAATGGCAGTCCCGTGCAAGCCACGTGCAATAGCGTCTCGTTGATGGCGACGCCGCCTGAGACCGTCTCGCGCAGCACGCGCTCGACGCTCGCCGGATCGTTCTCAAAGAGATAAAGCGCAAGCGGGCGTTCGCGCGCATTCACGTAGCGAATGGCCTCGTCGAGCGTGTCGTAGGGCACGAGCGGCAGCAGCGGGCCGAAGATCTCCTCACGCATCAGCGCGCAGTCGGCGGGGGCGTCCGTCACGATGGAGGGCACGAATCGGCGGCTTGCCGGGCTCGCCTGCGAGGCCCCGTTGCGCGAGGGAGCGCCTTCGACATCGCCCGAGCGGGGTGCCGATGCGCTTGCTTCGGCTGCACCTTGGTTGCGCGTTGAGACATCGATGAGCGGATGCAATTGCGCACCGGCTGCCGCGGCATCCTCGGCAAGCCGCACGAGGCGCGCCCAGTGCTGATCCGTGATGATCGTCGTGTAGTCGCGATTGCGCGCGAAATCCGGGTAGAGCCGGGCCATTTGCCTGCGCGCCCGTGCAATGAACGCCGCTTCGGTGCCGCGCGGCACGAGTGCGTAGTCCGGGGCAATGCAGGTCTGGCCCGCATTGAGCGTCTTGCCGGCGACGATGCTGTCGACGGCTGCATCGAATTGCGCATGCAGACCCACGATGGCCGGCGATTTGCCGCCAAGTTCGAGCGTGACGGACGTGAGATGGTTCGCCGCGCTGCGCATGACTTGTCGTCCGACTGCCGTCGAGCCCGTGAAAAGCAGATGATCGAACGGCAGCGCGCTGAACGCCGCGCCAAATGACGCGTCGCCCGTTACCACCGCCACCTGATCGTGGGCAAAGGTCTGGGCGATCAGTCGTTTGATCAGTTCGGCGGTGTTCGGCGTCAGCTCCGACATTTTGATCATTGCGCGATTGCCGGCGGCAAGCGCCCCGACAAGCGGTCCGATGGCGAGCAATAACGGATAGTTCCATGGAGCAACGATGCCGACGACGCCAAGCGGCTGAGGCAAGATGTGCGCACGTGCCGGCAGCAGCCAGATGCCCGTCGCGCGGCGCATCGGCTTCATCCATCGCCTGCCGTATCGCAGCGCGGTATCGATCTCTTTCTTCAAGAGCCACAACTCGGAAAGCAGCACCTCGGCCTTGGCGCGCTGACCGAAATCGGCGCTGATCGCGTGGGCGAGCGCGTCTCGATGGTCGAGCAGCATCGCGCGCAGTGCGCTCAGATGCTCGGCGCGCTTCTCCCAGGCAGGATAGGGCACTTGCCTATGCGCGGCGCGCTGAGCGCGCAACAGTTCATTGAGCATGGCGGCGTCGGACAGATCGTTCTCTTTCATGGCGTTTGCTTTGGGGGTGGCCGCAGCGCTTAGGCCGTGAACGCGCGCGCAACGATAGCGGCGTGGTCGTATGCGCCCGGCAATGTTCCGAATACGCAACCCCATTGGCTCGCACCGCTCGCCAGCGCATTGCCAGCCCTGTCGCCTGTGTCCGCAGTAAGGCCGCCGATTGTGCCGCCGATGCGCGTCGCGATGAACGCGTCGGCGTTCTCGCCAGGCGCGTGTTGCAGCATCAGCACAGCCTGTGCGCACAGCACAAGCTGCTGTGCAAGGCGGCGCGCGAGCGCTTCGCGGACTTCGGGCGGCGTGCTGAGCGATGCCTCGAGTTCGGTCAGGGCCGCGGCGACCGTGCGATGTTCGTGCGCCGCCTCTCGCCAGTGTGTGAGGAGGGCCTGCGCCGCCTGCGGATCACGTTCGATCGCGCGCAGCACGTCGAGGCACATGACGTTGCCGGAGCCTTCCCAAATCGAGTTGACGGGCGCTTCGCGGTAATGGCGTGCCATAGGGCTTTCCTCGACGTAGCCGTTACCGCCGAGCACCTCCATCGCCTCGCCGGTGAACGCGAGCGCGCGCTTGCAGACCCAGAATTTCGCGGCCGGTGTGACGATGCGCCGCCACGCACGATCAAGGTGACTCTCCGGAGCGCCTCCGGCGCTTTGCGCAGCCAGATGCGCATCGAAGGCCCTTGCGAGCCGCATGAAGAGCACGGTGGCCGCTTCCGATTCGAGTGCGAGATCGGCGAGGACGTTGCGCATGAGCGGCTGATCGGCCAGACATCGTCCGAATGCGATGCGATGGCGCACGTGGTGAATCGCTTGCACGAGTGCGGCACGCATCAGCGCGGCGCTGCCGATCACGCAATCGAGCCGCGTGTAGTTGGCCATTTCGATGATCGTCGGCACGCCTCGTCCCGCTTCGCCGATCAAGACGCCGTACGCGTCAAGAAACTCGACTTCGCCGCTCGCGTTCGAGCGATTACCTAGCTTGTCCTTGAGGCGGTTCACCTGGATCGCGTTGCGCTGGCCATCGGGCGTGAAACGCGGCACGTAGAAGCAGGAGAGGGCGTCGTCGCCATCGGTGCGGGCAAGGACGAGATGGGCGTCGCATTGCGGGGCCGAAAAGAACCATTTGTGGCCGACGAGGCGGTATGCGTCGCCACGCCCGCCTGCATCGAGTGCATAAGCGCGCGTGCGGTTCATGCGCACATCCGAGCCGCCTTGCTTTTCTGTCATGCCCATGCCGATCATCATCGAGCGCTTTTCGCCCAGCGGGGCATCGCGTGAGTCGTGTTCGAGCGCGTAAAGCTTGTCGGCGAGCGTTGCAAAGAGGGCGGGTTCGCGCCGCAAAACGGGGATGCTGGCGAACGTCATTGTCAGCGGGCAAAGGGAGCCGGATTCGAGCTGCGCATGGAGAAAGTAGCCGGCGCAGCGCGCGGCCATCGCCCCCTCGCGCGGATTCGAGAACGGCAATGCGTGGAGCCCTTGCGCGCGCAGCAGTGCAAGCAGCCGATGCCAGCTCGGGTGAAACTCCAGGTCATCGATGCGCTCGCCGCGCGGGCTGTAGGTGAAAAGCTCCGGAGCGTGACGGTTGGCCTGCGCGGCGAGTGCGAGGACATCCGGCGTGCTGAGCTGCGCGCCGTCGCCCGTCAGGGCCTCGGCATGCCAGCCGGCGCCTT
>NZ_DATJJF010000144.1:0-6329 GCF_035492435.1 Trinickia sp.
GCGCTAGATCTTGAGCTGGTGCGCGGCAACCCTCTCCGTTCACGGGGAGGAAGGATAGCGCGGACGGCGTAGCCGTCCTTGTTCGGGCGTGCGCTGCTGCTCGATGTATTGGCGGATCACCGTGATGGGCGCACCACCGCACGAGCCAGCGAAATAGGATGGCGACCATAGCGCGCCGCCCCACAGCTTGCGCCGGATAGTCGGGTAGTGCTTCTGCCGAATCATCCGGCTCGAAACGCCTTTCAGGCTATTCACGAGCGCCGACACGGCGACCTTCGGCGGGTAGTTCACGAGCAAATGCACGTGGTCGTCTTCGCCATCGAACTCCACCAACTCGGCTTCGAAGTCGCGGCAGACGTTCGCGAACACCATCCGCAGGTCATCAATGATCTGCTTCGTGAAGACGCCGCGCCGGTATTTGGTTACGAAGACCAAATGCACACGCATCAAAAAGACGCAGTGCCTTCCATGCCTCAACGCAGGGATCTGTACTACGTGGGCGTCCTATTTTTCCCTCTTGCGCAGTTTCGAGGACAAAGCCAAAGTCATAGTATGCGGCATGGAACTGCTTCAAGCCTTCAAGTTCGAACTCATGCCGACCGGCGAGCAGGCGCGCAAGATGCGCCAGTTCGCAGGCGCGTGTCGGTTCGTCTACAACAAGGCGCTGGCGTACCAGAAGGAAAACCACGCAGCAGGGCAGAAGTTCGTCGGCAAGTTCGCCATGAAGAAGCTGTTCACGGACTGGCGCACCAGCGCCGATACGCCGTGGCTTGCTGACGCGCCGCGCCATCCGTGCGACGAAGCGGTGCTGGACTTGGATCGCGCCTTCCAGAACTTCTTCGCCGGTCGCGCATCATTCCCGCGATTCAAGCGCAAGGGCCTGGGCGATAGCTTCCGCTACCCCGACCACAAGCAAATCAAGCTCGACCGCGAGAACGGGCGCGTCTCGCTCCCGAAGCTAGGCTATGTCCGCTACCGCACTAGTCGCATGGTGCTCGGCGAGGTGCGCTCGGCTACCGTGTCACTGCGCGCGGGCAAATGGTACGTGTCCATCCTCACGAAACGCGAGGTCGAGCAGCCGGTTGCGCAAGGCCCCGCGGTAGGAATTGACGTGGGTGTGGCGCGCTTCGCGACCATGAGCGACGGCTCGTATATCGCGCCGCTCGCGTCGTTCCGTCAGCACGAGCAGCGGCTCGCGAAGTATCAACGCCGGATGGCCCGCAAGGTCAAAGGCAGCAGCAACTGGAAAAAGGCGAAGGCCCGCATCCAGAAGATTCACGCGCGCATCGCAAACGCGCGGTCTGATTTTCTGCACAAGGCTTCGAACACGATCAGCAAAAACCACGCAATGATTGCGGTCGAAGACCTGAAAATCAGCAACATGTCGAAGTCGGCGAAAGGCACGGCAGACGCACCAGGGCGCAATGTCCGCGCGAAGTCCGGCCTCAACAAGTCGATTCTCGACCAGGGCTGGGGCGAGTTCCGCCGCCAACTCGAATACAAGACGGGCTGGAACGGCGGCTTCTTCGTCGCGGTAGACCCGAAGAACACGAGCCGCACCTGTCCGTGCTGTGGACACGTCTCGAAGGACAACCGCAAGACGCAAGCGCTGTTCAAGTGCGTCCAATGCGGGCACGAGGCAAACGCGGACCACGTGGGCGCGCTCAACATTCTTGCGGCAGGACATGCCGCGCTTGCCTGTGGAGGGATGGCGCAGTCAGGCCACCCGACGAAGCAGGAACCCGCCGAAGGTGCTTGCGCACCAGTAGGAATCCCCGTCCTTTAGGGCGGGTAGGATGTCAACAACCCCTTCGTCTCAATAAACGAGACGACTTCAGCGAGCCCCTCGCGCGCCTTCAGATTGCACATGACGAATGGCCGTTCGCCGCGCATTTTCTGCGCATCGGACGCCATCACATCGAGGTTTGCACCGACGAACGGCGCGAGATCCGTCTTATTGATCACCAGCAGGTCTGACTTCGTGATGCCCGGGCCACCCTTGCGCGGAATCTTCTCGCCGCCGGCCACGTCGATGACGTAAATCGTCAAGTCGGACAGCTCGGGGCTGAACGTCGCGGCGAGGTTGTCGCCACCCGATTCGATGAAGACGATATCGGCATCCGGAAAACGCCCGAGCATGCGCTCGACGGCTTCGAGATTGATCGATGCGTCTTCGCGAATCGCCGTATGGGGGCAGCCCCCGGTCTCGACGCCCATGATGCGTTCGGCAGGCAAAGCGCCGGAGATCGTCAAGAGGCGCTGGTCTTCCTTGGTATAGATGTCGTTGGTAATCGCGACGAGGTCGTACTGATCGCGCATTGCCTTGCAAAGCATTTCGAGCAGCGTCGTCTTGCCCGACCCAACAGGTCCGCCTACGCCGACGCGCAGGGGCGGCAACTTCTTCGTTCTCATCAATGGCACCTTGTTCGATCTAGGAGCGGAATAGCCGCGAGTATTGCGTTTCGTGTCGTGCCGACAGCACGCCAAGCATGGGTGCAAACGTGTTGATCTGCTCGGGTGGGGTATCGAGTGCGCGCACCACGGCGCGATCAATCGATGCGCGCAGCGCGACGATGATGCGCTGTCCGGCCATCTGGCCGAGGGGGACCGCTTTCAGCGCGGCGGCAGCCTGGTTTTCGACCCAGCTGAAGGCGTAAGCGGCGAGTGCGGCAGGGGCCTCCAGGTCATGCGCCGCGGCCGCGAAAGCGAACGCGCTCGGCTGCGTGATCGGCGTCATCGCGCTCAAGGTGGCACGGCGTTCGGCGTCGCTCCATTCGAGCGACAGACAGAGCTGTTTTAATGACCACCCCATTTGCTCGGTTTCGCGCCTCAACTCGGCCGATTCGCGGCTTGCGAGAAACTGAGCGTCGGCCGAGGCGAGTGCGGCCGCTTCGTGCCGATGCCAACGCTCGAGTTGATGCGCGAGGAACGGTAGCTCGCAGCGCGCGAGCACGCTTGTGAGACCGCTTTCGATCCACGCGCGGGCGCTCTCCATGTCGGTGACCCACTGCGCGTCAATCGCGGACTCCAGGCCTTGCGAGTAGCTGAACGCCCCGACCGGCAGTGCCGGCGAGGCGAGGTGCAGCAGTGCTGTCAGCTCAGCGGTGCCCATGACCGTCGCAGTGGTGATGCGAGCACGCAGCGTCGTGACCATCGCCATGATCATGGCCTGGCGCTGGACGGTGGTCATGATCATGCGAGTGCGCTTGATCGTGGCTATGGGCGTGCCCGCAGTCCTTCGCATGTTGGTGATGCGAGCAGCTGTCCCCATGCCCGTGTTCGTGGCCGTGCCCATGGCCATGGGCATGGGCATGATCGTGCGAATGCCCGTGATGCTCCCCGAACACCTGTTGCGCGATCGCGTAGTCCTCATCGAACGTGGCGTCGTGACCGTGCCGGTGCCCGCCGCCGTAGGCGCCCGTTTCCGGCTGGAAAGGCAACGATGCCGCTTCCACATGCGCTCCAAGGCGCTTGAGCATAGCTTCGAGCACTGGGTCTCTTTCGAGCTTCAGGTACTCGGCGCTCACCTCGACGGGCGTATGACGATTGCCGAGGTGATAAGCGGCGCGCGTGAGGGTGAGTGCGTCCGGTGCGCGCACGACAAGCACGGCTTCATCTGCGGCGACGATGCGCACGAGTCCGCCGTCATCGGCGACGAGTACATCGCCGTCGGCCAGCACGGTACCGCGCGGCATGACGAGCGCAACGGCTTCGCCGTTATCGAGCGTTGCCGCGAGACGGCTCTTGCAACGCGCTTCGTAAGCGAGCGTTAGTGTGGGTGCCCGCATGACGAGCGACGCGGCAAGCTTGGTATGAGGGGCGATACGTTTGTCGATCGTGCGCATGGCAAATCACTTAGGAGTCAGAACAAAAAGTAGCGTTGCGCCATCGGCAGTACCTTGACGGGCTCGCAGGTCAGCAGCTGACCATCGGCCACTACCTGATAGGTTTCCGGATCGACGCTGATATGTGGCTGCCAAGCATTGTGAACCATATCGGTTTTCTGAAGCGTCCGGCAGCCACGCACCGGCGCGATGCACTTGCTGAGGCCGTAGCGCTCTGCGATTCCGGCATCGAGTGCCATCTGCGAAACGAACGTGAGTGAGGTGCGTGCGAGCGCGCCGCCACGCGTTGCGAACATCTCGCGATAGTGAACGGGCTGCGGTGTGGGAATCGAGGCATTCGGATCTCCCATCTGCGCGAGCGCAATCATGCCGCCCTTGAGGATGAGTGTCGGCTTGATGCCAAAAAACGCTGGCTCCCAGAATACGAGATCGGCCCATTTGCCCACCTCGATGGAGCCCACTTCATGGGCGATGCCATGCGTGAGGGCCGGATTGATCGTGTACTTTGCCACGTAGCGCTTTGCGCGGAAGTTGTCGTTGCGCGTGCTGTCCTCGGGCAACGCGCCGCGCTGGACTTTCATCTTGTGCGCGGTTTGCCAGGTACGGATGATGACTTCGCCAACGCGTCCCATCGCCTGCGAATCGGACGAAAGCATCGAAATCGCGCCGAGGTCATGCAGGATGTCCTCGGCCGCGATCGTCTCGCGGCGAATGCGCGATTCGGCGAAGGCGATGTCTTCGGCGATCGACGGATCGAGGTGATGGCAAACCATCAGCATGTCGAGGTGCTCGTCGAGCGTATTGACCGTGTAGGGCCGCGTCGGATTCGTCGACGACGGCAGCACGTTTGCTTCGCCGCACACCTTGATGATGTCGGGCGCATGACCGCCGCCGGCACCTTCCGTGTGATAGGTGTGGATGGTGCGGCCTTTGAAGGCCGCGACCGTCGTCTCGAGAAAGCCAGCCTCGTTGAGGGTATCGGTGTGAATCGCGACTTGCGTGTCGGTCGAATCGGCCACTGACAGGCAGTTGTCGATCGCCGCGGGTGTGGTGCCCCAGTCCTCATGAAGCTTCAAGCCGATGGCGCCGGCCGCAATCTGTTCGACGAGCGGTTCGGCGAGGCTCGCATTGCCTTTGCCGAGAAAGCCGATGTTCATCGGCCAGCCATCGGCCGCCTGCAACATGCGCTCGATGTGCCAGGGCCCCGGTGTGCACGTTGTGGCGTTGGTGCCCGTGGCAGGCCCCGTGCCACCGCCGAGCATCGTTGTCACCCCCGACGCAAGCGCTTCCTCGATCTGCTGCGGGCAAATGAAGTGGATGTGCGAATCGATGCCGCCCGCCGTGACGATAAGGCCTTCGCCCGCAATCACTTCCGTTGCGGCGCCGATTGCGATCGTGACGCCAGGCTGGATGTCCGGGTTACCCGCCTTGCCGATCCCAGCAATGCGACCGTTTTTGATCGCGATATCGGCTTTGACGATGCCCCAATGATCGAGAATGACGGCGTTCGTCACGACAGTGTCCGCCACCAGTGCGGCCGCGCGTTGCGATTGGCCCATGCCGTCGCGTATCACTTTGCCGCCGCCGAACTTGACCTCCTCGCCGTAGACGGTGAAGTCGCGCTCGATTTCGATCAAAAGCTCGGTATCGGCAAGCCGGATCCGGTCGCCCGTCGTGGGCCCGAACATTTCCGCATAAGCGCGGCGATCGATGCGAAGAGTCATGTTGATTCGGTGTCCGAAATAAATTGGCGCGCACGCGGCGCCGGGTCTTGATCGCCCGGCAGGCGGCGTATTACAGCGGGCCCATCACTTTGCTGTTGAAGCCGTATACGGTTCGATCTCCGGCCAAGGCGACGAGCTCGACCGTGCGTTCCTGTCCTGGCTCGAAGCGCACGGCCGTGCCGGCCGCGATGTTGAGCCTGAAGCCGCGTGCGCGCTCGCGATCGAATGTCAGCGCAGCATTCACTTCGTAGAAATGAAAATGCGACCCGATTTGCACCGGGCGGTCCCCGGTGTTCGCGACGGTCAGCACGACGGTTTGCCTGCCGGCGTTGAGCTCGATCTCGCCGGGTTCAGTAATCAATTCGCCTGGGATCATGATGGTTTAGGACGGTACTTGCGCGCCGCGCTCGAAGCCGTTGACGTTTCTTCGTCGAGCGTTGGGGCGCGCACGGGGCCTCATGCTAGTGGCTGCTTAGGGAATGGGATGATGGACGGTCACGAGCTTGGTGCCGTCCGGAAACGTCGCTTCGATCTGGACATCGTGAATCATCTCAGGCACACCTTCCATGACGTCCTCGCGCGATAGCAGCGTCGTGCCGTAATGCATGAGCTCGGCGACCGTCTGGCCGTCGCGCGCCGCCTCCAGGAGCGCCGCCGTGATGAACGCTACGGCTTCCGGATAGTTGAGCTTGAGCCCGCGCGCCTTGCGGCGTTCGGCCAAGAGGGCTGCCGTGAAAATCAGGAGCTTGTCTTTTTCTCG
>NZ_DATJJF010000145.1:0-36724 GCF_035492435.1 Trinickia sp.
GCTTGTTGCCGCCGCTCTTTTCGATCGGCTCGTCGAACGGATTGGACTTTTCGCAGCCGTACTACTTCAACATTGCGCCGAACCGCGACCTGACAGTGACGCCACGCATCATTTCGAAGCGTGGAGTGCAATTGCAGCAGCTGTATCGCTATCTTTCGCCGACTTACTCGGGGACGTTTTACGCCGACTTTCTTCCTGACGACGAGCAGACGCATACCAATCGCTACGGCATTTTCTGGCAGCACCACCAGAATCTCGGCAATGGCTTCGCGGCGTACGTCAACTACAACCGCGTGTCGGACGCGAATTACCCGTACGACCTTGGCAATGCGGGCAATCAATTCCTCGTCGGCGCCCAGCTCGTCTATCAGCAGGAAGTCGGCCTCACGTACAATAGCGGGCCGTGGTCAGTGCTGCTGCGCGAGCAGCACTGGCAGTCCTTTTATACGGCCGCTTCGGGTGACACGCCGTATGGGCGCGAACCGCAGGTCAACGTCAAGTACGCGAAGTACAACGTCAACGGTTTCGATTACGGCGCCGAAGGTGACCTGACGCGCTTTACCATCACGACCGGGAACTTGACGCAGGGCAACCGGTTCGTCTTCAACCCGTATCTGTCGTACGGCATCAACGGGCCGGGTTATTTCGTCGTGCCGAAGGTGCAGGAGCACTTTGCGGCGTACAACCTGACGTCGATCGGGACGGATGTGCCGGTTGGTACGCCGAAGAACTTTACGGAATCCATTCCGACCTTCAGCTTAGACAGCGGACTTGTTTTTGAGCGCTCGGTCCGGCTTTTCGGCAGCGACTATATCCAGACGCTCGAGCCGCGGCTCTATTACGTCTATACGCCTTTCCGCAACCAGAATGATGCGCCGCTCTTCGACACGGCCGCCGACGATTTCGGCCTCGCGGAAATCTTCACGCCGAACACGTTCGTCGGTAACGACCGTATTGCCGACGCCAATCGCCTCACGGCGGCTCTGACGACACGCTTCATCGATCCAAACACGGGTGACGAGCGTGCGCGTTTCGTCCTCGCGCAGGAGTACTACTTTACGGATCAGCGCGTGACGCTCGTGCCGGGCACGGTGCCATCCGCGGCGAGTCATTCGAACGTGATCGTGGGCGGCTCGGCCAAGATCGGGGGCGGTTTCGCTTCGCAAGCCACCTTCCAATATAATGCTGACCTAAATCAGGTCGTCCAGACGAGCGCGGGCTTTGGCTATAGCGCAGGCGATCGCAAGGTCATCAACGTGTCGTATCAATACGAGCGTGCTGATCTGGCGCTTAATAACAACCAGCCGATCAACCAGTTTTTGATTTCTGCCGAATGGCCGCTTACGCGACGGCTCTATGGCGTCGGGCGGATCAACTATGATCTCGGCGGCGGTAGCCTCGTCGACGGTCTTATTGGCTTCCAGTACGATGCCGATTGCTGGTCGCTCGGCGTTGGCGTGCAGCGCTACATAAACGGCGTCAACACGACGACGCTGCAAGGGTCGAGTGGAACACGCTTTCTCGCGCAGCTGACGCTAAAGGGCCTGTCGCACATCGATAACGGGCTGACTCAGGCGTTCAGGGCTGGCGTGCAAGGCTACATGCCACCGCCGCCGCCGGGACCGCCGCTGTCGCGGTTTTCCGATTACGAGTGAGTTGATGAGGCTTTGAAGCCTGTCGAATGGCGCACATAGGCGCAAGTCATCTCGCAAATGGGGTAGGGCGGTGTTTTACGGCCCGTCATGCAATGGAGTAGCTGTGGCAATCACCAAAAAGCTTCGCTTGGCGACACTCGCGACGGGTCTCGCCGGCGCTTGTAGCCTTTTCATCCTAGTGCCGGCATCGCCGGCCGCGGCGCAGGCATTGCAGGGCCAGAGTAGTGCACAGCCGGCTAGCACCGGTCAGAGTGCTCAAACAGTCGATTCGGTCGTGGCCATCGTCAACGACGACGTCATCACCGAGCGCGAGCTGCAGACGCGCCTCGATCTCGTTACGCACCGCCTTCAGCAACAAAATGCGCCTTTGCCGCCGGCTGACCAGCTCAAACAGCAGGTGCTCGATCAAATGGTGGTTGAGCGCATCCAGGTGCAAAGAGCGAAGGACGACGGCATCACTATCGACGATGCGGCCGTGCAGCAGACCCTGCAGCGTCTCGCGCAAGCGAACAACATGACGCTCGATGTCTACCAGGCTCGGATCGTGGCTCAGGGGGTGCCGTGGTCTGTCTTCATTCGCGATGCTCGCACTGAGCTCACGCTGTCGAAACTGCGCGAGCGCGAGGTCGACAGCAAGATCAGCGTATCCGATGCCGAGGTCGCCAACTACATTGCAAGCCAGCGCGGCCCTGGTGCGAAGACGGAGCAGGATCTGCACATCGAGCACATTCTCGTGAAAGTGCCAGATGGCGCGCCGCAAGACGTGCTGGCCGCAGCCCAGAAAAAAGCTGAGGCGATTCTCGCGCGTGCGAAGGGCGGTGCAAACTTCACGTCGCTCGCCAAGAGCGATTCGCAGGCCACCGACGCGAAAAAAGGGGGGGATCTCGGCTTCCTGGCGCCGACGCAGCTGCCCGATGAGTTTGTCGCGGCGTCCTCGCTGCTGCGCCCCGGACAGGTCAGTCCGGATCTGGTCCGTACCAGCGAAGGCTTTGAGATCGTAAAGCTCGTTGACCGGCGCACCGGCGTGGGCGGATCTGCCAGCGCGACGCCGAAGCTCTTGCAGACGCACGTGCGCCATATCCTGCTGCGCGTCGGCCCGGGCGGTCTGTCGGAGCAGGACGCCCGCCAGCGGGAGCTCCAGATTCGTCAAGAGATCGAGTCCGGCCAAGGCGATTTCGCCAAGTTCGCGCAGACGTACTCGCAAGACGGTTCGGCCGCGCAGGGCGGCGATCTCGGCTGGATCAGCCCGGGCGAAACCGTGCCGGAGTTCGAACGCGCCATGAACAGTCTTAAGGAAGGCGACGTGAGCGAGCCCGTGCGCAGCGAGTACGGCTATCACCTGATCCAGGTGCTCGGCCGCCGTGATGCGCCGGGCTCAGTGCAGCAGCAGATGGAGCTCGCGCGCCAGGCCATCGGTCAGCGCAAGGCCGAGCAGGCATACGCCGATTGGCTACGTGAATTGCGCGATTCGGCCTACGTCGAGTACAAGCTCGGCAGCTCGGTCGCGCAGCAGTAGCAGGCCCATCCCATGCGGCGGCGAAGCACTGACGCAATGAGTCAATGAGTCGTAATGACCAGTGAGTCTGCAGTGATGACGAATGCCAATCGTACCCCTCTGCACATTGCGCTGACGACGGGCGAGCCTGCCGGCGTCGGTCCCGAACTCGCTGCGGTGGCGCTCGCGGGCGCCGCCGCACATTGGCCCGATGTGCAGTTTTCGGTGCTGGGCGACGCCGCCTTGCTCGAGGCGCGCGCGCGTGCGGTCGGTGTCGACTGGGCCGCGCTTGTCGGCGGCACGGCCGCCCGGGTGCGTGTAGAGCGGCTGTCGCTTGCTGTGCCCGCCGTGGCCGGCCAGCTCGATGCCGCAAACGGACGCTACGTGCTCGGATTGCTCGATGCCGCCATCGACGGCGCACTCGCCGGTCGGTTCGATGCGATCGTTACCGCACCGCTGCAAAAAAGTACGATCAACGATGCCGGCGTGCCGTTTACCGGCCATACCGAGTACCTGGCGGAGCGTACGGGCACCTTGCGTGTGGTGATGATGCTTGCGGGCACGGGTGTGCGCCCGCTGCGCGTCGCGCTTGCCACGACGCATCTTCCGCTCAGGGACGTGCCGGATGCGCTGACAATCGATGGGCTCGTCGAAACACTGGCGATCATCGATCGCGACTTGCGCCGCGATTTCGGCCTGCCGGTGCCGCGCATTCTCGTCACGGGCCTCAATCCGCACGCGGGCGAGAATGGCTACCTTGGGCGCGAGGAGATCGACGTCATCTCACCCGCCTTGGCACTCGCTGCCCAGCGCGGCATCGATGCACGTGGCCCTTATCCCGCCGATACGCTCTTTCAGCCACGCTACCTCGAGCAAGCCGACTGTGTGCTTGCGATGTTTCACGATCAGGGGTTGCCCGTACTCAAGTACGCGACCTTCGGCGAAGGCGTGAATGTGACGTTGGGGTTGCCGATCATCCGTACGTCCGTCGACCACGGCACCGCGTTGGATCTCGCCGGTACCGGCCGCGCCGATGCGGGCAGTCTCATCGCCGCTATCGATACGGCTGTCGCGATGGCACGCCACCGGCGCGGCGGCTGAGGGCTCCGCGCGCCACGCTTTTTCGATTTCGATTTTTTTTGTCGTCTTTTCCTACCCGATGTCCACCAGCAGACAGCAACAAAGCCGGCAGCACCAAGGCCACTTGGCGCGCAAACGCTTCGGCCAGAATTTTCTTGTCGACATGGGCATCATCGATTCGATTGTCGATGTGATTCGTCCCGAGCGCGGGCAGCGCATGGTCGAAATCGGTCCGGGGCTTGGCGCTCTGACGGAGCCGCTTATCGAGCGGATGGCAACGTCCGATTCGCCACTCCATGCCGTTGAGCTCGACCGCGACCTCATCGCGCGCCTCGAAAGCAAGTTCGGCGGACGCCTCGCGCTGCACGCGGGGGATGCGCTCGCGTTCGACTTCGGCTCGCTCGTCGACACGAGAGAGAAACCGACGCTGCGCATCGTCGGCAATCTGCCTTACAACATTTCGAGCCCGCTGCTGTTCCATTTGATGGCGTTCGCGCCGATCGTCGCCGATCAACATTTCATGTTGCAAGATGAGGTTGTCGAACGCATGGTGGCGCAGCCGGGGACGAAGGCGTTCGGACGCTTATCGGTCATGCTGCAATATCGGTATGTGATGGACAAGCTGCTCGACGTGCCGCCCGAATCCTTTCAGCCGCCGCCGAAGGTCGACTCGGCGATTGTACGGATGATTCCCTATGCGCCGGAAGAATTGGCGCGCGTCGACGTGAGGGTGCTCGGGGAATTTGTCACGGCGGCGTTCTCGCAGCGTCGCAAGATGCTGCGCAATACGCTGTCGGCGTATCGTGAGCACGTCGACTTCGACGCGCTCGGGTTCGACCTGTCGCGGCGGGCGGAGGAGGTGTCCGTCGAGGAATACGTGAGGATCGCGCAGGCGCTGCCACGGGGTTAATGTCGGGTCCGAAGCACCATTTGCGCATTCTTGGTAGATTCAGGGCTTTCACCGAACGGGAGTACATCATGCGCTTGCTGCATACGATGCTGCGCGTTGGCGATCTTGATCGCTCGATCGCGTTTTACACGAACTTGCTCGGCATGAAGGTGTTGCGCCGGCAAGACTACCCGGAAGGCCGCTTCACGCTCGCCTTCGTGGGCTACACGGACGAGCGCGAAGGCACGGTCATCGAGCTGACGCAAAACTGGGACACGCCATCGTACGATCTGGGTACCGGCTTCGGCCATCTCGCGATCGAAGTCGAAGATGCCTATGCGGCCTGCGAGAAGATCAAGGCGCAAGGCGGCAAAGTCACGCGTGAGGCGGGCCCGATGAAGCACGGTACGACCGTCATCGCTTTCGTCGAGGATCCGGACGGCTACAAGATCGAGTTCATTCAGGCTAAGACGTATTGATGCCACGATGCGGGCGACCGGTGCGCCGCCTATGTGATGGCGCGTCGTCAAATCGACGGGCCCGTCGCTTCGCACAAGGTGTCTCCTTGAAAGCCGTTATTGCCCGCGCTGCTCTAGCGCGCGGGCAATGGCGCGGGTGCGTGTGACGCAAGTCAGCGCACTGCCAACCGTAATGATGATGAGCGCTGCCGGCAGGCTGTAGTGAGGCCATTCGCCCAGCGCTTCACCTGCGCTCAGCAACGATGCGGCGCTCAGTACCGCCATTCGGTGCTGCTTGGCCATCGGGCCGACAAAGCAGGGCTCGAGGCCGATTGAGCCGCCGAACACCCGCACGTAGGCCGTCAACGCGGCCAAGAGGGCCGCGGCCCAGCCCAGCGACGGCATTCCCGCGGCATAGCCGGCCCCCACGATGAGCAGCGTATCGGCCAGCCGATCCGGAAACTCGTTATAGAGCGCACCCTGCGCCGTCTTCTTTCCGCCTTCCACCGCCAACAGGCCATCGAGCACGTTGCAAAGTAGCCGCATTTGAATCGCGCAAAGTGCAAGCAGCATCGCCCACCCGCTGTCTCGGGCTTGCAGCGCCAACGCGCCGGCAGCGGCAAAGAGGACGCTTGCCACCGAGACCTGGTTCGGCGTAACGGACGTTCTGGCCAAGGCTCCGGCCAGCTTTCGAAGGGTTGCGTTCGAGCGCGATCGGATAGGCCGTCGTGTCTCTGTCATCGCTGCACATCTCCTCGGTAGGTTTTGACGTCATCGTCATCTGCCGATACTGCGTCATTACCTGCGAGCCAGGAGCGGGTCGTCCGAATTTTCAGATGGTTTCGCCAACAACAAGTCGCGCTATTGCACTATCGCGGGCTGCACGACAGGCGCTGAAAGGCTTCGTTTTGTCGGGCGACGTACTTGCGCTCACCGCAAGCGGAAAAAACTCGCCGTGCCCGAGGCGGCACGGGCGAATATCGACGAGGAATGGCAATGGGATGGATAGCGAAGCGCTTGGGCAATGTCGTAGTGTTAATCGCCCGATTGCTGACAGGGGTGCAAGCCCGCTGGCAAGCAGGGCCGCCCAGTTCGTCCCCCAAAGTCTATTTTGCCAACCATTCGAGTCATGGCGATTTCGTGCTCGTTTGGGGATCGCTGCCGCCTTCGCTGCGCGCAGTCACCCGTCCGGTAGCGGGGGCCGACTACTGGAATAGATCGGCGCTGCGTCGTTTTATCGGCAGAGCCGTTTTCACGGCGTTGTTGATCGATCGTACCGCGGGTGCCCCCGCTGGTAACGGCGTTAATGCTGTCGCGCAGATGGAGCAGGCGCTCCGCAATGGCGAGTCGCTGATCCTATTTCCCGAGGGCACCCGCAACACCACACCGGATCGTCTTCTGCCATTCAAAAGCGGGATATTTCATTTGGCACACGCGTGCCCGGCGCTCGAGTTCGTTCCAGTGTGGATAGAGAACCTGAATCGCGTTTTGCCAAAGGGTGAAAGCATTCCCATCCCCGTCTTATGCACGGTTACGTTTGGAGAACCCTTGCACATCGCCACGCATGAACCCAAGGATCGTTTTTTGGCACGCTGCCGTGAAGCGCTGCTTTCTCTCGCACCGGTAGGACAGTGAACATGCTGAATCTGCAATCGTTGGAGCCAATGTGGCTCGTCTTTGGCAGCGTCATTGCCGTGTTGATCATTGCCTCGGTCGTCACCGGGGTTTTGCGTTGGCGCATCGCGAAATGCGCGCCTCACGCGGTCATCGACAATCTCGCGGAACGCGTGTCGGCTTGGTGGTGGATGGTGGGCATTCTTGGCGTCGCATTCGCGCTCGGCCCCCGTGCGGTCATCATTCTCTTTCTTGCGTTGTCATTCTTCGCACTGCGCGAGTTCGTGACGATCACGACGACATCGGGTGGTGACCACCGCGCTGTGGTGGCCGCATTCTTCGTCTTTCTGCCGCTTCAGTACCTGCTCGTGTACCTGCACTGGTATGGCTTGTTCGCGATTCTCATTCCCGTCTACGCGTTTTTGATGATGCCGATTCTCTCGGCGCTGTCCGCGCAGACGCAGAATTTTCTCGAGCGCTGCGCGGGCATGCAATGGGCAGTGATGATCTGTGTGTATTGCGTATCGCATGTACCGGCGCTGATGATTTTGCCGATCCCCGGCTTCGATGGGCGAAACCTGATGCTGATCGTCTTTCTCGTCATTGTCGTGCAAGGCAGTGATGTTCTCCAGTACGTCTGGGGAAAGCTGCTGGGTCGCCATAAGATTGCGCCGCAGCTATCGCCTTCGAAAACGGTCGAGGGTTTCGTCGGCGGGGTGGCGAGCGCCGGGGTGCTTGGCGCGTCGTTATGGAGACTCACGCCCTACGGCTCACCGTGGATTGCGGGTGTGATCGCGCTTGTCATCGCATTGATGGGATTTCTGGGCGGGCTTGTGATGTCTGCTATCAAGCGCGATCGCGGCATCAAGGATTGGGGGCATATGATCCGCGGGCATGGTGGCATGCTCGACCGGCTGGATTCTGTCGTGTTTGCCGCACCGATCTTCTTTCACATCACGCGGTATGGCTGGGTGCCGTGATAATGCGATCAAAGGGCTGGCGCCTCGACAACCTCAAAGGGCCGGCAGCAACTCGGGCGGATGGTGCTTGAGGGTTTGCCGCGCCTCACGGAACTCAGGAAAAATCGATTCGACGGTCTGCCAAAAGCGCGGGCTATGGTTCATCTCGCGCAGATGTGCGAGCTCGTGAGCGACGACATAATCAATAATCGACAGCGGGAAGTGAATGAGCCGCCAGTTAAGCCGAATGCGTCCGTCGCTCGAACAGCTTCCCCAGCGCGTCGCCGCTGATGACAACGCATACCCCTTGAAGCCCACCCCGAGCTTTTGCGCGTAGACGTCAAGGCGCTCGCCGAAAAGCCGCTTTGCCTCGTTTTGCAGCCAGCCTTGCACGCGATCCTTGATTTGCTGCGCGTCAGCGTGCGCGGGCAGGGCAAGTGCGAGCCAGGCCTCGGTCGCATCGAATGCCAATGCGCCGTTTGAGGACGCGAGCGCAATGCGTACCGGTTTGCCCAGGTAGGGAATGTGCGCTCCCTCGCGCCATTCGACGCGCGGCAGCGCCCGCTGCTCGGCGCGCGTCTGCCATTCAGCCAGTTTGGTGAAAATCCACCGTTCCTTGCCCGCAATGGCCGCCTCGATATCGGCCAACGTCACCCAACGCGGTGCTGTGATCGTGAGCCCAGTACCGTCGATTGCAAAGCCGATTGTGCGCCGCGTGGAACGTTTCAGACCGTACTCGAGCGTGCGTCCGCTCAAGATAAGGCGGCGCAGTTTGGCGCCGGGAACCCGCGGTGATGCGGGCGTTTCGTTCGGTGGCGAAGGCGTGTTCTGCGGCGCGCGGGTATCCGGATCGAGTTCGCTGAACAACGGCAAATCCAACTGCCGGCTGTCGAGTGCTTTCGCTGAACAAGGCGTCACGGGTTGTCCCATCGGAGTTCGCGGTTCGATCACATCAAAACTATGCCGGACGCCGGCGCAAATGGCTGCGGGCCGAACGTCAAAGGCGGGCTGCCCCTGCCCCATTGGTATCGGTCGCAGTCGCAGGCTTTCCGTTTTTGCCGCGAATACCCGCAGCCACATCCGGATAGGCGTCCGGGTCGATACGGCGCATCTCGGTTTCGATCCATGTCTCGACGCGCTGGTTCAACTGATCGGGGGTGAGTCCGGTGGTGTCGATCGGTTTGCCGATGGATACGGTGACGACGCCCGGGTATTTCATGAACGAATTGCGCGGCCAGACATGTCCTGCATTGTGCGCAATCGGCACGACGGGCGCTGCGGCTGCGAGCGCAAAACGCACGCCGCCGGTTTTGTATTTGCCCTGGGTGCCGACGCTCGTGCGTGTGCCTTCGGGGAACATGATGACCCATGCGCCCTCGGCCAGTCGCTCGCGCCCCTGCCTGATCACCGACGCAAAGGCATATTTGCCTTCCTTGCGATTGATGTGGATCATCTTGAGCATGCCGAGTGCCCAGCCAAAGAACGGCACGTACAGCAACTCGCGCTTGAAGACATAACACAGCGGCCGCGGCAAGAGCGCTGGCAGCGCAATCGTCTCCCAAGCCGACTGGTGCTTTGCGAGCACCACAGCGGGGCCGTCGGGCAGGTTTTCGAGCCCCTCGACGCGATAGCGGATCCCATTCAGGCGCCGCAGGACGGCGAGCGTGGCGGCACACCAGCCCGCCGCCATCCAGTAGCGCTTGTCGGCACGCAGGAACGGAAATGCGAAGAAGCAGGCCGTGGCATACGGGATCGTGAAGACGATGAGGTAGAGCAGCAGCAAGAACGAGCGGAGAAAGCGCATCGGATTTTGTCGATCGGTTGTCGTCACGCTTCCTGTTCAGCGAGGTACGTGAGTACGAAGGCCTTGAGGTCTTCATGAACGCGCGTCCCCTCGGGCAGATCGCCAAGCGCTAGCGTCTTGTTGCCTTTACCCGTGAGGACGAGGTGCGTAGGGAAGCCGAGCGCCGCGCCGGCCTGCAAGTCGCGCAATGAATCACCGACGACAGGGGTAGTCGACGGATCGATTTCGTATCGCTCGACGATTGTTTTCAGGAGACCGGGCTTCGGTTTCCTGCATTCGCACTCGTCTTCCGCCGTGTGTGGGCAGAAAAATACGGCATCGATGCGCCCGCCGACGGCCGCAGCCGCGCGTTGCATCTTGACGTGCATCGCGTTGAGCGCGGCCATATCGAATAGTCCCCGCCCAATGCCCGATTGATTCGATGCCACGACGACGCGATAGCCGGCGTGATTGAGCCGGGCGATTGCTTCGAGGCTGCCCGGAATCGCGACCCATTCTTCGGGGGACTTGATGAACGCGTCGGAGTCAATGTTGATGACGCCGTCGCGATCGAGGATGACGAGCTTCTTGATGGAAGTCATGATGGTCGTCCGTGCATCGTCAGGCTGCGAGCTTCGAAATGTCGGCGACGCAGTTCATTTGCGCATGCAGTGCGGCAAGCAGTGCCAAACGGTTCTTGCGCAGCGCGTCGTCTTCCGCGTTCACCATGACGTCGTTGAAAAACGTATCCACCGGATCGCGCAGCGCTGCGAGCGCCGATAGCGCATGCGTATAGTTGCGCTCGGCAAGCTGCGACTGCACGGTCGGCCAGACTGCGTTCAGGCGCTCGTTGAGCATGCGTTCGGCATTCTCGACGAGCAGGCTCACGACGATATCGTGGCTCATCGCGCCGGCCGAAGCGGCGATGCCGTCGGCGCGGGGAGTCGCCGCTTCGGCTTCCGACTTCCTGAGGATATTGGTGATCCGCTTGTTGGCTGCCGCCAGCGCACCGGCTTCCGGCAACGCGGTGAACTCGCGCACGGCGTCAAGCCGCGCGACGATATCGTCGAGCCGTCTCGGCTCGAGGCTCAGCACGGCCTCGATTTCTCCCGTCGCATAGCCGCGCTCGCGCAACATCCCGCGCAGGCGGTCCATGAAAAAGACGTAGAGCGCATCGGTCGAATCCGCAACGTTCGGCTCGTTCGCGAAGCACGTGTGTGCCGCGCACAGCAAGTCGACGAGATCGATCGGCAGCTGCTTTTCGATCAGAATGCGCAGCACGCCGAGCGCGTGGCGGCGCAGGGCGAAGGGATCCTTTTCGCCCGTCGGCACGAGGCCGATGCCCCAGATGCCTGCGAGCGTCTCGAGCTTGTCTGCGAGTGCAACGGCCGTGCCTACCGGCGCCGACGGCAAGGCATCGCCCGAAAATCGCGGCTGATAGTGCTCGGTGCAGGCGAGGGCGACTTCCTCCGCTTCACCGTCGTGACGAGCGTAATACGTGCCCATCGTGCCTTGCAGCTCCGGAAACTCCCCGACCATGTCGGTCAGCAAGTCCGCTTTGGCGAGGTAGGCGGCACGGCGAGCCTGCTCGACGTCTGCGCCCACGAGAGGCGCAATCGCACCCGTCAACGTGACGAGGCGCTGAACGCGCGAGAGCTGCGTGCCGAGCTTGTTGTGATAAACGACGTTCGCGAGCAGCGGTACGCGCTCGCCAAGTGGCTTCTTCTTGTCCTGTTCGAAGAAGAACTTCGCGTCGGCCAAGCGCGGGCGGACCACGCGCTCGTTGCCTTCGACGATCTCGCCCGGGGTCGCCGTCTCAATGTTGGAGACGATGAGAAAGCGCGAGCTCAGCTTGCCGCCCGCGTCGGTCATCGCAAAGTACTTCTGGTTCGTCTGCATCGTGAGGATCAGGCATTCCTGCGGCACTTGCAGGAACTCGTCCTCGAAGCGGCATTCGTAGACGACCGGCCATTCGACGAGTGCCGTCACTTCATCGAGCAGCGCGTCGGGCATCAAGACCTTGTCGGCACGCGCTTGCGTGACGAGCTGCTCGGCGATGCGCTCGCGGCGTTGCGCGAAGTTGGCGACGACGCGGCCTTTCGTTTCGAGCGTTGAGGCATATTCGTCGGCGTGCAGGATCGCCACCAGGCCGTCGGAGAGGAACCGATGTCCGATCGTCGTATCGCCGGCATCGATGCCGAATGCGGTGACGGGAACGACTTCACTGCCGTGCAACACAGTTAGACGCTGCACGGGACGCACGAATTGAACGTTCGTGCCATCCGGTCGTTGATACGTCATGACCTTCGGGATCGGCAGCTTGGCGAGCGCCTCGTCGAGGGACGTTTGCAGGCCGTCGACGAGCGTGGCTCCGGCGGCCGAGTAGCGCAAATAAAATGCCTCGGCCTTGCCGTCCGAAGCCCGCTCGAGGTTTTCGAGCGGCGTGTCGGGAAAGCCCAGCGCGGCGAGTTTTTTCGCGAGCGGGGCGGTGGGTGCGCCGTTTTTATCGAGCGCAACCGACACCGGCAGCACCTTTTCGCGGACTTCCTTGTCAGGCGCCGTGGCGCGCACGTGCCGAACCAGGACAGCCAGGCGGCGCGGCGTTGCAAACTGCTCGAATGATGGCTCGCCTTCGATGAGATCGCGTGCCGCGAGCCGTTCAACGAGGCCCTGTGCAAAGGCATCGCCGAGCCGTGCCAGCGCTTTCGGCGGCAATTCCTCGGTCAACAGTTCGACGAGCAGGGAGGCGGTGTGGGCTTGATTCATATTGGGTCTCGTCATTTCTCGTCGATCGCGCGTTCCGCTTTGAGCGGCGGCGCCCAGGCCGGCATCGCGGCATCTTGCTCGTCAGTCGTCAGGCCGCGTGCGGCATGCACCGGATTGCCGAGCATCGGAAAGCCGAGCTTTTCGCGCGACTCGAAGTACGCCTGCGCCACGAGCCGCGAGAGCGCGCGGATCCGGCCGATATAGGCGGCACGCTCGGTGACGGAGATCGCACCGCGCGCGTCGAGCATATTGAACGTGTGCGCCGCTTTCAGCACGAGTTCATAAGCGGGCAGCGCCAACTGCGTCTCGATCATGCGCTTCGCTTCCGACTCGTAGTTTGCGAACTGCGTGAAGAGCAGATCGACGTTCGCGTGCTCGAAGTTATAGGTCGATTGCTCGACCTCGTTCTGATGATAGACGTCGCCATAGGTGAGACGCCGCAGCTCCGGCCCGTTCGGACCAATCTCTTCCCATTCCGTCCAGACGAGGTCGTAGACGTTCTCGACCTTTTGCAGGTACATGGCGAGACGCTCGAGCCCGTAGGTGATTTCGCCCAGCACGGGTTTGCAGTCGAGGCCGCCCACCTGCTGGAAGTACGTGAACTGCGTGACTTCCATGCCGTTCAGCCAGACTTCCCAACCGAGGCCCCAGGCGCCGAGCGTCGGGTTCTCCCAGTCGTCTTCGACGAAACGCACGTCGTTTTGCTTCAAGTCGAAGCCGAGCGCGTCGAGCGAGCCAAGATACAGATCGAGGATGTTTTCGGGCGCGGGCTTCAGTACGACCTGATACTGGTAGTAGTGCTGCAGACGGTTCGGATTCTCGCCATAGCGGCCGTCCTTCGGGCGGCGCGACGGTTGAACATACGCGGCGCGCCACGGCTCGGGGCCGATGGCACGCAAGAACGTATGGACGTGCGAGGTGCCGGCGCCGACTTCCATGTCGATAGGCTGAAGCAGCGCGCAGCCCTGTTTGTCCCAATAGGACTGCAGCGTCAGAATGATTTGCTGGAACGTGAGCATGTCGTGCCTTTTGCGGCGGGCGGCGCGGCGTGTGCGCCCCGATTCCGCCGAGGTGCCGAAAAATCGGCCGCGCCTTTGTCTTGCCTGTGCGGGCCAGGGCGGGCCGGCGACCTTGGTCGCGGCCCGCTGCTAAAGCGATGAATTTTACCGGATTGGTGCGGCATTGAGACTTTCGTCGGCGAGACGGCCCGCCGTTCGCGTTGGTCTCATGTTGTGTGGCCCTTGTGAGAAGCGCTGGGCGTGGCACCGGTCTCCCTGTTTTGTCATTCGGTCAGCACCGCGCCTGCTCGCCCTCCATGGCGGGCAGGCAGACGTTCAGGCGGCGGTGCGCGCTCGCCGATCCCGCTTGAGTGCCAAACCGAGCGCGAGCAACAGCGCGAGCGATACGGCGATTACCGGCGTATTTCCCGCTGCAATGTAGGGCGTGCGCCCCGCCATGCCTTGGACGCTGACATCCAGTGAGCCTACGCTCATCACGGGCAGCCGGGCGAGCACGCGGCCGTGTGCGTCGATGGCTACTGTCGCGCCCGTATTGGTCGCGGCGACCAGGGGGCGACCGGTCTCGATCGTGCGCATGCGCGCCATCTGCAAGTGCTGATCGAGTGCGATCGTATCGCCGAACCAGGCGAGGTTCGAGATGTTGACGAGCACACCGGCGGGTGTGGCCGTTTCGCGCAGCGTCCGGGCGATCTCCTCGCCAAAAATGTCCTCGTAGCAGATGCCGATGTCGACCGGCTGATTTCGCACCATGAACGGTTCTTGCACCGGCTTGCCACGTGCGAGATCACCGAGCGGGATGTTCATGAGCTGCACGAACCAGTGAAAGCCCCAAGGCACGAATTCGCCAAAGGGCACCAGATGGCGTTTGTCGTAGCGGTAGAGCGCGTTGGATCCCGGCGTGATGCCGAAAAGGCTGTTCGTGGGATCAGTGATCTGGCCATCGGGCGTGATCGTCGCGCCGAACGCACCCAACAGCACCGAGGAGCCGGTTTGGTCGGCAAACGCGCGCACGCTGCGCGTGAAGGGCTCGGGAAACTGCTGCGGAAGGAGCGGGACGGCCGTTTCAGGTGTGATGATCAGATCCGCGGGCTTGTCGGTGATCATCTTTTGATAAAGCGCGGTAGCCGCCAGCACGCCGGCTTCATCGAACTTCATCTCCTGCTTTACGTTGCCCTGGAGCAGGCGCACCGTGAGCGGCGCGTTGGCCGGTTGGGTCCATGCGACCCGCGAGAGCAAGATGCCGCTTGCGATCACTGCAAGCGCAAGCAAGGCAGGCCATGCCGCCGCCGCTTGGTGCGCGCGCGGGCGATCCACTTTCGAGGCATGTAAGGCAACGGCCTGCACAGACTGCACAACGAGCGCGGCCACGAGCGCCGTCATCCAGCTGACGCCGTAGACGCCGACGATGGGCGCGAAGCCGGAGAGGGGGCCGTCGACCTGCGCATAGCCGCTCGCGAGCCATGGGAATCCCGTGAACACTGTGCCGCGCAGCCATTCAGCCAGTGCCCATGCACTCGCGAACGCGAACGCGCCACGCCAAGTCAGTGCGAAAGGGCGTACGCGGCTTCGGCCGTTGTCCGCATGACCGACGCACAAGGACCAAAGGCCTGCGGCGAGCGCTGGGTAAAGCGCCAAGTACAGCGAAAAGAGCACAAGTGCCGCACCGGCGAGCGGGGCGGCCATGCCGCCGTAGTCATGCATGCTGACGTAGAGCCACCAGACACCCGTGACGAAATTTCCGAAGCCAAATACGCCACCTGTCAGGGCCGCACTTTTCCAGCTTGTCGTGCGTGCGAGCCACGCATAGAGAAAGGCGAAAATCGCGAGCCCGAGCCAGCCGCCATGTGGCGTGGGCGAGAACGAGAGCGTATTCGCCGCGCCGGCGGCCAGTGCGACGAGGTAGTGCCAAGCGGGCCGCGACTGGCTTGCGGGCTCGCTGTCAGGGTTCAGGGCTGTGCCGCCATTAGCGGCATGGGTCTCGATTGAGGCGCTTGCGCTTGGCCGCAAGCGCGAGAAGGTCGGCTCGGCCACTCAGTTCTCCGCGTGCTCCGGTTCCGGTTCACGCTGGCCGGCGATCGGATCGCGCCGCACGAGCAGCATATGAACCTGGCGCGCATCGCCACGCAGGATCTCGAAGACGAGATCGTCGATGCGAGCGCGTTCGCCGCGATGCGGCACGCGCCCGAAATGGTGAGTCACCAGCCCGCCGATCGTATCGACTTCATCGTCGGGGAATTGCGTGCCGAACGTCTCGTTGAACTGTTCGATTTCGGTCAGTGCGCGCACGCGGTAGCGACCGTCGGGTGATGCGATGATGTTGCCGCTCTCCTCGTCGAAGTCGTACTCGTCCTCGATGTCGCCAACGATCTGCTCGAGCACATCCTCGATCGTGATGAGGCCGGCGACGCCACCGTACTCATCGACGACGATTGCAATGTGGTTGCGGTTGACGCGAAAGTCATGCAGCAGCACGTTCAGACGCTTCGATTCGGGAATGAACACGGCCGGGCGCAGCATGCCGCGCACGTCGAAGTCTGCTTCTGCGTAATAGCGCAAAAGGTCTTTCGCGAGCAGCACGCCGATCACGTTGTCGCGATTGCCTTCATAGACGGGGTAGCGCGAGTGCGCCTTGTCCAGCACGAACGGGATGAATCGATCGGGGCTTTCTGCGATGTTGATGGCGTCCATCTGTGCACGCGGGACCATGATGTCGCGTGCGCACAAATCGGATACCTGAAACACGCCTTCGATCATCGACAGCGAATCGGCATCGATGAGACTGCGCGCGTGCGCATCTTGCAGGATGTCGAGCAACTCGCTGCGCGTTTCCGGTTCGGGAGAAATGAAATCGGTCAGACGCTCAAGCAGCGAGCGTTTTTCCTGCGGTTTGCCAGTGTTTCGTCGACTGGGATAAGAGTCGTTCATGGTAGAGCGTCCGAGACGGCCGGACGCGTGATCAACGGAAAGTTAAGCATACACCACGCGAGAAGACACTCCATGTTCGCATTGTCCTGATAAAGTCGCGCAGCGCGTCTATGCAAGGCGCATACCGCATGCATCGTTCGCATGCCATTGGTTTTTTCCCAGTTTTTTGCGCAATAGGAATATGTCGGAAGAATTTGAACTGCACGGTCCCCACGACGATGCCCTTGAGCACGCAGCTCATGGCGCTCACGCTGCCAAATCCGAAGGGCACCACGGATCGGGCGACCCGTTTGCCGGGCGAGTGGCAGTGATGACGGCAGTGCTCGCCACGCTCGGTGCTTTCTACACGTACCAAGGCGGCTCGACGGAAGGACTCGCGCTCTTTTACAAGAACGAAGCGGCGATTCGCAAGACCGAGGCCGCCGATCAGTGGAACTACTTTCAGGCCCAAGGGCAGAAGCAAAACCTCGCGGAGCTCGGGGAGGTGCTGACGGCGAACGATCCCAAGGCGAGCGCCAGGTTTACGGCCGACATCGACAAATACAAAAAACGAAAGGAGCCGATTCGCGTGCACGCGGAGGCGCTAGAAAAATCGGTGCTCGACGCGGACGCCGCGAGCGAGCAGCAGTTGCACATGCATCATCGCTGGGCGCAAGCGACGACATTGACGCAAGTTGCCATTTCCTTGGCGGCCATTACGTTGCTGACGCGGCGCAAGTGGCTGCTGTATACCTCGCTTGCGGTGGCGGGCGGCGGCGTGCTCGTTGGCATCGCGGCGGCCTGCGGCCTGTGATGGCGTGATGTGATGAGGGCGGTGATGGCGAGCCCTCGCGCGGGCGCCTCGCGCCGGGGAAGCAAGCCCTAACTTCCGGCGCAGCGCTTGAGCAGCGCCTCGAGCGCGCGATCCGGTATGCCGCTTTCCCGCAGCGCTTCGACGGTACGGCTCACGTAATCGATCGTGGTGCCGTAGCGTCCCTGCGCACACCCGAACACCCTCCTGATCACGGAGTCCGGGAGCTTGCCGGTATAGGTCAATACATCGCGCCGCATGACGAAAGCGAGTGCGGGCACGTTGCGCCCGTCGGCGAGCCGGCAGGGCAGCCACGCGGGCCGGTACGAGCCCATTGGCATCTCACGTCGCCAGAGTGCTTGCAGATGGGGCATCGCCGTTTCGCCCGAGAGACGGAAGGCAACGCCTGTACACGAGCCGCCGCGGTCCAGCGCAAGCACGAGCCCCGGTTGCTCAGGCGTGCCGCGGTTCACGCGAGACCATAAATAGAGCCCGCGGTGATAGCCGCTAATGCGTGCACGGACGCTTTCGGCGGCCGGCATCCCGGGGTTCCAGATGAGCGACCCATAGCCGAAGAGCCATAGATCGTTTTGGCCGTCCCAGTCCTTGAGCATACGGCCAAGCGATGCGGCGAGCTCAGCGTCGGACAGCAGACGCGCCTCGCCGAGCAGCGGCGGATAGCCGTCATCGCCGGCGGCGGGTGCGTCGTTATCGAGGCGGGGGGCGGAAAGGTCGGGCAATCGGGCCATATCGGGTTCAACGCGCCGGGGCCGCGATAGGAGCGCTTATCGCTCGCGCTCGCGGTAAGGGTCGGGGAAGCCGAGCTGCCCGAGGATCTCGGTTTCGAGCGCTTCCATTTCCAGCGCTTCGTCCTCGACTTCGTGATCGTACCCCTGAGCGTGCAGTGTACCGTGCACAATCATATGCGCGTAATGCGATTCGAGCGATTTGTGTTGCGTCTGCGCTTCTTGCTCGATGACAGGACAGCAGACGATGATGTCGCCCGTGACAGGATCCTCCTCCTGCTCGGCATAGGCGAACGTCAGCACATTCGTTGCGTAGTCCTTGCCGCGGTAGGTGCGATTGAGCACGCGGCCTTCATCCGCATCGACGAAACGCAGCGTCAGTTCTCCGTCGGCGAACAGGGCCGCCTTGACCCAGCTCGCGACGCGAGCGCGCGTCAACAGCGCCTTGTGGTTCGGATAGGACTGAGCCGCAGGAAATTGCAGCGTCAGCGTCAGTCGGGGCGCGCGGGTCGTGCTCATGCAGATGGGCGGCGGTCGTTGTCGGATGGCGGGGAGGCGGTGATCGATAAGCAGGGCGCCGGTGCGGCGCCGTTACCGGTCTTCGCGCCCGAACGCATCTTTCTTCTCTGGATGCGCATGCTGGTCGTACGCCTCGACGATGCGCGCAACGAGCGGGTGACGCACGACGTCAGCGCTCGTGAAGCGCGTCAGTGCAATGCCGCGCACGTCCGCAAGCACCTGCTGCGCTTCGATCAAGCCGCTCTTCGCGCCACGCGGCAAATCGACCTGCGTCGTATCGCCTGTCACCACGGCTTTCGAGCCGAAGCCGATGCGTGTGAGGAACATCTTCATCTGCTCCGGCGTCGTGTTTTGCGCCTCATCGAGAATGATGAACGCGTGATTGAGCGTGCGCCCTCGCATATACGCGAGCGGGGCGATCTCGATCATCTGGCGCTCGAACATCTTCGCTGTCTTGTCGAATCCGAGCAGATCGTACAGCGCGTCGTAAAGCGGGCGCAGGTACGGGTCGACTTTCTGCGCAAGGTCGCCCGGCAGAAAGCCCAGGCGCTCGCCGGCTTCCACGGCCGGGCGCGTCAGCACGATCCGTTTGACTTGATCGCGCTCGAGCGCATCGACGGCGCAAGCGACGGCAAGGTAGGTCTTGCCCGTGCCGGCCGGCCCGACGCCGAACGTGACATCGTGCGCGACGATCTGCTTCAAATAGGTGCGTTGCGCCGGCGTGCGCCCGCGCAGGTCGGCCCGGCGCGTGTACAGCTTCGGTCCGAGCTCTTCGGCGTTCTCGTCGTCGATGCCGGCCGGCTCGTCGAACGGATGGTCCGGGTCGAAGCGTGCGCCCGCTTCGAGCGGGCTCTCGGCGTTCGCGCCAACGCCGGACAGGTTGCCCGGATGACGCGCTTCGACGAGTGCGAGCTGGATGTCATCGACGGACAACGGCTCGCGCGCGCGGTTGTAGAACGTTTCGAGCGCACCCAGCGCAAGCTTCGCGCCGCGCCCGCGGATGGCAATCCGATGTCCGCGCCGTTGCAGCGTCACGTCAAGCGCCTGCTCGATCTGCCGCAAATTTTCGTCGAGCGGTCCGCAGAGGTTGGCAAGGCGCGCATTGTCATCGCGCGGCGCGGTGAATTCCAGTGGCTGAGCAGTTTTCAAGATAAAACGAAAGTCCTGAGACGAGAGTCCTCAATGTGTCGCCGCGTCGATTAGCAGCAACTCGCCACGCAGCGAATGCGGATAAGCATGATTGATGCGCACATCGATCATCTGGCCGATGAGACGCGGGTGCGCTGCGACCGGCGCCGGGAAGTTCACGACCCGGTTGTTGGCGGTGCGCCCCGCAAGCTCGGTTGGGTCTTTGCGCGACGGCCCTTCGACGAGGATGCGTTCGACCTTGCCCACCATCGACTCGCTGATGCGCACCACATTGGCTTCGATTGTGGCTTGCAAGTGCTGCAAGCGCTTGAGTTTCACCTCACGCGGCGTGTCGTCGTGCAGGTTCGCCGCTGGCGTGCCCGGACGCGGGCTGTAGATGAACGAAAAGCTCGTGTCGTAGCTCATTTCGTCGACGAGTGCCATCGTCTTGTCGAAGTCGGCCTCGGTTTCGCCGGGAAAGCCGACGATGATGTCCGTCGAGAGCGACAAGTCGGGGCGGATCGCACGCAGTCGGCGGATCACCGATTTGTACTCGAGCACGGTGTAGCCTCGCTTCATGGCCATCAGAATGCGATCCGAGCCGTGCTGCACGGGCAAGTGCAGGTGCGAGACGAGCTTGTCCACCTTCGCGTAGACGTCGATGAGCCGTTGCGTAAATTCTTTCGGGTGCGAGGTGGTGTAGCGAATCCGCTCGATGCCCGGCATGTCGGCGACGTACTCGATCAGCGTCGCGAAATCCGCAATCTCGGATGCGCCCGCCGTGAGGGGGCCGAGGTACGCGTTGACGTTCTGTCCCAGGAGCGTCACTTCCCGCACGCCTTGTTCGGCAAGGCCGGCGATCTCGGTCAGTACGTCGTCCACCGGGCGCGAGACTTCTTCGCCACGCGTGTAGGGCACGACGCAGTAGCTGCAATACTTGCTGCAGCCTTCCATGATCGAGACGAAGGCGCTTGGCCCTTCCACGCGCGCGGGCGGCAGGTTGTCGAACTTCTCGATCTCGGGAAACGAGATGTCGATTTGCGGGCGTCCGCTTGCGCGACGCGCGTCGATCATCTGCGGCAAGCGATGCAGCGTCTGCGGACCGAACACGAGATCGACATAGGGCGCGCGCGCGACGATCGATGCGCCTTCCTGACTTGCGACGCAGCCGCCGACACCGATCAGCAACTCGGGTTTCGCTTCCTTCAGTTCGCGCACACGGCCGAGGTCGGAAAAGACCTTTTCCTGCGCCTTTTCGCGCACGGAGCACGTGTTGAACAGAATGACGTCCGCCTCTTCGGGGCTATCCGTCTTGACGAGGCCTTCCGCTTGCCCGAGCACGTCGACCATCTTGTCGGAGTCGTACTCGTTCATCTGGCAACCGAAGGTTTTTACATACACTTTCTTGGGCATAAAGCTCGCCGTTCGCAGTGGTTGACCTGGGGGCGGTAAAAGTCTTAAGGCAAATAGGGCGCGATGCTTGGAGGGCAGCCGGTTGGGCTCGCCGGGGTACGCTGCCTAGCCAGCTATTATAGCCGGTCAAGTCGCGAGGGCTTTGCGTGCCGCAGCCACGAGGCGCTCCCCGGGGCCAAATGGCTCGACAAATTACTGCCATAGAAGGGGTAGCCGTGACGATTCGCTGCAGACGGCGGAGCACGCCTCCTGACTGTGAGCGCCGCCACGGCTTGCGCGTCTGCGTTCGAAGCTTGCAAGGCATGGGAATGTTTCGGCGGCTCGTAGGCACACTGCGGCCATGCCGAAGCGCAGCGAACCTAGGACCGGATGGCGCGAAGGCTGGGCCGCGGGCGTCCCTGCAAGATTGCCGTCGCTGTTGTATTCTGCGGGGCGCCGGATTTCCGGCATTTTTGTGCGTCTTCAGGGCGGGGCGAAATTCCCCACCGGCGGTAGGCCGGCTCGAGTATGAGCCGGTGAGCCCGCGAGCGCCCGCGCTTTTGCGGGGTCAGCAGATCTGGTGCGAAGCCAGAGCCGACGGTCATAGTCCGGATGGAAGAAGATGCGAGAGACTCATAGCGCCTTAGCCGTGCGCCGCGCGGCTCGTGGTGCTCCTTTATCGCCGTGTTGGCTTCGCCTTCGTTGCGGTCGCGTCTCTTTGCGAGCCCTGAAACGTTTTTCGCCCAAACTTACCGCGAGGAGCGTTTCATCATGTCCTATCCCCTTTCCACGGCGTCGGCCGAACTTGCGCTGCTGCCCACGCAGCCTATCCCTGCACGTATCGCGGCAGCACTTGAAGCCATGCGCGCGGGCCGCGCCGTCGTTCTGCTCGACGACGACGACCGCGAGAACGAAGCCGATCTCATCGTTGCCGCGGAACAGCTCACCGTTGAGATGATGGCGTTGTTGATTCGCGAGTGCAGCGGCATCGTCTGTCTGTGTCTGCCCGAAGAGACGATCCGCGCGCTCGACTTGCCGCCGATGGTGCCGAACAACGAAAGCCGCCATGGCACGGGCTTTACGGTGTCGATCGAGGCGCGTCATGGCGTCAGCACCGGGGTTTCGGCTGCCGACCGTGTGACGACGATCCGCGCGGCCATTGCCGAGGGCGCGAAGCCTGCCGACATCGTTCGTCCCGGTCATGTCTTTCCGCTGCGCGCAGTGACGGGCGGCGTGCTTGCGCGGCGTGGCCACACCGAGGGGACAGTCGACCTCGCGGTGCTGGCAGGCCTGAAGGCGGCTGGTGTGTTGTGCGAGCTGATGAACCCCGACGGCACGATGATGCGCGGGGCCGACGTCGAGCGTTTTGCAGCGAAACACGACATGCCCATACTCACGATCGAGGAGCTCGTCGCGTTTCGCCGCGCGCTCGCCGAGGCGGCGAGCGAAGTGGATTGCGTGTAAAGCGCGACCGGCCGAAAACGTGTTCCGGCCGTGTTACGGCCGGAGTGGGCGCGCGTTGCCCCTCGCAAGCAATGCTAGGTGGCTTGTGGGCGAGCTGCAGATCTTTTCTTTCCGTTGGCCATTTGGGCTGGCCGTTTCCGACGATTTGGTTCAGTACCGCCCTCATCGCTCAATGTGCGTGCGTATAAACCCACGACGCCGCCGCGCCCCCCGCAAGCGGACCGAGAACGGGAATCCACGCGTAGCCCCAATCGCTATTGCGTTTGCCGGGTATCGGCAGTAGCGCGTGCACAAGCCGCGGTGCCAGATCGCGCGCGGGACTCATCGCGTAACCGGTCGGCCCGCCGAGCGAAATGCCGATGCCGAGTACGAGCAGGCCGACGGGCAGCGCATCGAGCGCACCCAGCCCGACTTGCGGCGAGGCCAGGTAGAGCACGCCGAGGATCAGCACGAACGTGCAAATCATTTCGGTCATGACGTTGTGCGCGACATTGCGAATGGCCGGTGCCGTACAAAAGCACGCGAGCTTGACGTCCGGATCGTCCGTCGTCGAGAAGTGTTGGCGATAGGCGAGCCAGACGAAAAAGGCGCCCGCCATCCCGCCTAACATCTGTGCCGCCATATAGCCGGCCACCTTGCCCCAGACGAACTTGCCGGCGAGCGCCAGGCTCACGGTGACGACAGGATTGAGGTGCGCGCCGCTGAAAGATGCCGTGACGTAGACGGCAACGAACACGGCCATGGCCCAGCCCCAGACAATCACGATGAGATCAGCGCCTTTGCCTTTGGTGCGCGCAAGCAGCACGTTGGCGACGGCGCCATTGCCTAGCAGCACGAGCAGTGCCGTGCCGAGAAATTCAGCGATTAAAGGTGACATCGTTGTTGTCTCCATTCATGGTGTAGTTGTTCGATGCGCGGCGCCGCCGGCCGCGCCTGTGCCAACGTGACACCGCTACGCCGGGGCGGCGATGCGCTCGGCAAGAGGAGACGCGTTACACCGCGTCAACCGCGTCAGATCGCGGCGTCGGCCCAGGCGTTCGCGGCCCTGACGGCGCGTTGCCAGCCGGCGAGGCATTCGCGGGCGGCTTGTCGATCCATCGATGGAGAGAAGCGCTTGTCGAGCTGCCACTGGCGCTCGAGCTCGCCGATGCTGCTCCAATAGCCGACGGCCAGCCCTGCGAGATAGGCGGCGCCGAGCGCCGTCGTTTCGCTGATACGTGGACGCACGACCGAGACGTCGAGCAGGTCGGCCTGAAACTGCATCAACAGATCGTTCGCACAGGCACCGCCGTCGACGCGCAGCTCGCCGACGCGAAGGCCCGAATCGGCTTGCATGGCCTCGAGCACGTCGACTGACTGATAGGCAATCGAATCGAGCGCCGCGCGCGCGAGGTGTGCGCTGGTTGTGCCGCGGGTCACGCCGAACAGGGTGCCGCGCGCATGCGGATTCCAATGCGGCGCGCCGAGTCCGGCGAACGCCGGCACCATATATACGCCGTCGCAGTGCGGCACGCTGGCGGCAAGCGCTTCGACCTCGGCGGCCGATTTGATGATGCCGAGCCCGTCGCGCAGCCACTGAACGACGGCACCGGCGATGAAAATGCTGCCCTCGAGCGCATAGGCGACTTCGTCGCCGATCTTCCAAGCGAGCGTGGTGATGAGGTTGTTCTTCGATTCGATCGGCTGGTTGCCGGTGTTCATGACGAGGAAGCAGCCGGTTCCGTAGGTGTTTTTCACCATCCCGGACTTCGTGCACATCTGGCCAAACAGCGCGGCGTGCTGGTCGCCTGCGATGCCGGCGAGCGGGATCTTCGACGCAAATACCGTCGTGACGGTCGGACCATACACCTCGGATGAGCTTCGTACCTCGGGCAGCATGCTGCGCGGGATCTCGAACGCTTCGAGTAGCTCGTCGTCCCATTGCAGCGTGTGAATATTGAAGAGCATCGTACGCGAGGCGTTTGTCACATCGGTGATGTGCAGCGCGTGCTTCGTAAAGTTCCAGACGAGCCAACTGTCGACCGTCCCGAAGGCGAGCTTGCCCTGCTTCGCTTTCTCGCGTGCACCCTCGACGTGCTCGAGAATCCACCGGATCTTCGTGGCGGAGAAGTACGAGTCGATCGGCAGCCCCGTCTTCGCCCGCACGGTCGCCGCGAGGCCGCGTGCCTTGAGTGTGTCGCAGAAATCCGCTGTCCGGCGGTCTTGCCAGACGATGGCGTTGTAAATGGGCTGGCCGGTTTCGCGATCCCAGACGATCGTCGTTTCGCGCTGATTCGTGATGCCGATAGCGGCGATCGAGCTGCCGTTCAATCCCGCGCGCGTGACGGCTTCCGCGGCGACACCCGCCTGCGTCGACCAGATTTCGCGAGGATCGTGCTCGACCCACCCGGGCTGTGGGTAAAGCTGCTGAAACTCCTTTTGGGCCAACGAGACCACGTTGCCTTGCCGGTCGAACACCATGGCGCGAGAGCTCGTTGTGCCCTGGTCGAGCGCAAGCATGTATTGATCGTGCATTCTCTCTCCTCCGTCTGTTTTGTCGTAGTGTGCCGCGGCGATTGTGCGGCGAAACCCTGTGCGCCGCTATGGCGCGAGGGTCGACGCCGCAGTTGCTTGCAGCGGCGAGCGGGCGAACCAGGCGTCGATGTCGGCCCGCGCGGAATCGAGCTCGCCGGCGCTCAGATGCAAGCCGATTTTCGAGCGTCGCCAAAGGACATCGTCGGCACATTGCGCCCATTCGTTGTCGCGCAAGTGAGCCAGCTCGCGCTCGAAGAGGCCCGGGGCAATTTCCGGGCCGAGCTCCGAGAGCGAGCTGGCTGTGCCGACGATGCGCTCGGCCAGGGTCCCATAGGCACGCGCATAGCGGCGCGCGAGCTCGGCCGGCAGCCACGTGTGCTCGCTCGCAAAACGCATGGCGAAGGGTTCGAACTGGGCGTGCGCGATGTCGCCGCCAGGCAGCGGCACGCCCGCAGTCCATGCACGTACCGGGTAGTGCAGGGTCCCGCATAGCTGATCGACGGCTTCCTCGGCGAGCTTGCGAAACGTGGTGATCTTTCCGCCGAACACCGATAGCAGCGGAGCACCTGAGCGTTGCGCACCCAAGTCGAGCTCCAGCCGGTAATCCCGCGTGACGGCCGAGGGATTGTCGGCACCTTCCTCCTCGAGAAGCGGCCGCACGCCCGAGTAGCGCCAGCAGATGTCGGCCGGCGAGATCTTACGCTTGAAGTAGCGGTTGACTGATTCGCACAGATAACGTTCTTCGTCCTCGGCAATGGCGACTCGCGCTGGATCGCCAAGGTATTCGACATCGGTCGTGCCGATTAGCGTGAACTCGTCCTCATAGGGGATCGCGAAGATGATCCGATTGTCCGGATTCTGAAAGATGTAGGCGTGGTCATGTTCGAACAGGCGCCGAGTGACGATGTGGCTGCCTTTGACGAGCCGGACGTGATGCCGGGCATTGCGGCCGACTGCATCGTGCAGCAGTTGCCCCACCCACGGCCCCGTTGCATTGACAAGCGCCCGGGCGCGCACGGCAAGGCGCGAGCCGTTGCGCTGTTGCAGCTCGCAGTGCCACTCGTGCTCGTCGCGCTCGGCTTTGACGAGCTTCACGCGCGTCGCGATCGTGGCGCCGTGCTCGCGCGCGTCGAGCGCATTGAGGACCACGAGCCGTGCGTCGTCAACCCGGGCATCGGAGTATACGAAGCCGCGTTCGATCGACTCGACGAGCGGGGCTCCCGCAGGATGGTCTCGCATGAGGATGCCGCGCGAGCCGGGCAGCAACTCGCGCCGCGCGAGGTGATCGTAGAGGAAAAGTCCGGCGCGGATCAGCCAGGCCGGACGCAGGTTCGGGCTATGCGGCATGACGAAGCGCAGCGGCCCGATGAGATGGGGCGCGGCGCGCAGCAGCGTCTCGCGCTCCTTGAGCGCCTTGCGGACGAGCCCGAACTCCCTGTACTCGAGGTAACGCAGCCCGCCGTGGATCAGCTTCGTGCTCGACGACGACGTGTGCGCGGCGAGATCGTGTTGCTCGACGAGCAGCACCGAAAGTCCGCGCCCCGCTGCGTCGCGCGCGATGCCGGCGCCATTGATCCCGCCCCCAATGACAAGTAGATCGTAACGTCTTTCGGCCGTCAGCCGTTCAAGTTCGGCCACTTGCGCCACCCTTTGCCCTTTGTGCTTCGGCCGGTGCCAAAAAGGCCGTCCGAACCGAATGGAAATAAAGCGAACGGGTAATGTTCGATTTCGAAATTTATCGAACATTTTCGAACATGTAAAGACCGGGCGGAAACCGGGTATTGCCCGTGGTGTGCTCGAAGCCGCCGCAACGCGGCACGGGGGACGCTACCATGGGGAAAACTTCGAGAGAGGTGGACGATGCGTCTTTTCGGACTCGGCGGCGCGATGGCGGCCGTATGGCTGGTCGCAGGATGTGCGGGCGTAGCGGGGTTCGGGGCCCCCCCGTTTTCTGCGTTACAGGCACGCTGCGGCGCGCAGACGGACTACAGGGCCGACGCACAGGCCGTCTATTCCACGCTCCTGGATGCCTATGTGGCCTATCGCCATGGGGGGATCAGCGAATCGGACTATTGCGCCTTTGAGGCGTCGCTCGCTGAGCGGCACGCCGCGTTGGCGTCAGGCGATGCCGCCGCGCGGCTGGCGTGGATAAAGTTTTTCAACGATGCCCGCGTGCAGGCGATCGATTGGCGCGCACCGGTCGATCCGTCGCTGCGGGGCGGATAGGATAGGCGTATTGCACGGATACCCTGCCTCCGAAGCGTCTTTGCAACCGCGAGATTGGGCACTGCATGGCGGCTGCCATGCAGTGCCCAATCTCGCTGGCGAGCCGCGAAGCCGAAGCAATGCGCTTTACGTGTCGACACAGTGCATGAAGCACCAAGTTGTCGGCAACTCAGCGTGTACCTCACGGCCACAACAAACAACGCTGCCGCGCGACGCGCTCGCCGGGCAAGAAAAAGCGGATGTGCTGGTAAGGCTCAGGAGAAACGTTTGATCGCTTTGAGGGCCGAGTCGCCTGACTCGGTAAGTCGCAATTCTCGGTGACCAGAGGCAAGGTTCTCGAGCCGCACGAGCTGGTGCTCGAGCAAGGCATCAAGCTCCTCCCGGTTCATGTCGACTTGGTTGGGAGCATCTTTGACAAGTAGCAGTGTGGCGAATTCATGCGGACTCAGCATCGTTCTCTCCATGGACAATCGAGGTGCATCGCAACTTGCGATTCGGTTGCTCAGGTGCTCGACCTATCGGGGCGAGGAAAGTTACCGCAACGTGCGCTCGAGGCACACGCCGGGGATCTGCAGTGTAGTCAAGCGCACGCTCGTGTCCAAATCGTCCCCAAATATTTTTAGTTTGACATTTCAAAGCGACATGAGCGGTCTACCGTACGCTGTCACTTCGTGAAATCACTTGAGGTTTTGCGTGCGACGCACCATGCGTAGGGGGGCGGGCTGCATGAGCGCCTGGCGACGATCAAAACAATCGGGGTAAAGAGCCGCCTTCGGACGGCAGCGGGCTGGGCTACTGCGAGCTGGCCACGTACAGCTGCGTGCCGGCCGCTGCAATCGCCTCTGTCATGTCGGGCGGTACAGGAGCATCGGTGAACAGGGCATCAACTTGATTGAGATGGCCTTGGCGCACGAGTGCGGGGCGGCCGAACTTCGAATGGTCGGCGGCCAGATAGACGGTGCGCGAATGCTCGATGATGGCTTCGGCCACGCGCACCTCGCGGGTATCGAAATCGCGTAGCGTGCCGTCCGGCTCAATGCTCGAGGTGCCGATGATCGCAAAGTCGACCCTGAATTGTCGGATGAAATCAATGGCGAGCTCGCCGACGATACCTTTGTCCCAGGGGCGCACGATGCCGCCCGTTATCAGCACTTCGCACTCGGGGTAGCCGCTCATCATCGTGGCGACATTCAAGTTGTTGGTAATGACGCGTAATCCGCGGTGCCGATTGAGCGCACGCGCCACTTCCTCTGTCGTCGTGCCGAGGTTGATGAGGAGCGACGCTTGATCGGGTATATGTGCGGCGACGAGTGCGGCAATGCGGCGCTTTTCCTCATGGAACATGCGCTGGCGAGCTGTGTAGGAGACGTTCTCTGAGCTCGTCGGCAGGCTGGCGCCGCCGTGATAGCGACGCAGGAGGTTCATGTCCGCGAGCCAGTTGACGTCGCGCCGGATCGTCTGCGGTGTCACATCGAAATGCGCGGCAAGATCCTCGACCGTCACGAAGCCATCGCGCTGCACCCATTCGAGCAGCTCCTGTTGGCGCGCGTTCAGGCTCAAGCGGGGGTCTCGGGTCATGGCGTGGCTGGCGGGCCGGCAAGTTCAGGTGACGGTATTGTAAGACCTTCATTCAAAGGATGATCGACGCCTGCCGTCGGTCTGCTGCCGGCCAGCGGCACTGGAGCGCCCAGCTTGGGGCCAAGCGGGAGACGCAGCGATGCTGGGGGCGCAGGGAACAAGGCACGGGGGATGCAGGGCAGGGGGCGAGGGGCGCGCAGGGCGAGGCTCCCTTGTTACACGCTGAAAGAATATGCACCGTGTCGCTGCGGCGCTGGCCGGAACCGGTCGTCCAGTCGGCCTGTCATTTGTGCGTACCGGAACGTTTCCAGTGAACTCCGGCTAACATGCCGGTACATACATAACGTTAATCGATTGGATGTCGCCGCGTTCGATTTGGCAGGCAAATGCCGGCTTCGACGTATGGTGTCCGGGTTTTCTCGCGAGCCGACCAGGCCGCGCGCCGGCAGATGGAATGCGGCTTTGGGAGCTTCAAGGCAATGAATAGGGACTCCACGCATGTGATGCCCTGGCGTATCGAGGACATCGATCTGACGCGGATCGATCGGCAACGCGCCGCGGCGAACGAGGATTTGCTGTTGCTCTTATGCGCGGCATCGTTCATCGAAAGCGGTACGGATCTGTACACGAGCAACCTTTCCGCCTACTTCGACGATGATCCGGAGGTTTCCGCATGGCTGAACAGCCAGTGGGAGCCGGAGGAGCTGCAGCACGGGCGGGCCTTGAAGGCCTACATCGGACACGTTTGGCCCGAGTTCGATTGGGATACCGCATTTCGCAATTTCTTCGACGAATACTCCAAGACGTGCACGATCGAGGAATTCGAGAAAACGCGCGCGCTTGAGATGGTCGCCCGTTGTGTCGTGGAGACGGGCACCGCGACGCTCTACCGGGCTATCAACGAGTGCTCGGACGAGCCCGTGCTGAAGGAGATCACCGATCACATCCGCACCGATGAAGTCCGTCACTACAAGCACTTTTTCCGGTACTTCCGGAAGTACAACGCGATCGAGGGCAACGGTCGGCTGACGATATTGGGCGCGCTGTTGCGTCGCCTGATGGAGATCAAGAGCGAGGATTCCGAGATCGCGTTTCGGCACGTGTTCGCGATTCGCTATCCCGAGCGCGTGCAGGATACGGCCGCAAACCGCGAGCGGGCCGCACGCATCAATGCGCTGGTACGACGCAATCTCTCGGCGGACATGTGCGTGAAGATGCTGCTCAAGCCGCTGAATATTCCGGCACGCATTCAACCTGGCGTGCACTATCCGATAGCCAAGCTTACTCAGCACGTGTTCTTCCGGTGAAGCGCCGGCGGCGCTAAGCGCGCGGCAGCAGGACGCGCGGCGTGCTTGGCGCTGCTGCATTTTTTGGTAGATGTTCGATGAGCGATCCGTCTTCCCGAGCGAGTGCGCTCGATACGCAAGTCCGCAACGAATGGGCGCCCGAACTTCGGGCTTTGTTCGATGGCACCGAACTCGCCGCAAAGGCGGGTTTCACGGCATCGCTCGTCACCGTCGATGCCGAGGGGTGCCCGCATACGTCGCTATTGAGCGCGGGCGAGCTTTACGCGCCGGACTCCCATGCGCTGTTGTTTTTGCTCTGGCCGACAGCCCGTGCGGCCCGTGCGTTGCGCGAACAAGCCGCACAAGGGCGTGCGCGTGCCACCTTGGCGTTTGTCTACGATGCGGCGTTTTTTCAGGTGCGGTTGACGGTCGACGCCCTGCCTGACGACGGCGAGCTCGCATGTTTCGATGCCTCCATCGAAACGGTACAAGCGCAGCGGGTTGCCTATGCGAAGCTCACGAGCGGTATCGCCTTCGAGCTCGAAGCGCCCAGCAGCGACGCCGTGCTCAGCCGCTGGGGGCGCCAGATCGATCGCTTGCGACTTGCAGCACAGGCGCGGCGACCCGCAAGCAGCACAAGCGGCGACTGATTCGCGGGCGGGCTGTCGTCCGCGGAGGTCGGGCGCTCAAGCCTCCGAGCACCCGAGTAGCGGTAGCGAGTTAGCCGCGCGGCGGCTTGCCGCCCGTCGAATCGCTTGAGCGTGGCCGCCCGCCGAGCAGCGCTCCCGGGTTGCTCGGCTGCTTTTGGCGAGCGGGCATCCCGTGTGACGACACATCGCGATGAGCGGGCTCACGCCGATCCTCACGCGTCCTGGGGTTCGACTTGACGCCGCTGGGCTTGACTGCATGACTCGGCTTGGCGTCGTGCCGTTTCGAATCCCCGGCTTTCCTCTCTCTTGCTTTGGCCTCGCCCCCATTTGTCTCGCCTGCTTTGGCCTGGCGGATGTTGTCGGGCTGGCGTCGGTCGCCAGGGGCGCCGCGGCCAGGGCCGTTACGCGGGGCATCGTTCGGCTTGCTCTGGCGTGTCTCTTCACGCGGCGCCGGCTGCCGGGTCTGCTTCGAGCGCGTCCCCTCTGTGTCGGCCTGCGGCGCGCGTGGCGTACGGTTTGCGCCGTTTTGCCCACGGCGTTGCTGAATCGGTTCGGGCTTGGCGTTCGGGTCGGGTTCGAAGCCCGGGATGACTTCCTGCGGCACCGTCCGCTTGATCAGCTTTTCGATGTCCTTCAGCAATTGCCGCTCGTCGACGCAAACCAGCGATACGGCTTCGCCGCTCGCGCCGGCGCGGCCTGTGCGGCCGATACGATGCACGTAGTCCTCCGGCACGTTCGGCAGATCGAAGTTGACGACATAAGGCAATTGGTCAATGTCGATCCCGCGCGCCGCGATATCGGTGGCGACGAGAACCTGCAGTGTGCCGTCCTTGAACTCGCTCAGCGCGCGCGTGCGCGCAGACTGGCTCTTGTTGCCGTGGATAGCGAGTGCGCTGATGCCGTCCTTCGTCAGTTGTTCGGCAAGGCGGTTCGCACCGTGCTTGGTGCGCGCGAAGACGAGCACCTGAAACCAGCCGCGGCTTTGGATGAGGTGGGTCAGCAGTTCGCGCTTGCGATCGCGGTCCACGGGATGGACCGTTTGGGCGACGAGTTCCGCCGTCGTATTGCGGCGCGCCACTTCGATAAGGGCGGGCGCATCGAGCAGGCTATCTGCGAGAGCCTTGATCTCGTCGGAGAAGGTGGCTGAGAAGAGCAGGTTCTGGCGCTTCGGCGGCAACTTAGCCAGCACGCGTTTGATGTCGTGGATGAAGCCCATGTCGAGCATGCGGTCGGCCTCGTCCAGCACGAGGATTTCGAGCTGCGACACATCGATCGTTTTTTGCTGCATGTGATCGAGCAGCCGGCCCGGTGTGGCAACGACGATGTCGATGCCGCGCTTCAGCGCTTCGATCTGCGGGTGAATGCCCACACCGCCGAACAGCACGGCGGATTTGAGCTTCAGGTACTTGCCGTACGCCTGCACGCTTTCCTCGACCTGCGCTGCGAGTTCGCGCGTCGGCGCAAGGATCAGCGCGCGCACGGCGCGCTTGCCCACGCTCGCACCCTGGGGCGAGCGCGGACTTGCAAGGCGCTCGAGGATCGGTAGCGTGAAGCCGGCCGTCTTGCCCGTGCCGGTCTGGGCACCTGCGAGCAGGTCACCGCCTTGCAGGACGGCGGGAATCGCTTGTTTCTGAATCGGAGTCGGCGAGCTGTAGCCCAGCTCATGGATGGCCCGTACGATGGGTTCGGACAAGCCGAGAGAATCAAAGGACATAAATTATTTGCTTGAATGCGGGGTAAAGCGGCTCGCTCGCGTGCCCGATCGGCGAGCTGAAGCGGGCAAGTAAAACGGTGCGTAAGCGGTACGTAAGGGCGCTCGGGAGCGTCGACGGCCGTCGGGACGGCCGATAGACTACACCGGGAAGGAACAAAAGGGCGCGACGGACGGCCACACCCCAAAAACGAAGAGCGCGGCCGCCGTTGCCCCGGTGGCCGCGCCCTTATGCGTCATGCGCTTAATCGAGCGGCGCAGACCGAAGGTCGCTCACCTGCTGCGGCGAGATTGGCGAGCCATGGTTGCCCCACGACATGCGGATGTACGTTACCACGGCGGCCACTTCCTGGTTCGACAGTGATTGCGCGAACGGCGGCATGCCGTACGGTTTCGGATTGTTGGACGTACTCGGCGGATATCCGCCGTTGAGCACCATGCGGATCGGGTTGACGGCTGACTGCATCTGAATCGACGGGTTGTTGGCGAGCGGCGGGAAGTTTGGCGGCATGCCCAAACCGTTGTCGGCGTGGCATGTTGCACAGTGATCGGTATAGACCTGCTTACCCAGTTGGAGCAGCTCGCCACCGAACTTCTCGGACGTCTGGTACTGCAAAGTTTCTGGCGCCTCACTCTTTTGCGGGATCGTCTTCAGATAGGTGGCCATCGCACGGATGTCCTCATCCGACATGTATTGCATGCTGTCGTGGACGACTTCGGCCATGGGCCCGAAGACGGCCCCGCGCTGCGAGACGCCCTTTTTCAGCAGGTCGGCGATGTCGTTGATCTCCCAGTCGCCAAGACCCGCTTCCTTGTTCGACGTCAGCGATGGCGCGTACCAGTTCTGAAGCGGGATCAGACCGCCGGCGAACTCCGCCGAGCTGACTGGACCACCCATCAAGTTGATCGACGTATGGCACATCGAGCAGTGGCCTAGCCCTTGGACAAGATAGGCGCCGCGATTCCATTCGACTGACTTTGTCGGGTCGTCCTTGTACTCGCCCTCGGTGAAAAAGAGCGTGCGCCAGCCAATCAGCAGGTTGCGGTTATTGAACGGGAAACGCAGCTCGTGCGCCCGGCTTGGTACCGCCACGGGCGCGACCGTGCGTAGGTATGCATAGATCGCGTCGGAATCGGCGCGCTTCACATTGGTGTAGCTCGCAAACGGAAAAGCCGGATAAAGCAGGCTGCCGTCCTTGGAGCGGCCCGTGTGAAGCGCGCGGTAAAAGTCGTCGGCGGACCATTTGCCGATGCCGTATCGATCATCGGGCGTGATGTTCGGCGTGTAGAGCGTGCCGAAAGGCGTCACCATAGGCAGCCCGCCCGCGAACTCCTTGCCGCCGCGAACGCTATGGCAGGCAACGCAATCGCCGGCGCGGGCGAGGTACTCCCCGCGCTTGACGAGCGCGGCTTGATCGGCAGGCGTGGCAGCCATGGCGGTCCCGTTGAGCAGATCGTCGCCAGCGGACCAGAGGACGGTGCCGAGAGCCGCCACCACCACGATGACAGCCGAAAGCGCGAACAAAGTCTTGCGTTTCATCGTATCTGTCTCCTCCCGCTTACTGCGGTTCGCTGCCGCAGGCAAGCGGCGTCTTCATCGAGCGGGCCGGAGCCGGAACCGGGTTTTGCGGAGCGGGCTGCGTCGCAAGCCAGGCGGCGACTGCGCTAACGTCGTCGTCGGAAAGCCGCAGCGAGATTTCATGCATGCAGTCGGGCGCCTTTGCATGACGTCCGCCGGCGCGCCAAGCGCCGAGCTGCGCGCTCATGTAGTCCTGATGCAGGCCGACGAGCCCCGGAATGGCCGGCTCCATGCCCGTGAGCTCTTTGCCGTGACAAGCGGCACAGGCTGGGATGTTTTTCCCGGCGTCGCCGTTGAGCACGATCCCCCGGCCGCGTGCGAGCGTTTCAGCGGAGACAGTCGGCTTGGTCGGCGGGGGATAGGGCGGGCGCTGCTTCGAAAAGTACTCCGCGATCTCGTGCAGGTAGTCGTCCGAGAGATAGGTCACGAGGTAGTTCATCGGCGGATACTTGCGCCGCCCGTCGCGGAAGTTCTGCAACTGGTTGAACAGGTACTCGGTCGGCTTGCCCGCGAGACGCGGAAAGTAATCGTTCTCTGTCCCCTCGCCATGCTTGCCGTGGCAGGCCATGCAGGCCCGCACGCGTGCTTCAATGGTGTCGGGTGCCTGAGGCTGAGTTTGCGCTTGCGCAACAGAGTCGATGCCGGCTGCCCCAATCAACAGAAAGGCGAGTAGCGGGCGGAAATTGCGTTTTGAAAACACGCGTAGCTCTCCATCGTTATTCGTGGGACCTGCCGGGCTTCGGGAGACCCGGATGGCTCTCTCTGTGATTGGATCTTGGCTGCCGGATGTGGACTGAACGCATCGCCATTTTCGGCCGGCTCCTGCGACGTTGCGACGCAGTCTATCATCGAAGGATGCTACGGGCTATTCGCAATCGGCCAGTGGTCTGGCCACTTTTGGTGCTGCGGCAATCTGCCGCGTGGCGTAGCAGCAGCAGTGGCTGGCTGCTAGAAGCGAGCGCAACATCGATTGCGTTGAGCAAATAACCGAGCGAGTGAACTTGTGGCGCATTTCGCGGACGCGCAATGGGGCCACGGGATGCAAGGACTCCTGATGGCGTTGCGTCTGTCGCAATGGCCGACAACCCGCGGCGCTTGGCCGTTGCGGCAAGGGTGGGCGTACACTCTCGCTTGACCCTTTTGCTAGGGCGCCACGTGTCAGTCAAGCTTTGCGCTTTTGCCGTATTTTCTTTCGGTCGTTTGCCCATGAAGCCTTTCCCTCCGTCCTTGGGCGTGCCACGCGGCACGTTGCTAAAGCCGTTCTTGCCCCGAGTTGTGCTGCAATCGACGGAGCTTCCTGCGCGATGAACGTGGACGGACTGCTGGTCGGACAGGCAACGCTTGCCGCGCTGATGAACGTGGCTTTTGCCCTCGCCGTGGGCTCGATACTGTTCGAGCGATGGCTTGCTGCCGACGGTGCGCAGCCGCGCACCGCAAGTGCTCATCTCGCTTGGCATCGTGCGCGCACGTCGATCGTCGTGGCCGCGCTGGTCCTGGTGCTCGCGGACGGCGGCTGGCTGCTCTATGAGGCTGCCTCGATCAGCGGGACAGACCTGCTGGGCGGCGTGGCCGTTCTTCCCGATGTGCTTGTGAAGACGCAGGTAGGCCATGCCTGGTGCGTGGCGTTCGGTGGGGCGGCCGTCCTCGCGATCGCCGCCTGTCTGTATCACGGCGGGCGGTTCGGCCAGGTCATGCTGGCACTTGCCCTCTTGGCTTGCGCGGCCGGCGCAGCACTGCTCGGTCATACCGCGGATGCGGGCGTGGTGTCGATCGCGGCGGCCGTGCAGCTTTTGCATATGATTTCGACCGCGACGTGGGGCGGGCTCGTTCTCGCCGGCGGCTTTATCGTATTGCCCGCGCTTGACACGTCCGTCACGCGCGGCGCGCTCATCCGCACCGCCGATCGTGTCTCGTCGACGTCGTTGATTGCTTTCATCGTGGTCGTCGCGACGGGCCTCTTTGCGGCTGAGCGAGGGCTCGGCGGCGAGCTGTCGGCGTTACGCACGAGCCCTTGGGGCCACGTGCTGGCGCTCAAGCTTGCGCTCGTGCTGCTTGCTGTCTTGTTCGGGGGGCTCAACCGCATTTCGGTATTGCCGCGCCTGCGTCGCTCGGCATCGACGGCCGATGCGCATACGTTCAACAACGTGCTGCACCTGGAGGCCTTCTTGATACTGGCGGTCTTCATCGTCGCGTCGGTGCTCGCACAAACGGCGCCCGCGTGAGTTCGGGGTTCACGCGTTCATTCGTAACCCAGCTTGTGGCTTACGATTGGCGCGCAAAATAACGCGATCGCGCAGCCGGCTGCCTTACCTTCGAGCTCGGCGGCCGTGCTCGGCAGCACATGCGCGTGCGTGAGCAGGTCGGCAAGCTGCGGCAGGCAATACAGCACGGCGGCGGCGATCGCGGCCTTTTCGACAGAAGCGACATGCCAGCCGCGGCCCCAAGCGATGGCCGCGGCCAGCACACGCAGCACGCCAAAGACAACAAGCGCGCCCACC
>NZ_DATJJF010000146.1:0-39767 GCF_035492435.1 Trinickia sp.
GCCATGCTCGAGGTCATCGAGCGCGGTTGTGCCCATGTGGCGGCCGGCGCGGGCGAGCCATCGCCGCTGCGCTTGACCTCGGGCGCGTTCCACGACGCGATGTATATCGCCGAGTTGTGCCCCGCCGCGATGATCTTCGTACCGAGCCGCGACGGGATCAGCCATAACGCGGCGGAGTACACGGAGCCTCGCCATGTTTATCTGGGGGCGCGCGCTCTCGCGTACGCCGTAACGGATCTGGCGTGCCGTTGACGCTCAACCCACGTAGGCGTCTTCCGCTTTCTTGCCAATAATGATCTGACCATTCTCAGCAAGCGTGCGCACCGTCTGCAAGATGGCGCGCTGCCTTTCTTCCACTTCGGAGACGCGCACCGGGCCGCGCGCATCGAGATCTTCGGCAAAGAGCTCGGCTGCCCGGTTCGACATATTCGCCAAGAATTTTTGCCGTAGCTCGCTGCGGGCGCCCTTGACCGCAATAATCAGTGTTTCGGACTCGACTTCCTTCAAGAGCAATTGAATTGCGCCGTTGTCCAGATCGAGCAGATTCTCGAACGTGAACATCTTGTCGACGATCTGCTGAGCAAGCTCCGGATCGTATTCGCGCACATTGTCGAGAACGCTCTTCTCGTTGGCGCTTTGCATGAAGTTGAGAATTTCCGCTGCCGCCGTGACACCGCCGATGGCGCTGCGCTTCACATTGTCGCCACCCGAGAGCAGATCTCTCATTGACTCGTCGAGTTCGCGCAGCGCGGCGGGCTGGATCCCGTCGAGGGTCGCAATGCGCAAGAGCACGTCATTTCGCAACCGCTCGGTAAAGGCCGAAATGATTTCACTTGCATGGTCGGGGTCGAGATGCACAAGAACCGTGGCGATGATCTGCGGGTGCTCATTCTTGATCAACTCAGCCACCGCGCCTGCATCCATCCACTTCAGGCCTTCGATCCCGGCTGTATCGTTTCCGCCGAGTATGCGTTCGAGCACCGGGCCGGCCTTGTCGGTGCCGAGCGCCTTGACCAACACCGAGCGAAGATAATCATCGGAGTCAAGGGCGAGCCCGGTATGCGCTTCGGCATCCTGAGCGAAGAGATCCAGTGCTTCGCCGACTTGCACTCGCGTGACGTTTTTCAACGCCGCCATGGCAGCGCCGATCTTTTGTACTTCCCGCGGCTCCAAGAAACGAAATACTTCTGCGGCTTCCTCTTGGCCGAGCGCCATCAGCAAGACCGCGCTTCGGTTGATTCCTTCAGCGCTCATCAGCCATCCATCCCTTGATAACAGCGGCTACATATTTTGGATCTTGACGTGCGATAAGCGTCGCGCGCTGATCGAGCGGTACAGACGTCTCTTCTTGCGGCAGGCTATTGCGCTGCGGCATGACGGACACGGCGGATTGCTGGTCCTGCGTGCTCCACTGAGACACGAACCGCTGGGCGCGATCAACCTCTGCGGCCCACTTTGCAAGTTGAAGATCCAGCCGCTTATCTACGTTTTTCATCCCCGAACCATTCTTTGTCGTAGGTCATAGGCAGACTTAGGCAGACTGAGCGCAACGTGAAACCTCCCATGGAGGCGGCACTGTCTGTCGCGACCTGCTTGTAGGCGCTTTCGCGAACCCTAGCGTTGCCATTGATTCATTAACGGCGCAGATATCGGCAACTTTAGAGATGCATCGAAAAATGTGTACTGGTCATCGGGTTGCCTTGTGCCGGTAATATGGCTTAAGCGCAGCGCTTAATGCGCGCGGTGCGATATCTCTATTACGCGGCTTCCCCGAGATTTTGTTCATCGCATGGATCTTGCTGCGCGGCGTTGATTAATTGGGCACGCTTATGAAAGCTGCAATCGTCGGCCTCAATCTGCGATACAACGCCCCCTCGGCCGCACCGGCGTCTAGCCAGCCATTTGTGCCCTCGGCCGATTTGCTGCGTTCAATATCGGGCGGCGGGAGCCACCACCGGCGGTTGGCCTAGTGCTGAAACGGCATCGAAGAACGAAGCCACCAGCCGGCTCTCGCGTCGTTCGCGAAGACAGCAGACGTGAATGTGCGTCGTCACGGGGTCTCCTGCGATTCGCACTGCCCGTAACCGTTCGTCGGGTACGTACTCCGACTTTGACACCGTTCCGACGCCGAGCCCTCGTGCCACGGCTTCACGCAGCGCTTCCCGGCTGCCGATCTCCATTGCGATGTTGGCCTCTGCGCCGATTTGCGCCAGTGCGTCCTCGAGGGCCTTACGTGTTGTCGACCCGGGCTCGCGCATCAGCAAAGGTTGGGCCGCCAGTTCCGTCAGCTCGATTGTGTCGCGCTTCGCAAACGGATGGCTCGCATGGACGAATGCAATGACCGGGTAGCGCGCATACGGCCACATGCAATAGCGTTCATCCGCAAATGTTTTCGCAATGACGCCGACGTCGCAGGCATATTGGTCCAGGTAGCGCAGCACCAATTCGGAATTGCCAAGGGTGACCGAGAGGTGGATATGCGGATGCATCACGTGATAAGCCTCGATCATCTCCGTGACGTGAAACGGCCCGACGGCGCCGATCTTTAGCGAGCCGTGCCGGAAGGCACCGCTGTCACGCAACAAGGACGTGGCGTCGGCCTCGAGTCCGCCGATCTGCCGGGCCAGTGGCAAAAAGCTCAGACCGACCGACGACAGTTCAACGCGCCGGCCCCGCCGAAAGAAGAGCTCCACGCCGTGTTCCTGCTCCAGCGTCTGGATTTGTGAAGTGATCGTCGTCTGGCTGGTCGAAAGCGCGCGTGCGGCAGCTGTGAAGCCGCCATGCTGGACAACGGCGAGAAAAGCGCGAATCTGCGTGAGCGTCATCGTGTTCTATCCATCGAATAAATCGTTCGAATCATTGGTAATCAACGGGTATTTCGATCATAGACACGTCACGTGTCAAATTTATGCTGTTGCGCAGACTGTCTTGTCATCTATATTCGATTAAGCATGCAACAACGTAACGAAATCCTTTCTGTTGACGCAGCCGATTCCCATCGCCGCACATACACCGGCCCCGTCACCACGGCAATCTTCGACTGGGCAGGGACCGTCATCGACTTTGGCAGCATCGCCCCGGTGGCGTCGTTCCGTCAGGTCTTCGAGGAGGCCGGTGTGCCCATCTCCGAAGCCGAGGCCCGCGCACCCATGGGCGCGGCGAAGCGCGAGCACGTCGCCAAGATTCTTGAGAACCCGGACGTGCGCGCGCGTTGGCACGCGGCGCTGGGTCAATCACCGCAAGAGCGCGACGTCGATGTGCTTTATGCAGAATTCCTGCGCGTGGACGAGCTCAATGTTTCACGTCACAGCGCCCTCATTCCCGGGGCGCTTGAAACCATCGCAGCCCTGCGTGCACGTGGCATCCGCATCGGCAGCACAACCGGCTATCCGCGTGAAGTGATGGTCAACCTTGCGCCAATTGCGGCCGAGCGCGGTTATCGGCCCGATCACCTTTGCACCGTAAGCGACGTGGCACGCGGTCGCCCGTGGCCCGATATGTGTCTGGCCAACGCGTTGGCGCTTGGCGTGCCGAATGTGCGCAGCTGTGTGGTGATCGACGACAGCCCGACCGGCCTCGAGGCCGGCCTCGCTGCGGGAATGTGGACGGTGGGTATTGCCGCGACGGGCAATGAAGTGGGCATTTCGCTCGATGAGTGGGAAAAGCTCGGCAGCGCCCAGCGCATGGAGCTCGTCGCGCCGGCGCGAGAGCGGCTCGCACGGGTGGGCGCGCACTTCGTCATCGACAGTATTGCCGACTTGCTGCCTGTCATCGACGAGATTGAAGCGAGGCTCGCAGCTTCCGTCGCGCCATAAGGCGCTGCGCCAACCGAGGTGTCCGGAGCCACTCACCGTTGTCCAGCACATCCTGGTTGGCGGCTCGATCGAGCTGTAAATCGAGCTGTATCGACTTCGAGCACACGCGATCGAAGGCGATCCTCAAAGAATAGTTAGGAATCCTTAGTGAATTCGAAAGGTATCATTGAAACGGACGCGCTGACACGGCTCGACAACATGCCGTGGACACGTTTTCACACGCTCATGATCGTTGCACTCGGTGTGGGTTGGGCGCTCGACTCGTTCGAGACCAACATCATCGGCAGCGTGTTCGGCATATTGAAAGCTCAGTGGCATTTGAGTGCGGCCGAGGGCTCGATGGCGGTCAGCATCTGGGTTTTCGGCATGTTGGTGGGCGCGATCGCGTTCGGCTACCTTGCAGATCGTTTCGGCCGTAAGAAGCTCTTTCTCGCGACGTTGCTCTGGTATGCGACTTTTAGCGTGGCCACGGTGTTTTCGTGGAACTACGAGTCGTTCCTGTTTTTCCGCGCGATGACCGCACTCGCCGTGGGCGGTGAATATTCAGCCGTGACCGCGACGATGGGCGAGTTCATTCCGCGGCGTCATCGCGGCAAGACCGATTCGCTGATTCTGTCGGGCTTCCCGGTGGGGGCACTGCTTTCCGCCGCGGTTTCTTATTTCGTGCTGAACCACGTGAGGCCCGAGATTTCCTGGCGCATCGGTTTCGGTTTCGGCACGACGATGGCGTTGATTTTCTTCTGGATTCGCCGGGTGATTCCCGAGTCGCCGCGCTGGCTGCTCCAGCAGGGCCGCGTCGGCGAAGCTGAGACCATCGTCGAGGCGATCGTTGCCAGTGCGCAGGCCGCGGGCGTGCCGCAATCGTTGCGCGATCAGGCTGCGCGTCGCTATGCGCGCGAGCGCGTCACAATGAGGCAACCCGCGTTCTGGCGCAACGTGCAGCAATTGTTCGGCGCGTATCGCCTGCGTTGCGCTCTCGCGAGCGCGCTCAATTTCTCGCAGGCTGCGATCGTGTACGGTGTACTTTCGCTCATGGCGTTGATCATCCTCCCGTATATGAAAGTGCCGGCTGCCGCGATGCCGCTTTACTACCTGTACGGCAATGCTGCGGCACTTTTGGGCGGGCTGACTGCTGCCGTTCTAGTAGAAAAGTGGGGCCGGCGCCCCTCGCTTTTTGCGAGCTACACCTTTACGACGCTCGCTATCGTCGTGATCTACATCATGCATACGTTGCCGGGGATGGTGTTCGGCTATTGCCTGATCCAGTTTGGCGTGACATGGGCGTACATCACGGGTTACGTGGTGTCGTCCGAGATCCTGCCCACGCAGATCCGAGCGACCGGCCTCGGCGTATCCGTCGCCGTTGGCCGATTGGGCGCCGTGATTGCGCCGATCATGCTGACCGACCTGTATGCGGCGTCGGGCACGCCGTCGGCTGCGCTGGTTGGGCTGTTGGTGCTGGCGATACCCGGTCCGCTCGCCGCTCTCCTGTGGTGGATGCGCGGTCGCGAGACGCGGAATCTGTCGCTCGAGGAAGGTAGCAATCAATCGCCCGAGTTGGTGTTCCACCAGTCTGGCGCCGTGGGCGACGCTCGATCGGCTTGAGACAACGAGCGCGCTGCCGACGACGACTATCGTTCGCCGGCAGCGCGGACGCCGGAGCATCGCTCGGTGCGGGTGCGAACGTCCTCGTCACCCACTCGCGAGTCTGGCTTCTATCCGCGCGATGACCCCTTCGGCCCGGCGCAACAAAAGGGGATTTGAAGGCACCGCAGCGAGCGAAACAACGATCGAACAAACGCTGATGCGCTGCAGTCTCGACGTGTGTTTAGCCGCAAGCCACGCTTCGCTTTCGACAAGATGCAACAGCGTATTCAAGCCGATCGCGATCACCCCCGCACATGCAAGGCGCGCATGCACTGACAGGTGGGCAATCGTAAGCATGTGCCGGAGACCCGAGCGATAATGCGCCAGCGCTGCATATACGAGTTCCGACAAAATGGGCCAAGCGCGTGACGACGCGTCCGGCAGCAACAGATCGTGAGGACCGATGCGAGCCTGTTCCAACAGCGCCCGTGGAAAATAGCAGCGGCCGTCGCCCAAATCGCTGGCGCCATCGCGCAGCACCCTAGTGATCTGCAGCGCCTTACCCAAGCGCACGCCCAGTTCGATCCATTTCTCGCGTTCGCCGCGGAGCGGTCTTGGCGCATCGGCATAAGCCATCTTCGCCCAAAACTCGCCGACACAGCCGGCCTTCAAGTACGCATAGCGTTCGAGCTCCGCCATGTCCCGCAGCGCCACGACGCACCCGGCATGCGTCCCGGGAAAAGCGCGCACGTCGAACTGTACGGCTTCGATGCGCGTTGCGACGCACAGGCTCACTGCGCGGCGGTCTTCGGAGTCGAGCTGCGCGAATGCCGCGAGGACGGAATCGATCGATTTGAGGAGCCTTATTTCGCCGGGCTCCGTCTGCGCCCAGGCGGCATTCTTGATCCGCGAAAATACACATTCGTGTGCCTCGCCGCTTACCGCTACGTGCAGCGCCGATAACAGATCGAGCCGCTCGCTGTGCGAGATCGGCGATGCGTTGGCAATACCGGATGCCGCGCGCCCAAGCAAATACGTAATGCCCATTGGCGCGCGTATCGCGGCTGGGAGTACACGCAGCGTCAAATAGGCAGTGAGTGAAACGGATTTGAGCAAGGCGCCGAGTACTACCCCCCGAATGGAAGTCAGCCCGGCGTTCGAGCGCCCACATCGACGAGACAGCTTGATCGCGGCCGCATGCAGGCTGCCGCCACGCCGCAAAACGCCGACCCCCATCCTGCGACTCTTGTATCTGCACGACGTATCGGCGGTGGCTCGAAGCACGAACATCTCGCCGAACGCAACGTCGTTGAAATCGATGGGGTTGGCTCCCGAGCCTTCTGAGTCGTCACGAGTGTCGCGAATGCCCCGCATCCCGCGGCGGCGTTCGACGCGCGGCGGTTTGGCGCCGCGCGTCTGATTGGCCGCCCTCTTTCGCATAAGTAGCGGCTCCATGCGGTCAATCCTGAACCGGGCTCCCTGCGTACGGCAAATCAGACGCAGGGGTGGCGTGCCGCTGCTGGTGTACGAGGCGCATCGGCTTGAGCACGAGCACCGCCAGGAGTGCCGACAAGGCCGCCATGCCCGACGCGAGCATGAACACGGCGTGCCAGCTGCCCGTTGATGCCGTAATGACGCTTGTGAAAGGTACGAGCAGCGCCGCCGTGCCCTTAGCCGTGTACAGCAAACCGGCGTTGGTCGCGGCAAACTTCGGACCGAACGTGTCACCGCAAGTAGCCGGGAAGAGGCTGTAGATCTCGCCCCACGCGAAGAACACAATGCCGGTCAGCACGACGAACGCCGTCGGACTATGGCCGTAGCGGGACAGCGCCAAGATACCGATTGCCTCCACGCCGAACGCGAGGAACATTGTGTTCTCACGGCCGATGCGATCGGAAATCCAACCAAAGAACGGACGCGTCAGCCCGTTCAGAACGCGGTCGATCGTCAGCGCGAACGTTAGCGCGGGCAGCGTGAGGCCGAGCAGCGATACCGGTGCGTCATGCAGGCCGAAATCCTTCGCGATCGGCCCAAGCTGCGCGGTAGCCATCAGGCCGCCGGCGGCCATCATTACGAACATGGCATACATGACCCAGAAGATGGGCGAGCTCAGCACTTCGCGCGGGCTGGCGTTATAGACGGCGCGGCGTACGGCTGCTCCGGCGTTTTTGACACCAGCCGAAAGACTCGCCGGAGGCGCCGCCAGCGCGAACCCGAGCACGAGCACCACGATCCCCTGGCCGAGGCCGAACGACAGGAACGTTGCTTCATAGCCACTGCTCTTGATCATATTGGCGATCGGCACGACCGTCAGCGCGGATCCCGCACCGAAGCCTGCGGCCGTGATGCCCGCTGCCAGCCCGCGCCGCGTCGGGAACCACTTGAGCGCGTTACCTACGCAAGTGCCATACACCGCGCCAGCGCCAACTCCACCTATCGCGGCTGCGAAGTAAAGCATCGGCAAAGACGCCGCGAACGAATTGATCACCCACGCGATCGCACAAAGCAGGCCACCGCCGACTACGACGGGGCGTGGCCCGTACTTGTCGACGAGGTAGCCTTCAACCGGTACCAACCAAGTTTCGGTGACGACGAAGATAGTGAAGGCCACCTGAATGGCCGCGCGGCCCCAATGATATTTTTCGTCGATGGGGTTGACGAACAGTGTCCAGCCGTACTGCATATTGGCAATCATTGCCATGCAAATAACGCCAAATACGAGTTGTACCCACGGCGACGCCAGAGGTGATGCCCCTCGTGACGGATCGTTGCGCATATCGTCTCCTTTCACATGTTGTGTCCCATGTCCTGCAGGCGTGGCTATATGCCAATTTCGCAGCCTTTCTCCCGTTTTTGGCTCGCTGCCCGCAAACATGGTGTTCATATATAAATGTAAGCAAAGTGAAAGGTCAATCGGGTTTGCACTAGCAATTCAAACGATAAGAAAGTTTTATGAAAGATTTTGGCGGCTCGATAGACATGCAGGGAAGGTCGATCTTCATTGAAATCTGGGCCTGCTCGACCGCTGATTGACGAGCTCGCCGCTAAATATCATACGTTAAGAAGTAATGAATAAGTAATGATGTGTTATTTAAATGAATGGTTGTGCTGGCGTCAGTGGCAAGGCTAGAGTTGTCTTCATCAGTCAGTAAAAGGATCGAAGGCATGGCACAGACGTGCATCGTCGGCTCCTGGCGGCGACGGGGCGCAATGCACAGACCCGATGCCGGGGGCAGACGCGCGGTGGCCGCCGTAGCCGGTTCGTATGTTTCTTCCTGCGATAAAGGGTGAAAAGGCGACGTGCTTTCGTCGTCAGCGAGCGTTGCCGGAAACTGACTCGCCAGCAGGAGTACAGTGCCGGCGTGGCTGGTATTGGGCGCGCTCTTTTTGCGTAGCCGTCCGGTCATACAGTCTGACGAACGGCGAGCCGCGGAATGCAGGCACGATTTGCGTTCGGCTAGATCTGGAACCTAATGGGCATTTCGCTTCAGCCTTGCGATAAGGGAAGCACGTTCGCTCAAGCAGCAATTGCTATCGAGGGAACGAGCGCGTGACGCCGCCTTGAACGCGGTGCGCCGGTGCGCCGCGTAAATGCGTGCGTTGGCACTTCCTCGCGCCTCGGACGATGCGGCCAACGCGCTGTCGATCAATTCCAGCAGCGCCGAGGACAAAGCACTCATCGAGCGCGCGACCCATATACTCGGACCGGGCCGGCGCATCACTCGACCATGCGCCCCCTCGCCGAGAGCCCGACGAATCGCTCTGCCTCAATAAGCCTCGCAGAATGTGCCATCGGAGTGCGTTGGCAATTAACCGTCATAATCGATGGATCCGGAAAAAATGCGCTTTGACGGTATAAATTACCGTGCAAGTAGGTGGCGCTGCGGTCGTTCCGGTAATGCCTCGTTGTTTTATCCCGTATCGCGTTTCCCGATCTTGTCGACAATATGAGAAACCATCCCGCCGAACTTAAATCGAGTTATACGTAAGTATCATCGCGAAAAATTCCGCGTCCGGTTAATCTGCAAGACGCTACTGTGCGGACGGGCGCAGCACTGGTCGTCACTCGTTAGCTAGAAAGGAGGGGGGCGCCAATCTCATGACAGCTATTGTGTCCATCGTCGACGACGACGAAGCCGTGCGTCTCGCGCTAAGCAGTCTTATCCGATCGATGGGGTGGGGGGTGCGCCTATACGAGTCCGCGGAGGTTTTTCTCGCGTCCGGGCAGGTGGCCGACGCCGCCTGCCTGATCTGCGACGTTCGGATGCCGGGCATGTCGGGTGTGGAAATGCATGAGCGCCTGATTTCGCAAGGCATCGCCCTCCCCACGATTTTCATTAGCGGATACCCGACTCCAGCGCTAGAAGCGAAAGTAAGGAGCAATGGGGCGCTGGTGATGCTTGAGAAACCGTACTCGCCGGATGCGATGAGTCATTGGCTTTCAGTGGCCTTGGGCGGCGAATAAATGCAGGCGGGGCGCGGAGTCAATCAGCCCGCAAGGGTGGTTTACACTCGTCCGGACTTGCGTTGTGCGCAAGTACGGCATAACCATACTAACGTATGTTTGTTGTGCCTCTTCCCTGTCACTACCATTCTGCTGTGACGGCTTGACGCGCAAAACTGAGGATGCCACGGCGGGGACCGGCTCGCGGCTCTTTATTCAATCCGAAGGCGAAGGCTGAGTTTTCAAAATTGATTTTCGACGGCTCTGATATTCAGCGGTACTGGCTGCCGTCATCCCGGATCGCTTCAGCGTGGTGCGCTTGAGCCTGTTTTCTTCTTAGGGACGTCGTTTTGCCAGTTGCATCCTGACGCTGACCGCACTCGCATCGGTGTCACGCTTGCAAAATGACGCTTGCATCGATATGGATTGGGAGGTTGCCGTGTTCGCTACGTTGAAACCCAAAGCCATTGTGCTCGATGACCTGCGCAGGCTTGTGGAATGGACGCGCGCCTGGTATGAGGAGGCGGTCGCCGCCAATTTTGTCCACCATCCCTATCAACCCGACGCTGAACTCGCAACGCGCCTTCAGCAATACTTCCATGCAGGGCTTACCCCGGCTGAGGCTGTCGAGCTTTGCTTCGGCATCAAGCACTAAGCACTAAACGCGATGTGAGGCACCGGTCATCGGGTGGTTTAGCCGTCGGATTGTCCGGCCGCGCAGCGAAAATGGCGTCCTGAAACCGAAGTGGGTCCAATTAGGGGGTAGCCAACAACCTGTTCTTTCTAAAATGTCTACAAGGTAAGATGTCAGCGCCAAATTGCACGAGATAAATGCGGCGCCTTATGCTGAACCGGGCACGCTTTCTCAATACACGAGGGAAAACGGCCATGGCTCATACGCTTAGTGTCGAACGAGATCCACAAACTGCACCTTCGCGATATTGCAACCTCGACTCCGAAGAGATCATGCAAGCACGCATCGAACTCGCGGCATGCTTGCAGTTGGCTGCGTTGCACGGCTTCGAAGAGGGTGTCTGCAATCACTTTTCCGCTGTCGTGCCGGGTCATGACGATCTTTTTCTCGTGAATCCCTACGGTTATGCGTTTTCGGAGATCACGGCTTCGCGCCTCTTGATTTGTGACTTCGAGGGGCATGTCATCGCCGGGGAAGGCCGGCCCGAAGCAACGGCCTTCTATATCCATGCACGTCTGCACAAGCGGCTGCCGCGCCTCAAGGTGGCGTTCCATACGCACATGCCCAATGCGACAGCGCTATGTCTGATCGACGGCCCGCCACTGCTGTGGCTCGGCCAGACCGCATTGAAGTTCTACGGCCGTACCGCAGTCGACGAGGACTACAACGGCCTCGCCCTCGACGTATCGGAGGGCGATCGCATTGCCGCTGCAATGGGCGACGCCGATATCCTCTTCCTCAAGAACCACGGCGTCATGGTCGCGGGCGCAACGATTGCCGAGGCGTGGGACGATCTCTATTACCTCGAACGGGCCGCGCAGGTCCAGCTGATGGCGATGAGCACACATCGGCCGCTGAAGCCGGTTGCGCATGATATTGCCCAGCGCACCTACGTGCAGATGCGCGAGGAGGATGCCGAAAGCGCGCGGGCACATCTTGCTAGCGGCATGCGCGAGCTTCGCAGGCGGGGCATCGCGTTCGAGATGTAACCGGTGGCTCAGAAGCCGGCTTCGGCACTCGAGCACACTCAAGCAACGCTCAAGCGTTACCCAGTCCGGGCACGGCTACACCAAACGTCTGCAAAAGAAGCACGACGTTGAGCACAATGATCACCGCCGTCGCGACGACCGCCGCGATGGTCACGGGGCGGCGGTTGACGAACTGACCCATGATGTCCCGCCGGCTCGTGAACACGAGTAGGGCGATCATCGGAACGGGCAACGCAAAGCTGAGCACGGTCTGGCTGTAGACGAGCGCGTCCGTGGCGTTGACGCCGAGCGCCACGACGATGAAGGCCGGCACCATGGTGACAAGTCTGCGAAGGCCGACGGACATATGAAACCCGACGAAACCCTGCATGACCATCTGTCCTGCCATCGTTCCGACCACCGAGCTGGAAATGCCAGATGCGATGAGCGCGATCAGGAACGCGGCAGCTGCTCCCGCGCCGAACAGCGGTTCGAGAGCGCGGTAGGCCGTTTCAATCTGGGCAACGTCCGCGTGAGCGCCATGGAACGCACCGGACGCCATGACGATCATCGCCATGTTGACGAGCCCCGCGATCGTAAGTGCAATCACCACTTCCCAGTTGGAAAAGCGAAGCAGCTTACGGCGGCCTGCATTGTTTCGTGCCGGTGCGCGGTTTTGCGTCAGTCCCGAGTGCAAGAAGATGGCGTGCGGCATGACGGTCGCGCCGAGCATTGCCGCGGCGACAGAAAGCGCACCGGCGTCCGGTAGCCGCGGCACGACGGTACCGCGCACCACATCGTCCCAGGCAACGTCGACCAGGCAAAGCTCGATCACGAACGAGAAAGCGATCGCGACGATCAAGCCGCCGATGATGAGCTCGATCGGCCGGAATCCGCGCTTTTCCGCCGCAAGAATGCCGTAGGTGACGATGCCGGTCACGATCATGCCAAGCGTGAGCGGCATATGAAAAAGCAAGGAAAGACCGATGGCGCCGCCGAGAAATTCGGCCAGATCGGTGGCCATTGCCGCGATCTCGCTTACACCCCACATGGCATAGACGACGGGGCGAGGAAAATGCTCGCGGCTCATCTCGGCCAGATTGCGGCCCGTGACGATGCCGAGTTTCGCCGACAGCGCTTGAAAAAGCATGGCGATGAGATTTGCCGCGGCGACGACCCATAGGAGCGAGTTACCGTACCGCGCGCCCGCCTGAATGTTGGCCGCGAAGTTGCCCGGGTCCATATAAGCGATCGAGGCAACCACCGCAGGACCGGCAAAGAGCAGGGCGGAACGAAGGTTCAAACGGTGCTGCCCAAGCGCGGTGCCAATGGCTTCCGTCGTCTTGTCCGTCATTCCCAATTGCATTTGTGCCGTCGTCATTGCAGACCTCGTTGTGGCTTCCCGCCTTAATTCCGCTTACGACGAATGGTGCCCCGCGTGGCAAAAAAAGAACAATTGAACGTTCCCATCGCGGCAATAAAGGGAGGCATATGTTGCCGCGCTATTGCGCCAATAGAAAAACTAAACCGCCGATTGCGGTGGGTGTGAGGTGCACTGCCGATGCGGGAGATCGTCCTAGCTTTTCCCCGTTCGCGCTCCGTCGCCGGGCGTCTCGCTAGTCTTGACGCCTTCTTACGCGCGAGCGGCGCGTTGCTGCGCCGCGAGGACGTTGCTTATGACAGCAAATCGCATACGGCGCAGGCTGGCCGCCCTGCGCAAGTGCCTCTCCCGGCCAGCCTACAACCGCGCCGCGCTTCCTGGCCTTTACGACCGCGCGTTGCTCTTTGGCGGGGGCGCAGTGCTCACGCTTTCGATTCTCGCGGCCGCCGCCGTCGGCATCGCGCATCGTTTCGAGCGCTGCATCGACGATTGGCGTGCGGGGTTTCTCGTGCAGCGTGACTTCGTCAACGCGTCCGTCGAGCGCAATCAGGCGCGTATGCGGCATACGGTCGAAACCTACGAGGCACTGAGCCACGTTCACGCGCGCGAGGCCGTGCCGGTCGATCGTTACCGCAGGCTGCTTCAGGAAAACGATGGGTTCGTCGTCACCGACGAGGACATCGGTGCGCCGCCCCTTACGATTCTTTCCACGCTGACGGCGCTCCAGGATCGCGAGCGGCTCGCTGCGCTGCTTACGCTTGTGCGTGAGATTTCGCCCAGATCGCTGCTGCGCCAGCGGGGAGCGGCGGATGATATCGGCGGCTTCCTCTACACGGGCGACCGCCGTTTTCTCGCTGTCTGGCCGCCTATCGCCGGTGGCCGGTTGGCGACGGACGAACGCGGCACGCATGCGGGGGGTGGCAATGCGGCGACGCAAGTCGAAGCGCTGATCGGCCGGTTCGTCACCAATGTCGAGGCCGAACTGCACAAGCACCCAGATACGCTCTTGCGCCGCGACCGTGTGTTTTGGGTCACCCTGTACAACTCCGACATGTACGGCACGCTCGTCAAACATTACGCGGCGCCAATCTATAGCGGCGATACGCGCATCGCCGTGCTCGCCGTGACCTTGCCGGCCACGCAGATTCCGCGCCTTTTTCAGCCGGCCGTGCATGATCCGGATTTTTTCATGGTGTCGCGCGACCGCCGGCATTTGATCGGCATCGATGGGGCGAGCCCGCGCGGTGAACGGTGGATGCACGCACTGAAAGCCTCTCCGTCGGTGTTCGAGCTCGCTGATGAGCGACTGAGGTTTGTGCGCAGAGGCGGCGATTTCTTTCTCATTCAGCGCATCGCCGGCCCCGGGTGGATCGCCGTGTCGGCCTTCGACTGGCGCATGATCGCGGCCAACCTCAAAGGCCCCATAGGCTGGACAGTCGGCTTGACTTGCCTTGTCCTCGCCGTGCAATGGGTCTTCGTCATCCTCATCGACAGGCTCGTGCTCGCTCCGCTTCGCGCCCGCGCGCGGCGTGTCTTCGAAAGCGAAGTGTTCAGCCGCACCGTGCTCGCAACAGCGCCCGTCGGGCTGACGGTGTTCGATCCGTCGACGCAGCGCATCGTCATGCAAAACGGTATCGCTCGGGCGCTCTTGTCGGCGTCGGGCGACGAGCCGTCGTTTTACCGGCGGCTGCTCGACAGTCGTCGGCGCAGGCGAGGCGAGCGTTCCCGGGCTCGGCGCGGCGCGCGAGCGTCGCCGGCTGGCGTAATCCGCTCTGCGGAAGTCACCGTGACCGCAACCGATGGCCGCCGCCGGGAGCTTTCCGTCGCATTCGCGCGAGCACGCTATCGCGAGCAGGAGGTCATCCTCTGCAGTCTCACCGACATCAGTCGTCAAAAAGAAACGGTGCGTCTTCTGCGCCGGGCGCGGCAGGCGGCCGACGAGGCGAGCCGAGCAAAGTCGATGCTCGTCGCCACAATCAGCCATGAGATTCGAACGCCACTCTATGGCGCGCTCGGCAACCTCGAGCTGCTGTCGATGGAAGCGCTCACGCCCTCGCAGGCTGCACGCGTTGGGTCGGTCAGGCGCGCTTTCGATGCGTTGCTCTCGCTCGTGGACGACGTGCTCGATTTATCGAAGGCCGAGGCGCACGAACTGCGTCTATCGGTTGAGCCGTTTCGGTTGGACGAAGTCATCGAACGCTGCACCCAGACACTGGCGCCGGCCATTACGGGCAAGGGGTTGCGCTTGCTGTGCCTCGTCGATCCGTCCGTCGCCGGGAGTTGGTATGGGGACGGTCTGCGCATCGGCCAGATCGTCACGAATCTGCTCGGCAATGCCTGCAAGTTTACGCGCAACGGTTCGATCCGGATCTACGTAACGGCGGCGCGTGCGGCGGACCGTGAGGGCGATGGTGGCGCCGAATCGGTGATCCTGCGTGTCGCCGATTCAGGTATCGGCATTGCCGAGAAGCGTCAGTCGCGCATCTTCGAGCCATTCATGCAGGCCGACGCTTCCATTGGCCGACGGTTCGGCGGGACGGGGCTTGGGCTCTCGTTGTCCTGGCGCCTTGTCGATCTGATGGGCGGTCGCATCGAGCTCAGCAGTGCACAAGGCCGCGGTGCTGTCTTCACTGTGCGGTTGCCCTTGCGGCGGGACCGGGAAACGTTGGCCACCCCTTGTGCATACGCGGGGGAACTCGCGTTCGACATGATCGTTGTTGCCTGTGAAGACCGGGCGTGGCAGGCCGTGCTCGCGGCTCAGCTGCGTTACCGCTTTGGCACCTCGATCACCGTCGAGGAGGCGCAGCCGGGTGCTTGGTCGCCGCACGCTGGCGCGCGCTCGATCGTCGTCCTCGGCTCGCACGCCGACGAAATCCCACCGTTGTGGCTCACGGCCCGTCTCGCGTATGTGGACGCAGTCGTCGTCTCGGAGCGGGGTCCGCTGCATCCTCAACGCCGCTACGGTGCGCTGCATGTGACTTCGCTGTCGGCGGCCAAGCTCGAGCTCGCCGTCGCGGCATGCGGGCGCAGCGGCGATGTGCCCGTGCCCGATGTCGATGCCAGAGGGCCGTCGTTTGCACGTGCGGAGCATCGTGCCGCGCGCATTCTCGTCGTCGATGACGACGCCGTGAGCCGCGCATTGCTCGCGAATCAGCTCGAAGTGCTCGGCTATCGACAAGTTGACCCGGCTGCGGACGGACAGGAAGCGCTCGCCGCGTGTCTGCGACACGCTTACGATCTCGTCGTGGCGGATCTGTGCATGCCCGTCATGGGCGGTCGCGAGTTGTTAGTGGCGTTGCGTGGCAAGGGCGTGACGACACCCGTCATTGCACACACGGCGGCGCCTTGCAGCGCGGGCGACGCCAGACAGATCGGGTTTATCGATTTGCTTTATAAGCCGCTTTCACTCGATCGGCTACGCCAAGCGCTCGAAGTCGTGTTCGACGCCTCCCCGCCCAGCGCCACGGCAAGTGTCACGATTGGCATCGCGCAATTCGATCCTTTATCGGGCACTGCGAACGCGACTCCTCGTTGCGATGCTGCGCGATCGGTGCCGCTCGCCAATACGTTGCGGGCAGTCTTCTCCGCATGCTGGCCAGAGGACGAGGCAAGATTGCGCACGGCAGCGAGTTCGGGCGATGCCGAATCGTTCCTGCAGGCGTTGCACCGGCTCCATGGCGCACTGCTGGCCCTCGGCGAGCGCGACGCGAGTGCGAAATGCAGCGCATTGCGCGATCGAGTGCTCACGGAGGGCATGCTTACGATCACCGAGCCGTTCGGTGAACTTACGCGCGATGTCGCACGGATCGCACGAGTCGAGGCTGCCATGATGCCGGATGGGGAAGCACGGCGAACCTGAATGCGCATGATGAGCCTGCGATAAGAACCTGTTGAGGCGGCAGGCATTGAATTTGCGGCGCGCGCTATGGGTCTTTTTGCCGTGTCGTTGTCTCTGGCGTCCGTGGGTTGTCCTATGGCCGCTTTATGGAGGTCAAATGGGCCATGCGCAAGCAGCCTTTGCGGAGGATCGATAATGAATACACACAGCGACGCATTGCAGGCAACCATCGACGCATTGGTGCAACGTGGCAAGGGCCTGCTCGCAGCCGATGAGAGCGGCCCCACGATTGCGAAGCGCTTCAAGACGGTCGGCGTTGAGTCGACCGAGGAAAACCGCCGGGCGTGGCGCAGTTTGCTGCTGGGTACGCCGGGTCTCGGCGAGTTTGTGAGCGGCGTCATTCTGTACGAAGAGACGCTCGGGCAGTGCGCCGACGATGGCGAGCCGCTGTCGAGTCTTGCCGCGCGCCAAGGCATCGTGCCGGGTATCAAGGTCGACAAGGGCAAGATCTCGCTCGCACATGCACCGGGTGACGAAATAACGCAAGGTCTCGATGGGCTTGCTGAGCGCCTCGGGCGATATAAGGAGCAGGGCGCGCGCTTTGCAAAATGGCGTGCCGTCTACAACATATCGAGCACGTTGCCGAGCCCGCTCGCGATCGAGGCGAATGCGGAGTCGCTCGCCCGTTATGCCGCGATTTGTCAGGAAGCGGGGCTGGTTCCGATCGTCGAGCCTGAGGTACTGATGGACGGCGAGCACTCGATCGAACGTTGCGCGCAGGTCACCGACGCCGTCTTACACGAGGTGTTTCATGCGCTCCATCGGCACAGCATTGTTCTTGAGCATATGCTGTTGAAGCCGAGCATGGTCGTGGCCGGCAAGGAGCACGTCCCGGTTAATGTGACCGAAGCGGCATCGCAGACGGTGACGGTGCTCAACCGCACCGTGCCGCCAGCCGTCGCCGGAATTTTCTTCCTTTCGGGGGGGCAGACGCCCGAGGAGGCGACTGCGCATCTCGACGCGATCAATCGTATTGGCCGTCGACCCTGGCCGCTGAGTTTTTCGTATGGGCGCGCACTCCAAGAGCCGCCACTCAAGGCCTGGCGCGGCCAAGCCGCCAACGTGAGTGAAGCGCAACGGGCGCTTCTGAAACGTGCGCGGCTCAATGCGGCGGCCGCGCAAGCGCGGTACAGCACCGAGGACGAAAGCACGAGCTAACGCCGGTGCCCGGCGCATCGATGCGCGATCGAACCGACGATCGCGCTCGCCGAGCTTCAACGTTATGCCGGCGCAATGTGGCGGACATCGCGTGCTGACGGAGGGCCGTACCGATCGCTTAGCGCAAGCGCTTTAAGATTGCGGCCCACAGCATACGGATGGCGTTTCCCGCGCGGCGCGACGGCGAGTCCGGTACGAGCATGTCGCTGTATTGAGCACGTGCGTCGTCGACATGCGGAAGTTGGGAGAGCAGCAAAGCGAAGTGCATGGCAATTCCTTTTTATTCGGTTGAAACCATTGACTTGGAGCGCCTCGCGAGTTCGCTGCCGGTTTCAGTCCACGCGCTGCGAAGCAGCTTGGCGTGGAAGGGAATGACCGGCTCGCGTTAAGCGAAGCGAGCGACGGCCGGCGTGGTCGAACGCCGGACGGCGGATCGACTAGGGTCGGGATCGGTCATGACCAACTCCTTGTAGTTGCGTTGTCCGTGCATGGGATGCGCCGGACGCGTTGAACCGCACGTGGCTGGTTAATAGTCACGCGAACGAACGGCGCATGGCGCGAAACGGCTCATACGCCTCGAACCGTCACGACGCAAACGGGAGCGACAGGCGAACAGGGTGCGTGCGCGTGCCGGCAATCCGATTACGAGACGGCCGATCAAAGCGATGCGCGAAGCGGTACTAGGAAAAGGAGCTGCGATGCGCACCGTCTGCCTAACTGGCAAGACGGCGGCGAAGAGAAATTCAACGCGGGACGTCGTGCCGTTCAGGCAGCAAAACAGATCGAATGTCGACTACTGCTACTGTCCAAGGGGTATCCCCAGTCGTTCAATTGACCCGATTGTAGGCGCGCAGACGAAAACCGGTCAACCGAAATTCGCCTGCGCGAAGCGCTGCGACAACCGGTGAAACAAAACGTCGCAACAAGGGTAGGTGGCGAGAGATCATCGGTTCGGCTGCATTCTTTCGGGGTATTTATCGATTTTCCCCTGCTGGACGCAGCGACTCGACGAGCGAGCACATGCGGTGCCAGTGCGAACCTTCCCAAAAAATGCGTTTGCAGACGTCGCAGGTCGCGAAGCGCGCTTGGCGATCGAATACGCCTTCGGGTACGCGGCCGAACGCCTCCGCTTTTTCCATCGCGCGCAATGGCGAATTGCAAGTCAGGCATAGCCGAAAAGCCTTGATGCTGTGTCCAAGGTCGAGCCGGTCGCAGATTTCACGCAGCTGTGCCTGCGGTTTCAACGCGCGGACATAACAACCATGTGTAATCGTGCGGCGCTTGAGCAACTCGCGATCGCGTGAAAGCACGATGCGATCCTCGGTGGCGGCGATGGCCTCGATTTCGTCGTCGGCGTAATGATTGTCGTAGAGCGTGTCGAAACCGACGAGCCTAAGCAGGTGCGCCAAGCCACCAAGATGCGCATCGGCGACGAACCGGATGGTGCGCAGCGGCTCCGGGCGCACACGCAGGAGCGGCGTCACATCGAGCGCCTCGAATTTCGGATAGACGGCAACGCGATCACCATCCTCCAGCACGTGGTCGAACCCGACGGATTCGCCGTTGACGAGGATTAGCTCAACCTCGGTGTGCGGCACACCGAGCGCCTCGATCATGTGCTTCGCTGTCGCCGCCCGCGCGCAGACGCAGGTGCATTCATGCCGGCGCAGCGACGGCGCCAGAAAGTCGTTGAGCTCTTCGTAAAAGCGAAAAGTTGCGGTCACGGTGGACATGGCATGAGTATCGCACTGCAGCTGTCTATCAGTGTTACCCGTGTTGATCGGGGGCGCGAGCGTGCCGAGTCGACTGCACGTGCCGTGCATTCATGATTTACTTGCCGATTCTCGTTACAAGGAGCGATGGATGGATATCGGATTTATCGGCCTCGGCAGCATGGGCCAGGCCATGGCAGAAAACATTTTGAAAGCCGGGCATCGTGTGCGCGTGTGGAATCGCTCGCGCGAACGCGCGCAACCGCTGGCTGCGCTTGGCGCCGAACTCGTCGATACACCCGCAGCCGCTTTCGCGGGTGATGCCGTGTTTTCGATGCTGGCCGACGACGCTGCCGCGTGTGAAGTGTTTGACGCGCGTTTGCTCGAAAATGCGCCGCGCGACCTGGTGCACGTCAATATGGCGACGGTTTCGGTTGCCTGTGCCGAAAAACTCGCGCGCGAGCATGCTGCGCGCGCCATTCACTACGTCGCCGCGCCGGTGATGGGCCGGCCCGACGTTGCCGCTGCTGCCAAGCTGACGATCATCGCGGCAGGTCCTGCGGAAGCGATCGACCGCGTGCAGCCTATCTTTGATGCGATCGGCCAGAGAACGTGGCGTTTGGGTGCGCTGCCTCAGCATGCCAATGTTGCCAAGCTTGCCGCCAATTTCATGCTCGCGTCGGCTGTTGAAACGCTAGGAGAAGCATCGGCGTTGCTGTCGGGCTACGGCGTCGCGATGTCGGACTTCCTCGACGTGATTACGAACAGCGCGTTTCCGGGGCCGGTCTATTCCGGCTACGGCAGGCTCATCGCCCAAGACACCTATGAGCCGGCCATGTTCAAGGCGCGTCTGGGCCTGAAGGATGTGCGCCTCGCGCTGGCGGCGGCTGACGCCTGCGCGATCCCGCTACCTGTCGCCAGCGTCGTACGCGACAGCCTGCTTGACGCGGTCGCGCACGGCGACGGAGAGAAGGATTTCGCTGTTCTTGGCCGAGTCGCCGCGCGGCGTGCCGGGCGATAGCCGAGTCGACCTCCCGGTGCAGAAGACACGCCCTGACCTCCGGTAACGATTGCCGCTGTCTCGTCTGACGATATCTGCTGCCTTGCGCACAGAAGGGGCGTGTCTCTCGTGGCATCGTCTGCGTCGTTATGCCGCGTTCAACGGCAGTCGCCGCTGTTCCATGGGTGGCGCCGGATGACGCAGGCGTGCTCCGATCCGGTTGGCGCAATCACTGACGCCATCCGGGATCGAGAACACAACGACATGACAGGGCGTGTACGAAGTATGCATGTTCCTTGCGTATTGCAAGAAAAACGGGCGGCGCAATGCGAAAGCGATTGAACCGCTGGGCTGCGGCGCAGATGAGCAAAACATCACCGCTCGGACGGACTCTGGCTTCGCACGAAAAAGCAGGATTTGAAAAAGCGGGAATGTCGCGTGAAAAAGATGCCGGTCTGCCGGAAGGTATTTTTCTTTTGAAGGAAAGCCAAAACCGGGACATTGGCTCTGCAGACGCGGCGCCTAAAGCATCTGGAACTCTCGTGCTAATCGATTGGCTGGCACGGGGCGGGTGGTCGACAAGAAGTCGGAAGAAGTCGGCTTGCTTTGGTCTGATACAGGTCAAGATCGAGCTATGACGGACACGATGAAAACGGGCTGGACGGATACCAGTCGGGCGTCAACGCCTGCGGTGACCGGTGCGGAAATCAGTCATTCGCCGAACCTCGGCACCACGAAGGCCGAGGCCATGCGGCACAAGTGCGTGCTGATCGTGGATCGGGACCGTGAAGCGCTGGACGGTCTCACTTATTTGCTGGAGTCGATGGGGTACGGCGTCATTGCAACGGCCGACACCCGTGAAGCGCTTGAGATCGCAGAGCGCGGGCTGCCTGACGCTGTGCTGATCGATATCGGCAGCCCACACCTCGAAGGCTTGAGCGTCGCGCACGGATTGCGTGAAATTGCCGGCAATCGCCCGTTGTTGCTCATCGCACTCACCGGTTGGGGCCAGCCCCAGTACCGCGAAATGGCGCTCAGTGCTGGATTTGACGTGCATTGGGTCAAGCCGGTCAGCGCCGATCAGATCAATTTCCTGCTTTCGATGACATTCGTATGAGTGTTGTTGAAAACCAACAAACCCATGCGCGAAGCGGTGGGTTGTTGCGACGCATCAAGCGCTTTGATAGAGTGTGGCTGTCTCCTCCATGTCTCCTCTGATATGGATTCGGCCCGCCACACATAGGCGGGTTTTTTTTTGCCCGACGTTGCCCGACCTTCACCCCGGTGATCGTTCGACCGCACTTAACGCGGCCAGTGGCGAAAGCGCCGATTGACAAGGCGACCAAAGTCGGGACAGGGCAAAGGCGTTCGGGAGACCGCCCGTCATCAAAGCAAAAAGCCGGCTCCAAGGCCGGCTTCATTGCACGTTTCGGGCAATCGTCACCGCTGCTGCAGTTGACGATTGCGGCTTGAATCATCGCGCCAGGCCCGTATCCTCGGCGGCTCCGATGCTGAGGTTCATGCATTGGATGGCGGCGCCCGAAGCACCTTTGCCCAGGTTGTCGAGCCGCGCCACTGTCACGAATCGCTCCTCGTTGCCGAAGACGAAAAGATCGACGCGGTTGGTGTCGTTGTTGGCTTGTACGTCGAAGAAGCCTGCGTCGAGATTGTCGTCGGCATCGAACGGCGCTACGCGCACGAAGGCTTCACCGGCGTAGTACTCGGCGAGGAGCGCTTGCACCTCGCGCGGCGTCACGCGCTTGGCGAGTTGATCCGGGGAAAAGTACGTCGTTACCGCAAGCCCCTTGTAGAAGCTGCCGACGATCGGCGTGAACAAGGGGGCGGAGCCTAGCTTGGCGTGCGCCGTCATCTCGGGCAGATGCTTGTGCGCGAGTGAAAGCGCGTACGGGCGCGGGCTCGCGAGCTGGGCGGCGGGCGGGTTCGCTTCATAGTCGGCGATCATCTTCTTGCCGCCGCCGCTGTAGCCTGTCAGCGAGTATGCATGCGCGGCGAAGCCCGTCCCCACCACGCCCGCCTCGACGAGCGGACGCATTGCCAGAACGAATGCCGAAGCATGGCAACCCGGAACGGCGATGCGCTTCGCTGTGCGCAGCCGCTCGCGTTGCGCGCGCGCGAGTTCGGGCAGCCCGTACGCCCAGTCGGGGTGGGTGCGGAACGCCGTGCTGGCGTCGATCACAACGGTGGTGTCATTGTCGACGAGCCCTGCGGATTCGCGCGAAGCGACATCGGGCAGGCACAGGAAGGTTACGTCCGACGCATTGATGAGCCGGCGGCGCTCGTCGACATCTTTGCGCTTGGCGTCGTCGATCCGCAGGATCTGCACGTCGGCACGCTGCGACAGGTATTCGTGAATCTTGAGGCCAGTGGTGCCTTCCTGTCCGTCGACAAAAACTTTCGTGCTCATCTCGCTCTCGCTCGTTCCGTTCTAATCCTGATGGGGCGGCGCACCAAGCGCCAAAAACGTGATTTTACGGTTTTGGTGCAGATCCCGTGCGTTTTGCGGTGAAACAAAGCGAATCCATGTTGAATACCGCCGACCTTCTTCTAATTAATGGCCGTAGGTCACCGTCATGCTTGCCCTGCCGAGCGGCTTCGTACCGATCTCATGATCGAACATTTGCGCAGGCTGTCCGGGCGAGAGCCGCAAATCGCCGGTGCCGAGGGCATAGACGGTGACGATATACCGGTGCGATTGGCCCGCAGGCGGGCAAGGGCCGCCGTAACCGACCGTTCCGAAGTCGTTGCGCGCTTCGACGGCAGAAAAACGCTTCAAAAAACCGGACGCGCTCGCATTCGACGGCAGTTGGTGTACGTCAGCGGGGATGCCCACGACGGCCCAGTGCCACCAGCCGGGGCCAGGCGCGTCCGGATCGAACATCGTGATGGCGAAGCTTTTTGTGCCAGCGGGCGCGCCGCTCCATTCCAACTGCGGCGACTCGTTTCTCCCGTGGCAACCGCCCTGGTTGAAAAGCTGAGCGCTGGCCACGGGCTTGCCGGGCACGAAATCCTTGCTAGTAAGAGTGAAGGTCGGCTCGGCAAAGGCGGGCGTAGGCACACCGAGCCCACCGAGCCCAATCGAGAGGCTTATTGTCGCGGCGGCTTCGATTGCTGCTATCGTCCGTATCGCCCCCGCCGCCGTGATAACCACCATGGCGATCGCGCGCATTGCCATCGTCGTAACGAAACCGGTGCGCCCGGTGCGTGCGAGCTGCATGCTCCGGCGATCTGTATCGGAAGTGACGCAAGTTGCTGCCAACGAGCAGGACGCCGATGCAACGACCGACCATGGCTTGCGCATGAGCCGATTCTCCGTCAAGAGCCAAGTGAGAGGACGCTTGTGCCGATTCGCGTTCTGCGAGGGGCGTTAAAACCGGAATCGAGTCTAACATTGCGTTTCTTCGCCGGTGGCAGCCTGTGGCGCAATTGGCACGTGTCGCGCCGGCTCTAACTTATCGATAATCGCTCACGCATGAACGAGTCGTCGAAACACGAGTTATCGGCAGGGCTGCGCGCGGGCGTCGGCACCCGAATGATCCGCGTTGTCATTGCCGACGATCACCCTGTCATTCTGCTCGGCGCCCGGCACGCGCTCGCGCGGTTCCCCGATATGGAAGTTGTGGGCGAGGCGCGTCAATCGACTGATCTCGTCAAGTTGCTGTCGAGTGTGCCGTGCGACGTGGTGGTAACGGATCTCGCGATGCCGGGCGGCGTTCACGGAGATGGGCTGCCGCTGATCAGCTACGTTCAGCGGCATTTTCCGATGTTGCCGATCGTCGTGCTGACGATGCTCGAAAACACTGCGCTGATCAGGAGGCTCGGAGAAATGGGGGTGGTCGCCATCGTCAGCAAGTCCGACGATCTCGCGCATATCGGCCTCGCAGTTCGCCATGTCGTGCACGGGCTGTCCTACGCGGGGCCGTCGGTACGCGCGCTCCGGGAGGCATTTCACACGATCACCGGGCGCAAGGGGAGAGCAGGGCAGAACGACGGAAAAGAAGCCGCCGACGTGCGGCTCTCGCCGCGCGAGATCGAAGTCGTGCGGCTCTTTGCATCGGGATTGACGGTGAAGGAGATGGCGGAGCGCCTCAAGCGCAGCATCAAGACGGTCAGCTCGCACAAGACTGCGGCATTGCGCAAGCTCGGTCTCGAGCGTGATTCAGAGCTTTTTCAGTACGCGCAAAGTACGGGACTCATTCATTTGTCCTCGCCAGAGGCTTCACGCGAAGCGGCACGCTGAGTGCCGCTTCCACGCCGGGGCGCGAAGCCCGCGGCGGCGCCATTACAGCGGTGTCATTACTGCGGTGTGGCCGTGGCCCCACCATGTGCGGCCGACCATTCGGCGGGCGCATGCAGAAACTTCTCCACTTCATCGAGCGTTTTTGCCTCGAAGTAGCCCGAAGCTTTCGCGACACGCAGCACATCCCACCAAGTGGCGAGCGCGTGCAGCTCGACATCGATGTCCTTCAGCACCGACACGCTTTCCTTGAAGATGTTGTAGTGAAAGAGCACGAAGCAGTGGTTCACGCGCGCGCCCGCCGTGCGCAGCGCATTAATGAAGTTGATTTTGCTGCGGCTGTCCGTTGTCAGATCCTCGACGAGGAGAACACGCGAGTCTTCCTCCAACAAGCCTTCGATTTGCGCGTTGCGACCGAAGCCCTTCGGCTTCTTGCGCACGTACTGCATCGGCACCATCAGGCGATCCGCGATCCAGGCCGCGAACGGGATGCCGGCCGTTTCACCGCCGGCCACTGCGTCGATCTGCTCGTAGCCGACGTCGCGCAGAATCGTCGTTTCGGCCATTTCCATGAGCCCCCGGCGGACACGCGGAAAGGAGATCAGCTTTCGGCAGTCGATGTAGACGGGGCTCGCCCATCCGGAAGTAAAGATGAACGGCTTTTCGGCGTTGAAGTGCACCGCCTGCACTTCGAGCAGCATTTTGGCGGTCGTATCGGAGATCGTCTGGCGATCGAAGCCTGTCATGAGCAATCCTTGGGGGTTGGGGGCGAAGGCGGCAGAGGGCGCCGAAAAAGTGAAGCGTCGGCGCGCCGCCGAAAAGCGTGAGGCAGTCCCCTCGCGCACAACCGCGCATTTTACCAGTGCGCGCGACCATCCCGTCTTTCGAAAATTGCTCGGTGCCGCCCGCTCATGCTGCATGCCGCGAAGCGCCGCCGGGAGCCCGCCAGCGTGCGAGGAGCGCGCCCCACTTTGCCTGTACCGCGCGCAGGTTTTTTTCTTTGACATGGCCGTAGCCGCGAATGCCATCGGGCAGATTCGCAAGCTCGATCGCGAGTGGTAGCTTCTCGGCGCTCAGCCCGTCGACGATTTCGCGCACGAGTGCTTCGTATTCGCCGATGAGCTTGCGTTCGGCGCGGCGCTCCGCCGTCATGCCGAACGGATCGAGTGCGCTGCCTCGCAGGAACTTCAGTTTCGCCATGAGTTTGAAGGCCGACAGCATCCACGAGCCGTACCGCTTCTTGATCAAATGGCCTTGCGCGTCGCGCCGGCCCAAAAGCGGAGGGGCGAGGTAGAAATTGAGCTTCCAGCCGCCTTCGAACTGTCCACGCAATCGCGCCAGGAAAGCCGGGTCTGTCTGCAGTCGGGCGACTTCGTACTCATCTTTGTAGGCCATGAGCTTGTGAAAATTGCGCGCGACAGCTTCGGTCAGCGTCTCGTGCGTGCTGCCATCATCCTCAAGTGCCGATTCCGCCTGGCGCACTGCGTCGACAAGCAAGCGGTAGCGCTTCGCATACGCCTCATTCTGATAGGCGGTAAGGTAGGCGGCGCGCTTGTCAATCAGCGCGTCGACGGCCTTTGCCGTATGCAGGGTAATGACGGTCGCGCCGGTCGCCTCACGGGAGGTCGACGGCGCCGCCGCGCGCTCGACACTCGGAAGATCGTGCGCAGCGCGCCGTCCCCATTCGAATGCGGCGATGTTTTTCTCGACTTGCACGCCGTTCAGCTCGATCGCGCGCACGAGCGAGCGGTGCGCGAGCGGCAGCCAGCCGCGTTGCCACGCGTAGCCGAGCACAAACGGGTTCGTGTAGATCGCATCGCCGAGCAATGCAACCGTCAGGCGATTGGCATCGACAAGATCCACTTGTTCGCCTGCCGCCGCGCGTATGTCGCGCTCAGTACTTGAGCCCGGGAACATCCAGTCAGGATTGTGAATGAACTCCGAGGTGGGCGTCTTGGCACTGTTCACGACGACACGCGTATGGCCCTGGTTCATGCGCGACGTACTCTCGTCGCTGGCGGCGACGATGGCGTCGCAGCCAATCACGAGGTCCGCCTCGCCCATGGCGATGCGTGTCGCATGAATGTCGACGGGCGCTTTGGCAATCTGGACATGGCTCATGACCGCGCCGCCTTTTTGCGCGAGTCCGGTCACGTCCAGCACAGTCACACCTTTGTGTTCGAGATGCGCGGCCATACCGATGAGCGCGCCGATCGTTACGACGCCGGTGCCGCCCACACCCGTGACCAGCACGCCATAGGGCCGGCCGATCTCGAGCGGGGTGGGTTCCGGAATCGAAGGCAACTCACCCTTGACAACGGCGCCGAGCGCCTCAGGCCGGCGCAGTTGGCCACCTTCCACGGTGACGAAGCTGGGGCAAAAGCCTTTCAGACACGAATAGTCTTTGTTGCAACTCGACTGATTGATTTGCCGTTTGGTGCCGTATTCAGTTTCGAGCGGTTCGACCGAGAGGCAATTGGACTGCACGGAGCAATCGCCGCATCCTTCGCAGACTGCCTCGTTAATCACAACGCGGCGTGCCGGATCAGGAAATTGGCCCTTCTTGCGGCGGCGTCGCTTCTCGGTCGCGCAGGTCTGGTCGTAGATGAGAATCGTCGTGCCCGGGATCTCGCGCAACTCGCGCTGGATCGCATCGAGCATGTCGCGGTGGTGGATCGTCACCCCGGGAGCGAGCGGTGTTGTGGCCTGATACTTCTCGGGCTCGTCGGTCACAATGACAATTTTTGCTGCGCCTTCGGCGGCGAGCTGATGGGTAATTTGCGGCACCGTCAATACGCCGTCGACATGTTGCCCGCCGGTCATGGCGACTGCATCGTTATAGAGGATCTTGTAGGTAATGTTCACCTTGGCCGCGATGGCGGCACGAATCGCGAGCAGGCCCGAATGGAAGTACGTGCCGTCGCCGAGATTCGCGAACACGTGGTGCTCACTGGTGAACGGTGCCTGACCCGTCCAGGCCACGCCTTCACCCCCCATTTGGCTGAATGTGCTCGTGTTGCGATCCATCCAGACGGTCATGTAATGACAGCCGATCCCTGCCATCGCGCGCGAGCCTTCGGGGACGTTGGTCGACGTGTTGTGCGGACAGCCCGAGCAGAACCACGGTTTGCGCTCAGCTGCGACGTGCGGTTTTGCGAGTGCCTTTTCCTTGACATCGATAACGGCAAGACGCGCCGCGATGCGTGCTCGCACGTCCGACGGCAGCTCGAACTTGTCGAGCAGCGTCGCGATCGCCTTTGCGATCGAGGCAGGCGAAAGCTCGTTGTGTGCCGGCAACAGCCAGTTGCCCATCGGCACTGACCACTCGCCGCCTGCGCCGTCTTTCTCGTCGAACTTGCCGAAGACGCGCGGTCGCTGTCCGTCGGGCCAGTTGTAAAGCTCTTCCTTGATCGCATACTCGAGAATCTGGCGCTTCTCTTCGACGACAAGAATTTCCTGCAGGCCACGCGCGAACGATTGGGCGCCGTGTGCCTCGAGAGGCCAGACGCATCCCACCTTGTAAAGACGAATGCCGATACGCGAGCAAGTCTCGTCGTCAAGGCCGAGATCGACAAGCGCCTGCCGGACGTCGAGATAGGCCTTGCCGCCTGTGATGATGCCAAAGCGCGCATCGCGCGAATCGATTTCGATGCGATCGAGCCGGTTCGCGCGCACGTAGGCGAGTGCGGCATACCACTTGTAATCCAGCAGCCGTTTCTCCTGCGCGAGCGGCGTATCGGGCCAGCGGATGTTGAGCCCCCCATCGGGCATGACGAAATCGGTCGGCAGAATGATCTGTGTGCGGTGCGGGTCGATGTCGACCGATGCCGAGGACTCGACGACGTCGGTGACGCATTTCATCGCCACCCAGAGGCCCGAGTAGCGGCTCATCGCCCAGCCGTGCAGGCCGAAATCGAGGTATTCCTGAACGTTGGCGGGGAAGAGGACAGGCAGACCGCAGGCCTTGAAGATGTGTTCCGATTGATGCGCGAGCGTCGACGACTTCGCGCCATGGTCGTCGCCCGCTAACACGAGCACACCGCCATGCGGTGACGATCCGGCCGAATTGGCATGCTTGAGGACATCGCACGAGCGGTCTACGCCGGGGCCCTTGCCGTACCACATGGCAAATACGCCTTTGTGCTTGGCGCCCGGGTAGAGGCTGACTTGCTGAGTGCCCCAGACGGCCGTGGCTGCGAGATCTTCGTTGATGCCGGGCTGAAAGACGACTTGATGGCTCGCCAGATGCTGTTTCGCTTTCCAGAGCGCGATGTCGAGCCCGCCCAGAGGAGAGCCGCGATAACCGGAGATAAACCCGGCCGTATCGAGCCCTGCAGCGCGATCGCGTGTTTGCTGCAACATCGGGAGCCTGACGAGCGCCTGAATACCGCTCATGTAGGCACGGCCGTGTTCGAGCGTGTACTTGTCGTCGAGCGTAACGGATGACAGGGCGGCCTCGAGCGACGCTCTTTGGCCTGCCTCTAGCGGTGCATTCATCGTGCGGGACTCCTGCAACTCGGTTTGGGATCACCAAAACATCGAGCGTCGGCATCTTGTGGATGCTTTCGCGGGCCAAGCATATTGACGGTTTTTCCAAAATGGTAGCACTGGGAGAAACCCGCCGCAGCCCGTTGAATTGCGCTCCAGAATGAGCGCCTATAAGCGATTACGAGGGCGCGCTGGCGCATAGGGCCATGCCGCCGCTGATGCCTCCGACGTTTCGATCTGTAACGGAAGTAACGCGTTGTTGGCGGGCGGAACAGAATGCGGACATGGCGTCAAACTAATACATGCGCGGCTGCGCGAGTTGCCGTGAATCACGCATTCAAGCAGCCCCGGATGCGACACAGTCAAGGAGTACAGATGGATGCACGACATATTCAAACCTTTCTGATGGTTTCGGCCGCCTTCTTTGCGACGAACCTGCCGGTTCGTGCCACGAACGCAGCGACGCCGGAGCGGCTCGCCGCAGCGGTATCGCATACGGTGCGCATGACATCGGCCGGGCTAGGCGACAACCTATGGGACGCTGAACCGATGCGGCCGCGCGAGCATTGACGCCGCGCGCTGAATAATGGCCGCATCGAGCGGTCGTCATCAAAGGCAGGGGCAATGCGCAACCGTGATGCATGTGCGTGAACCCCTTTGTGCCCCACTATATGGGCGCGATGCTCCTGCCCTTCTCTTCAAACGTGTATCGTTCGCTTGTTCGCGCGGGGAGCGTGGATGAACGTCGCGCGTGCCGACGAACGGGTACCGCGTTTCTGTTATCGCGCTTTGTCTTGCACCACGCCGCGGCGAATCTGATCGAGTTCGATCGATTCGAAGAGCGCCTTGAAGTTGCCCTCGCCAAAGCCCTGATTGCCCTTGCGCTGAATGACTTCGAAGAAAATCGGCCCGATCTGATTTTCGGTGAAGATCTGCAGCAGCAGATCGTCTTTGGCGCCGTCAATGAGAATCTTGCGCTTTTTCAGTTCGTCGAGCGGTTCGGTGTGGCCGGGTACGCGACGATTGACGAGCTCATAGTAGGTGTCGACCGTATCGAGCAGCTTGATGCCGGATGTGCGCAGCCGATCGACGGTGCGATAGATGTCGCACGTACCTAGTGCGACATGCTGAATGCCTTCGCCGTGATAGGCGTCCAGGTACTCCTGAATCTGTCCCGCGGTGTCTGTTCCTTCCTCGTTGATCGGAATGCGGATTTTTCCGCACGGCGATGTCATGGCCTTGGATTTCACGCCGGTGACCTTGCCTTCGATATCGAAGTAGCGGATCTCGCGGAAGTTGAAGAAGCGTTCGTAAAAGGCCGCCCATTCCTGCAGGCGGCCCCGATGCACGTTATGCGTCAGGTGATCGATACAGGTGAGCCCATGGCCGGTCGGGTTTTGCTCGGCGCCTTCGATCGGTTCGAAGTCCACGTCGTAGATGTCGATGTCGCCGACTGTGCCCGGTGTCGTACCGCTCTTGCCGCGCCAGCGGTCGACAAAGTAGATGAGCGAATCGCCCACGCCCTTGATCGCCGGAATGTTGAGTTCCATAGGGCCCGTCTTGTTGTCGAAGCCCCATGCCCCGAGTTCAAGCGCATGGCGGTAAGCCTTCGCCGCATCTTTGACGCGAAATGCAATGGCGCAGATCGAGGGACCGTGCAGTCGAGCGAATCGTTGCGCGAACGATCCGGGATCGGCGTTGACGATGAAGTTGATGCCGCCTTGCCGGTACAGCGTGACGTTCTTATGGCGATGCCGCGCAGCGGCCCTGAAACCCATTCGTTCGAAAAGCGTGCCGAGCGCATTGGGGTTCGGCGCCGTGTACTCGATGAATTCGAAACCGTCAGTACCGACCGGGTTCTCCCACGTTTCTACTTGCATGCGCCTCTCCTTGGAATAAGGCATCGGGCTGTGCAAGCGCCAGGCACAACCACCAGCCGGCCGCTTTGCCGGGGACTGTACTTTCGTGGCGAGTGTGCTGCGGCGCCGATCAAAGCAAGTCTATAGCGTCGCCGCCGACATGAAATTGCGAATTCGGGCGTCGATGAATAGGATTACGCAATGGCCTGCTACGGGCGGCGCGATGGGATCAGAAAAATGGCTGACATTGAACTGGACGCCGTTGACCGGCGCATTTTGGCAATTCTTCAGCACAATGGGCGAACGCCGAATCAAGAGATCGCCGAGCGCGTGAACCTGTCGCCGAGCCCCTGCTTGCGTCGAATCCGGCGGCTTGAAGAGAGTGGCGTGATTCGAGGCTATGTCGCGTTGCTCGATCCGCATAAGCTCGGCCTCGGACTCCTCGCTTACGTCAACGTGCGCCTGGACAAGCGTGCAGGTGCGACTGGCTTTGCAGGCGCGACGCACGCCGAGCAGTTCCGGGCGGCAGTGCAGGCATGGCCGGAAGTCGTCGCCTGTCACGCGATGACGGGAGAAATGGACTATTTGCTGCGAGTTCAGGTCGCGGACATGGCGCACTTCTCAAGGTTCGTGCAGGAACAGTTGCTGCGTCATCCGTCTGTCGTCGACGTGAAAACGAGCTTCGCGCTGGAAAGCCTCAAGGAGACAACGGCGTTGCCGATCGGCTGAGGATGCTCTTGGCTTTTGTGTCCGCTCCCGCGCAACAAGCCGCTTTCCGCCAACTACGTGCTCAAACGCCCGGCATTGCGTCTATGCGGTTGCGTCCTACTGAGCGAGCATTACGGATTCGATGAATTGCTTCGCGCGACGGACCTGACGTTTGATCGCGTAGTCGAAGAGGGCGGCTTGCTCCTGAAACAACTCGGCGATGAGACTGGTTTGATCGGCGGGTGGCAATGTCAGGAAGGCATCCGCGCTATCTTGCGCGCACTCGATGCGCATGCCGGCTTTTCGCGCGATTCGCATCATTGTCGTATTGCGCGACAGGCAATACATATAAAGCGTTGTGACGCGTGTATTGCGGCACCGCATTGCCGCGCGCTCGAACAGTTGGGTGCCGATGCCCATGCCGCGAGAGTGATCGAGCACCGAGATACCCAATTCCGCGGTTCGTGTGTCGCCCGCTTTAGGCAAATAGGCGAGGTGGCCGACAGCCACTAACGAAAGCCTTTCGTTGGAGATGCCGAACACCACATCGCGCTTGAAATCGATCGTCCGCACGTAGTTTTCGATCACGTGATCGGGCGTCGCGTGACCAAAGCGCAGCAGCCGGTCGTCCGCGTTCAGCCGCAGAAAGTGGGCGAGCATCGACTCACGGTCGTTGTCCGTCAGTTCCCGCACGAGTACCGGCTCGCGACCGTTCGCTCGCGAGCGCTTGCCGTCTGTGCCCATCGGGGCGGTTGTCCGGATTCGGTGCTGGCTCATCGCGTTACTCCCTCTTTGTGCCGCATCGGTGATGCTGCGACGCAATGCGAACTTTAGCTCAAACGCTCGTTTGAGACTAGGGAAAACCCGAATGAGTGCTGACTCTTGGCCTGGGTTGCGATTTAATTCGTTATTAAGCGATTGATAATTAAGGAAAAAATGTTGGTTGTTGTATTTGCGCCAATGCGACTGGGTGGCGGGTGGTCGCCCGTCTGGGGTGCTGCGGTGCGTCGAAAATGTCTTGGCGCGGCGCGCGTCAGCCGCTCGCCAGTCCTCTTTCGAGCACGTCGATCACCTGCATGGCGAAGTCCTGATAGCGAAGGCGCCCGCCAGGTTTGAGCCACGTGAAAGTCCAGTTGATCATGCCGAAGACCATCATCGTCAAAGAGGTCTGGTTTTCCTTTGTCACTCGGTCCGGATAAGCCCGCGCGAGCTGGCGTGCAAAAGCGGCGACGATATGGCGCTGACGGTCAAGGATGATCTCGCGCTGTGCCTCGACAAGATACTTGACGTCATTGAGCAGCGCGATATGCCGGCTATGCGATGTTTCGTACTCCGTAAGAAATGCACGAATGAGCTCGGCGAAGGTCTCTCGTTCGGAGAGGCCGCGCCGGTGGCTGGATCCTTCGACTTCTGCAATGATCAGCATCAACCGCTTGGTGTAGCGATCGAGCAAGTCGAACAGGATGGCTTCTTTGCTTTCGTAGTAGTGGTAAAGGCGGGCTTTCGAGGTCCCGCTCGCTGCGGCAAGGTCCGCCATCGACGTGCTGGGATAGCTCGTTTGCGCAAACTTGGCAGCGGCGAGCTCAAGAATCTGCTCGCGCTGCGTTTCGTGATCGGGTGCTCGGGTGCGGGCCATGGGGTATCGTTTTGCGTTGGCGGCGTAGCGCAGAGGCGGCGCGCGGCGGCATGGAGCCCACTCGTTTTGACAGAGCTTGGCGCAACGAAGCCCGGCTCGCTTGCAATGCTGCGCTCGCGCGGCGCCAGTGTAAGCGAAAGCGCCAACGCGCAAGAGGACGCGTCAACGCTTCATCGCTCGTCGAAGCTGACGACGACGCGCTCGCTGATTGGATGGCATTGGCAGGTCAGTACGAAACCGTCTTGGATCTCTTGCTCTTCGAGCGTGTAGTTCTTGTCCATACGCACTTCGCCCTCGAGCACTTTGGCGCGGCAGGTGCAGCATACGCCGCCCTTGCAGGCGTAAGGCAGCGCAAGCCCAGCATGGAGGCCTACGTCGAGCAGGCTGGCGCCTTCATAGGGTAGCCGGAGCTTGCGACGCTTGCCGTCGAGGACGATCTCGAGGTCGGCCGCGGGTGTTGTGTCGGTCATCCCGATGACGGGCACCCCCGCTTGCGGTAGCGGCGTGCCGAAACGCTCGACGTGAATTTTGCTGTCGGCGACGCCCGCCGCCTTGAGGGCAGCTTCGGCCGCATCCATCATCCCCGCCGGGCCGCAAATGAACGCTTCGTCAATTGAATCGGGCGGCAATAGGACGTCCAGGAAGCCAGCGCATTTCGCCTGATCGAGGATGCCGTTCATGAGCTCGACTTCCTGAAAGGCGTCCGAAAGTACATGGTGGAGCATGAAGCGGCTCATATACCGGTTCTTGAGATCCTCCAGTTCTTCCGCGAACATGATGGAATCGACGTCGCGATTGCCATAGACCAGCGCGAACGTGCTGCGGGGCTCAAGCTCGAGCGTCGTCTTGATAATGGCCAATACCGGAGTGATACCTGAGCCGCCGGCGAACGCCACGTATTGCTTGCGATGCTCCGCATTCAAGTGAGTGAAAAAACGGCCGTCGGGCGTCATCACGTCGATCATGTGTCCGGGCTTCAACGCATCGAAGGCGAAGTTGGAGAAGCGGCCGCCGCGGATGCGCTTGATGCCGATGCGCAGCTCGCCATCCCGATCGTAATCGGTTACCCCGATGCAGATGGAGTAGGAGCGACGGGTCTCCACGCCGTCGATATGCGCTTTAAGCGTCACAAACTGGCCTTGCGTAAAGCGATAGTGCTCACGCAAGGCAGGCGGTATATCGAATGACACGGTGAGCGCATCGGCCGTTTCGGGACGCACCTCGCGAATACGCAGGGGATGAAATTGCGGCGTGGGCGTGGCCATATCAATAAGGTTTGAAATAGTCGAAAGGTTCGCGGCATTCCAGGCAGCGATAAAGCGCCTTGCACGCCGTAGAGCCGAATTCGGCGAGACGTTCTGTTTGGCCCGAGCCGCAACGCGGGCAGACGGGCATTGCGTGCTGCTCGCTGGCACCACGCACGAACCGCACGACATCGGGCGTACGTTCCGGGCTTAGGCCATTCGTTGCGCACGGCGTCGACGGTGGAGCGATGCCGTAAGCGATAAGCTTCGGGCGTGCGGACTCACTGATCCAGTCGGTCGTCCAGGCGGGGGCCAGCACCGTTTTGATGCGATAGGGCGCAAGGCCCGCGTCGTCAAGGGCACGCGCGATATCGTCGGCGATCTGCATCATCGCTGGGCATCCTGAATACGTCGGCGTGATGACGATTTCGAGCACGTTGTCGGCGCCGCGCCTCACGTCGCGCAAAATGCCGAGCTCGCGCAACGAGACGACGGGTATCTCCGGGTCCGGGACGGACTCCAGAACCCACCAGGCCCGCGACAATGCTGCATCGAACGTTTTGTGGAACTTGCCGGTGCCGACACCGGCGCCAGAAAACACCGTGTAGCGTGTCATGATCGAAATGATCCGGTTCGTTGTCCTAATGAACTCTCTTCGACGACCGGCAGCAGCGCGTCGACGCTCGGATGTGCCGCGCGCGGATCACCACGCAGCGCCAGGATGTTGTCGCGCAAGGCATTGCATCTCCGCAAGCAGATAGCCCATATGCTCCGAATGCTCGCCGTACTTACCCGTCGTCACGTGCTGCACGGGATCGGGCAGTGCCAGCGTTGCTTCCACGACTGCATCTGCAACGTCGTTGGACCAGGCTGACTCGATGTCGGCGGTTACCGGGCCGATGCCGGCGGCCGCGATGGCGTCTTCGATCGGGTCGCGCGTGAAAAACTCGCGCGTGTAGGGCACGAGATAGTCGAGCGCCGCTTGAGCGCGCCGATGCGATTCGTCGGTGCCATCGCCGAAGCGCACGAGCCAGTCGCGCGCGTGATGCCGGTGGTAGCGCGCCTCCTTGGCTGACTTGGATGCGATCGCAGCGAGCTCGTCATCAACCGAGGCTTTGAGTGCCGTCCAAAGATGGACCGCCAGCGCCGCATACAGGAAGTTCCGCACGATCGTGACGGCGTAGTCGTGATCGGCGCGTGCGGTGCCGCAGAGGGGGCCGAAATGGGGCAGTTCGACGAGCGTGTAGTTAGCGAACTCGCTCTCGCTGCGCCAATACGCGTAATCGTCCTCAGTTTTTCTGATGCCTGTGAGTGTGAACTCGAGCGTGGCTGCGTGCGAGTAGAGGAGCCGCGCCTGACCGATCAGATCGAGGCTCATGTTGGCAAGCGCAATATCCTCTTCCAGCACTGGTCCGTGGCCACACCATTGCGCGTTGCGCTGGCCGAGAATCAGGGCGTTGTCGGCAAGGCGCAGCACATAGGCCAGATGTTCGGCTGTGGTTGTCATGGGCCGCCTACATATGATTGATTTCGTCGGGCAGCGAATAGAAAGTCGGGTGGCGATAGATCTTGTCGCCGGCCGGCTCGAACAACTCCGCTTTGTCTCTCGGATCGGACGCCGTGATTGCCGAAGCCGGCACGACCCAGATGCTCACGCCTTCTTGTCGCCGCGTGTACACATCGCGTGCGATGCGCAGGGCCATCGACGCATCCGTCGCATGGAGGCTGCCGCAGTGTTTGTGTTCCAAGCCTTGTTTGCTGCGTACGAACACTTCCCAGATCGGCCACTCCCTGTTGTCCATCGAAGTCTCCGAGAGATGCGTCTAAGTTCGAGCGAACGCCACGTCACCGGACGCAAGCGTCAAGCGGTTTGCTGCGTTGCGCGTCGGCGACCGTTCTTCTTACTGTGGGCGAGGGCGGCTTCGCGTACCCAGGCGCCGTTGTCATACGCCTTGACGCGGGTGGCGAGCCGCTCTTTGTTGCAGGGACCGTCGCCGTTGACGACGCGCCAAAACGCGCCCCAGTCCACTGCGCCGTAATCGTAATGACCGCGTGCCTCATTCCATTTCAGATCAGGATCAGGCAATGAGACACCCAGCGTTTTAGCCTGTTGGACGGTCGCGTCGACAAACTTCTGTCGCAAATCGTCGTTCGAGATGCGCTTGATGCCCCACTTCGTCGACTGATGGCTATGGGCAGACGCTTTGTCGCTTGGTCCGAACATCATGAGGACAGGCCACCACCAGCGGTTCACAGCCTGTTGCACCATCGCACGTTGCGCGGGAGTGCCCTTCATCATCGTGAGCAGAGAGTCGAAGCCTTGACGCTGGTGAAACGACTCTTCTTTGCAGATACGAATCATGGCGCGCGCATAGGGGCCGTAACTACAGCGGCAAAGCGGAATCTGATTCATGATTGCCGCACCGTCCACGAGCCATCCGATGACGCCGACGTCAGCCCAAGTCGGCGCCGGGTAATTGAAGATGCTCGAGTACTTGGCTTGGCCGCTATGCAACGCGCCGATGAGCGCATCGCGCGACACGCCGAGCGTTTCCGCGGCGCTGTACAGGTAAAGGCCATGGCCGCCCTCGTCCTGCACCTTGGCGAGCAGGATGGCCTTGCGTTTCAAGCTCGGCGCGCGCGTAATCCAATTGCCTTCGGGCAGCATCCCGACGATTTCCGAGTGCGCATGCTGAGAAATCTGGCGGATGAGAGTCTTGCGGTAGTCGTCAGGCATAGAGTCCTGTGGTTCGATCTTGCCATCCGCCGCGATCACGTCGTTGAAGTTCGCCAGGTCAGATGAATTGGCGCTCACTTCGGCCGGCACGGCGTTCGTCTTCTGCGCGTCGAGCACTTGCGTGTACATGATGTGTCCTTACATGTCGCCGGTCGCCCCGTTGACAGTTTGATGCTTGATAAACCGTCCGGTCGGTCAAACAATTTTTGCAGTAGATTCGTTGCAGTGCAAGGGGAAACTTTGGACTGAGGTTGTCGGGGAGTGAGTGCCGTGGATGAAGTGAGCTGGGCGTGCCGGGATGAGTAAGCGAGGCGGTTATCCCGCAATGGGCAAAACCCAAGATCAAATGGGGCAAGGGTTGTGCAGCGTGAAGCAGGGATCGCGAAGCGCCTAATTAGGGGCGGAGCAGAACCGGATACGTGGCGTTTGCCATGGTGCACAATCGCGCTTTTTCGACGACATTGATTTTCATGGGCCATCGTCTCCGTCTGCTGGTCGCGCTCGGCGCGCTCGCGTGCGACGTCTTCGCGACACCTTCTTGTTATGCCGCTGCGGCCACGACTGATGCTCAGCAGTGGGTTGCCGCTTGGGCGACCGCCGTGCAGTCGATTCCCGACTTGCGTGATCCTCCGCCTCTGTACCGAGCGCCGGAGGTGTCGGGGCGCACCGTCCGCGAGATCGTTTATCCAACCGCATCGGGACAAACCGTGAAGCTGCGGGTCAGCAATGCCTACGGACGCACTCCGCTGGTCATCGACGGCATGGCCCTCGCTCGTTCGACGGGCGGGGCGGCCGTGCGGCCAGGCACGTCGGTGCAACTCACTTTTGGCGGCCGATCGTCCGTTGTGCTCGAGCCGGGAAGGGAGGTCGAAAGCGATGCAGTCAAACTGGATGTGCGCGGAGGCGCCGCGTATGCGGTCAGTATTCACGTCCGCCCAGGGCAGACCATGACTGCGTGGCATCGCGTGGCCAATCAGATCAACTATGTATCGACGCCGGGCGACCACACGCTGGATGCGGCGCCGACGGCTTATGTGAAGCGGTTCACCGCTTCTGCATGGATAACGTCGATGAGCGTGTTGGGCACGTCTCACGGTGCGATCGCCGCAATCGGCGATTCGATCACAGACGGATTGCGCTCGAGCGTGAATGCAAACCGGCGCTGGCCCGACGGGCTGGCCCGGCGGCTTTCGGGCGAGGACGCCCGTGGCATCGCAGTGCTCGATCTCGGCATCAGCGGCAATCGTCTGCTGAGCGACTCCGCCTGCTACGGGGAGGCGCTCGAGCGGCGCTTCGGCCGCGACGCACTGGATCAGGCCGGCGTGAAAGCGGTCATTGTGCTGGTCGGCATCAACGACATCAATTTTGCCGCCATGTCGCCGCGCAACGGGCTTGACTGCGATGCGCCGCATACCGTCGTAACGGCGAGCGACATTATTAACGGCTACCGCCGGCTGATCGACGCGGCACATCGGCACGGCGTGCGGATTTTCGGTGCCACGCTGACGCCAGCGGCGGCGCGTTCCACACGCGAGGGCATCCGCCAGGCTGTCAACGCTTGGGTCAGGACGGGGGGCGCGTTTGACGGCGTGATCGATTTCGACGCTGCGCTACGTGATCCTGCCCACATGGATCGCCTGCGTGCCGACTACGACAGCGGCGATGGTATTCATCCCAACGATGCCGGTTATGCCGCGATGGCCGGGGCAATAGCCCTCGGCCCGCTTATGAGCCCGCTCGGGCGACGTTGATGCCACTTTTGGCCATCCGCGAAAAAAGTCTGTCGCGGGCTTGTCACACGCCGTTCATTGGACTATGATTCGCCTCCCTGTTGAGAAACGCAGGGGCAGGTAGTAACAGCGCGTGTCGGGCCGGTTGAAGTTCAAACGGCAAACAGTTAAAAAACTGTTGACACGTAGCGAAACAGTCTGCATAATCTCGTTTCTCTGCTGCTGACGCAGCAACGCAAAACGACGCAGCGCCGAACGGTAGTCGGTTCGGTGTGCGAAAGTTGAGCGACGCGATCTTTAAAAATTTACAGCCGATAAGTGTGGGCGCTTGATGGCGACGCACGGTGACCTTGGTCACCGATAGCGAAAGTATCAAGAGTCTCACACAAAAGTAAGTCAGGTTAGTGAAGCAATTCACAACCTGTCAGCTTTGAGTGAGCGACCGATTCTTAA
>NZ_DATJJF010000147.1:0-3400 GCF_035492435.1 Trinickia sp.
TTCGAGCACGACCAGCGTATTGCGCGACCACTCGGTCGAGTGCTGCATCGCATCCTCGCGACCGCCGTACAAGATCGCTACGGCGACCAACAGCATCGCGATGGCAAAGCCGACGCCGACCAAAATCAGCAGTGCCGGCGAGATGCGCGGTGTAAGAGGTCGATGATCCGAATCGCGGATTGGCGTTCGCATAGGCGCAGCAGGACTCACGCCGCGATGCTTGTCGCAAAGGTCGCGAGACGCATGGCGGTCATGACGAATCAAACAGACTTGCTTGTAATCATACTAAGAATGTTGCCTATTCCGCATTTTTTTATCGGCGGGCGTTGGATGATGTGTTCGTATGAGATTGTTGCGTTGCAGTAAAAAAGGCCGTCCGTGCGGCGAGGGGCGCCAGACACGCAGCGAGCGCCGTGTGCAGCGAAGCAGCGCGAGGCCAGTGCAAGCGGGAGTGCAGGTGCTGTCGGGCGTGATGGCCAAAAGCACGGCCATAAAAAAACCCCCGCCAAAGCGCGCGGGGGAAGATCGTATGGTGAGCGGGCAGATTGCCTAATGTGCCGACGATTATCTGTTCGCTACCGCGCACAACGCCGTTTGGGATTGCCGCGACAGGCGGGCCGGCGCAACGCCCACCGTCCGTGGCCGGCATGAACGCCGCTGACTCGGCGGTGTGTGTGCCCACGTCGATATGAACGCTAACCGTAACCGTGTGGGGAACTTTGGGGGGATGGCGATGTGCACGAGCTACAAGGTGGGGCGCGATATTGATTTCGGGTCGCTATTCGATGTCGAGGCGACGGGAGAGTGGCAGGAAGAGATCTATAAAGACTACGTCGCGCCGATTGTCATGCATGACATGACGGGCGCACGCGTTTTCCGCCTGGCGACCTTCGGCATGGTGCCGAGGAAGCGTATCGCGCGCGGCGTCAAGGTGTTTGACACGATGAACTGCCGCATGGAGACCGTCGCGACGAAGCGCAGCTTCAGCGACGCTTGGCGAGCAGGCCAAGTCTGCCTGATTCCGTGCACCGCATTTTATGAGCCGAATTACGAGTCAGGTAAGGCGGTGCGCTGGAGCATCGGTATGGCGGACGCTCAGCCGTTCGCGATTGCCGGCCTCTGGCGCACATGGGACGAAGAGGAGGGCGTCGCGATTTCGTTCACGATGCTGACACTCAACGCCGATCCCCATCCTTTGCTGAGCCGGTTTCATCGACCTGGCGCCGAGAAGCGCGGCGTCGTCATCGTGCCGCCGACACAGTACGAAGCATGGCTCACGTGTCGCGATGCCGAGATCGCGCGTACGTTCTTGCAACTGACGCCGGCCGATCAGATGGCAGCCTGCGCCGCGCCTTTGCCGCCGCGTACGGCTGCACCGGCTGGGGCCGACCTGTTTGAGCTCACGCCGCCGAACAACGGGCGAAGCTGAGCCGTTCGAGGCGACGATCACCAGCATCAGGGCTGTCTAACCGACAATCCGCACAATCCCGGAGGTAGGTCACTTTCCTTAAGCACACTTTTCAATTGCTGTGTTAATTGGTGATTAATTTTAGGACTAAATGAACTAAGCGGCCTTCCGTCAGCTTGATCTCGATTATTGAGATAATGAGTTTAATGGCGGGCCATTGTCCGGCACTATCGTCTACGCTAAAATCGATCACTCTCGCCGCAAAGAATCGTGGGCGCTGGGTTGCGTGGGTGTCTTGGCCTAAATAAGGTTTGGGGTGCTCAGTGCTAGCATGGTTCAAGCGGCAATGAAAAGGTAAATCAGAAATTTCTCGGATGCGAATTTCGGATAATTCGACGTGCATGAGTCTGGGCGTCAAATAATTATTAACAAAATAAATGTGTCGATCCGAGTGCGTGGGAGTGCGGCGATACTCGAGTCTGGCAAAGCATCGAACGAGCCGAGAAAGACAATAGCGAGGGCACAAGCGCATGAACTCCCGGAAAATCCTGTTGTTGTCCCGTCCGAAGCATCGCATCCGGGTTGCATTGCTGGACGACCACCCGGTCGTCGCGCTAGGCGTGGCAACGTTCTTGCGCGGGTTTGCCGATTTCGATGTCGCAGCAATCGTCACCTCAGCGGACGACCTGATCACCGAACTCGAGCGCAATCAGTACGACGTGGCGATGGTCGATTACTACTTGCCGGACGATGAGGTCGACGGCGCGGCATTTGTTCGTCGTCTGCGCACGTGTGCGCCATCGCTTTCGATCGTGGTGCTGTCGGCTGCGCGTGCGGCCGATGCCGAATGTGTCTGCCACCGCGCCGGGGCCAACGCGTTTCTTGAAAAGGCCACCCCGTTGCCGCTCATCGCGGAAGCCGTCCGCAATACCATTTCATTCCCGCGCAAGTTTTTTGCCGTGCGCGATGGCAACGTCGACGCGTTGGTGCCGGTCCCACGCGAAGACGCGCTGTCCTCAGCCGAAATGGAAATTTTGCGCTACATCGCCGAAGGGCTCTCCGTGTCGCAGACCGCGGAACGCCTAAGACGCAGCAAGAAAACCGTCAGCACGCACAAGCGCAGCGCCATGCGCAAGCTGCGGGTTGCCGACGACCTCGCACTTGCCCTGTTTCTCAAGGAGCGGTTCCGCAGCTGATGCCGTACGAACGACAAGGAACGGAGCTATGCGCTGCGGCTTTTCACGGATGCGCGACACGATCAGTCGGGTCCGGGCTTTGCCACATCGGTCGCTTATCGGTGCTGCGCTGTGCGCGTGCTTGGCGACGGGAGCGGCGAGTACGCCGCAGGGTACCGCGGTTGCCGGGGGGGACGCAGGGGCCCATGTCGGCCCCGCGGCCGGCGTCGGCATAGGCGGCGCGACTGAAAGACCTCGAAGCGTGCTGCGAGTTGGGGCCTACGCAGGCGATGCCAGCGTGCTGGACTATGTCGAGCGTTCCGGCGTACGTCACGGTTTCGGGCCTAGTGCGTTGCGCGCAATCGCCGATCCGCACGGCATCGTACTTGTCCATCGGCGATTCGCCTCGGTCGGCGCCGCATTCGCCGCGCTTGATGCGGGAGACGTCGACGTGCTGCCTGCGCCGTGCACGGCTGTGTCCGATGACGGTATTTACTGGGTGTCGTCACCCTATGCGCAGCCCCAAATCGGTGCCGTCGTACGGCGTGAAGAAGCCAAGCCGCGTGCGCCGGCCGATTTCGTGGGATGGCGCGTTGCACGCGAGCGCGAGGAAATCGGCGGGGTGGCCAGCACGTGGCTGCCCGGCGCCCATTTCATCGACGTCGACGATGCGCGAAGCGGTGTGCAAAGCGTGGCGAGCGGGCGCACTGACGCCTTCGTCGGCATTCGGGATACCTACGCGGGCGTCGTCGATGCGTTGGGGAACGGCTTGCTCGAATCGACGCCCTTGCCGCTGACGGTGCCGCTGTGCTTCGTC
>NZ_DATJJF010000148.1:0-8502 GCF_035492435.1 Trinickia sp.
GAGGTGACCCGGCGCTCATCGCAGACGCCATCGACATTTCGCGCCGCACCTATCGGAAGATCCAGCAGAATTTGTTCTGGGCCTTCGTCTACAACGTGGTGGGAGTGCCGCTGGCAGCGCTGGGGCTGCTAAGCCCCGTCGTTGCCGGTGCGGCGATGGCGTTCAGTAGCGTCAGCGTGGTGACCAACGCCCTCACCTTGCGGTGGTGGTCGCCGCAAGGCGAGCGTCGATGAGAGCACGCGAGCGGGCCTGCGCCATTTTCGCTCGGCCCGCAACCAACGTTATGCGTGAACAGGCGGACGCTTGAGGAAGAAGCCCGTCGCCTTTTGATGGGCGTGGGCAATTTGCAGCAGCCGCGCTTCCTGCCTGGAATTACCGATCAGCTGCATGCCGACCGGCAGCCCGTTCGAATCGAAGCCGCTTTGCGTCGAGAGAGCGGGCAAACCCGTCCAGCTAATCGGCAACATGAACTCTCTGCCGCGGTCATACGCCGGACCGCCGGCCGCCAAGACGGGCGCAGTCGTCGGCATAGTCGGCGTGATCAGTGCGTCGACTTGTGAGAATGCGTCCTTGAACTGCGCCAACAATTGCGTGCGCGCCGTTAGCGCTTGCTCGTACTGCTCGCGCGAGATCTTTTCTCCCTTCGCGAGGTCGTTGCGAACGATCTCCCCGAACTGCGTCTTGTCTGCGGCCGCACGGTAGCGATCGCCGATGATCTCGTTGAACTCGTAAAGGAGAATCGTAAAGAGCGCCGAAAAGTCGAGCGGCTTGGCCAGCAAAGGGATATTCACGCGGACGATTTGAGCGCCCTCGCCTTGCAGCGTGCGTACCGAAGCTTCCACCGCCTTCGCGACGTCCGGATCGACATCCCTGAACGAGTAGTTCTCAACGATGCCGAGCTTAAGACCCTTCACACCGGCGTCGATATGCTTGCCGAAATTTTCCTGCGGCGCGTTCAACGAGTTTTTGTAAGTCGGATCGTAGCCGGCCATGGCCGTCAACATGAGCGCGACATCTTCGGCGCTGTGCGCAATAGGACCGGCGCAATCGAGGCTGTACGAGCGAGGAAAAACCCCGGTCAGGCTGACGCGGCCGAAGGTCGGGCGGATACCCGTCAGTCCGTTCCAGCACGAGGGCACGCGAATCGAGCCGCCCGTGTCGGAGCCCGTTCCCGCGAGGCACAAACCCGCCGCTACGGCGGCGCCGGTGCCGCTCGAAGAACCGCCCGGAGAGCGCTCGACGTTCCACGGATTGTGAATATTACCGAAGAACTCGTTCGTCCCGGTAATGCCTGCGGCGAACTCGTTCATGTTTGTTTTGCCGAGCGTCACCGCACCTGCAGCGGCGAGGCGGCTCACCACCGCTGCGTCGTCGTTCGGCACACGATCGCGGAAAAACGCCGTGCCGACCGCCGTCCGAATACCCTTTGTGTCGTAGAGATCCTTATGGACGATAGGGATGCCATGCAGCGGCCCGCGGTCTTTGCCCGCGCGCAACTCGCGATCGCGTTCGCGCGCTTCGCTAAGCGCCCTGTCGCGCGTCACCGTAACGAAGGCATTCAGAGTGGGTTGCAACCGGCCGATTGCCTGCAAATAGGCTTGCGTGAGCTCTTCCGATGAATACTTCCCGCTGCGTAACGCACGTCCCGCTTCGGCAATACTTTGCGGCAGTTCGTCTGCGCTCGGCACGGTCTCGGCCGCACCGGATGCGCCAGCCGGCTGTGCAAACGCATAAGCGCCGGACACGGGCGCGATCGCGCTCGCGGCGCCAGCCGCGACAAGACCTCGGAGCACGCGACGCCGGGTGAGAGATGCGGGATCATCAAGGGCGATGAACTCGCTAAGGGAAGAACGCATTTCCATGACAAGCAGACAAAAAAAGGACTAGGACTGTACTTCGATGGGTCGAAGCGCAAAGGGAGCGCGGTTTTGCTTACATTGCGAGAGCGCTTGCTCGCGAGCCAGTATCGACGTGGAAGGCGGCGATCGCTTGCCGCAGGCGCTGCGCTTGATCCTGCAGCGAGCTGCCCGCTGCCGCAACCTGTTCGACCAGTGCCGCGTTTTGTTGCGTAACCTGATCCATTTGCACGATAGCGCCGCCGACCTGCTCGATGCCTGTGCTTTGTTGATCGGAAGCGGCGGCGATCTCGGTCATGACGCTGGCCACACGGTCGATCACGCTCGTGATCTGCGTCATGGCATGGCCTGCTCGATCAGCGAGCGCGGCTCCTTTATCGACGTTGACGGCGGACGCGTCGATAAGCTCTTTGATTTCCTTGGCAGCCGCTGCTGAACGCTGAGCAAGCGTGCGCACTTCGGCTGCGACGACAGCGAAACCACGCCCCTGCTCACCGGCGCGCGCAGCTTCCACCGCGGCGTTGAGCGCGAGAATGTTGGTCTGGAATGCGATGCCTTCGATGAGGGCGATGATGTCGGTCATCTGCTGGGAGCTACCCGCGATGGCATGCATGGTTTCGACAACTTCGCCGACCACGCCCTCCCCCTTCGCAGCCTCGGCCGACGCCTCTTTGGCGAGCCGACTGGCTTCGCGCGCGTTGTCGGTATTCTGCTTGACCGTCGCCGTGAGCTCTTCCATGCTCGACGCAGTTTGTTCGAGCGAAGCCGCTTGTTCTTCCGTTCGCTGCGACAAATCGAGGTTGCCGTTAGCGATCTGGACCGACGCCGACGCGATCGAACCGGCCGCGGTCTGTACATTGCTCACGGCGTTTGTCAGCTGCTCGTTCATCTCCTTCAAGGAGTGCATGAGCTCGCCCATCTCGTCTTTTGACGATACGACGATTCGGCTCGTGAGATCGCCGCGTGCAACCTTTTGCGCTATTTTCACGGCCTCGCCGACCGGGCGCGTAATGCTGCGCGTGACAGCGTAAGCGAACGCAATGCTGATAGCGATAATGATCGCTGACAACACCCCGATGAGCATGCGAGCGGAGTCGACGGTCGTTGCTGCGTTGAGATTGCCGGCCTCCATCATCTTTCTTTCGTAATCGACGAGGTTGGCCTGCGACTGCAAGAATTTGGTCATTGCCGGGATGCCTTGCTCGAGCATGACCTTCGCCGCGTCGTCATGCTGGCCCGCCGCCAGCAGCTTCGCCACCTCCGAGCGCGCGGCAACCCATGGGGTGCGCGCGTCACGCATGTCTGCAATCAGTTGCTTGCCAGTGGGATCGGTAACCAGCTTGTCAATTGTCGCTAGCGCTGCGGTCGTACCCGATGCTTGGGCTGCTATGCCTTGTTGAACGGCATTCACATTCGATGGGTCGGACGAAACAAAGAGCTGTTTGACGTAGCTCGCCGTGGCGGCCGTTTCTAGTTCGAGCGTGTACGCGGCGTCCGCGCTCATCCATGCAGTTTTATTTTCTTCGCTGATCTGACGGGCAGTGCTAAAACGAAGGAGTGTGACGACAACAAGTACAAACAACAGCAACAGCAAGCAGCCAAAACCAACGGCGAGGCGCGTGCCGATGCGTAAATTCTGGAATGACACGGTGATCCTTTAACTGTTGATACGACGCTCGTCCTGAGCGGTGATGCAATTAACGGCCCGACAATATAGCAGATGATTATGCGAAATACGCACGCATTGTCAGCGGCTTGGCTGAGTCGCGAAGTTTGATTGACGAGCTCGCGACTTTTGTAGTGGCGATGCCCGAGAAGGGCACGAGCTTAGGTGAGAGCCAATTTCTGGCTCTGTGGGGTGGCATGAGGCACAACTTCAGCTAAAAAACTATGCCCGGCGATTATCGGCGCCGCTTAATTGATTTCGAATGCTGCCGACCTTTGCGCGCGCGTTGATTCTGCAACGCGCTCTGCAAATCCACACAGGCTAGCCGGGCCTATTAATACAATCCCGAGGCAATTCTTCCAGGCAGATCGCGGTCGTAAGCTTCGGCATCGAAATCGCCGCCCCTCAAACGCCGAATGATTGCGCCAGTGCTCGGTAGCTCGGAACGTGAAATTTGCCGCTCGGGATCCCAAAGGCCCGATCGGACGATCGCCTTTGAGCAGTGGAAGTAGGCTGCATCGACGTTGACGACGATGACAGTTCGCGGTTGCTTTTTCTGGATCTCGAACCGTGCGAGCAGTTCTGGGTCGACCGATATGTGCGCCCGGCCGTTAACTCTTAGCGTCTCCCCGATGCCTGGAATCAGGAATAGCAACGAAACGCGCGGGTCAACGATGATGTTGCGCAGATTGTCGATCCGGTTGTTACCAGGCCGATCCGGAAGCGCCAGCGTCTTTTCATCGAGAATCGCCACAAAGCCTGACGGATCGCCCTTCGGTGAGCAATCTGTTCCGTTCGGCCCGACAGATGCGAGGATGGCAAAAGGCGACGCACGTACGAATGCTTGGTAGTCCTCGTTGAGATGATCGATCTCCTTCCAGATCGAACGCTCATGCGGCGGCCCATAGATCGACTCAAGTTGCTCTACGGTGGTGATGGAATGCAAGATCGGCCTCCTCGATGAAATGTCACGGCATAACCCTGTTGCTCGTCGCGTGACGTCGCATTATCGCCCTTACCGCCATGATTCGCACATGTCCCGAGTAGTACTCCAACACCTGCCACGGCGTACGATGCCTACTCAACATGGGAAGCGGCGATCAACGACAGGAGCTTCAGCCGAACCGGTAGCCTGCGCCTCGAATAGTCCGAATAGGTTCCACGCCCAGCGAACTCAACTTCCGGCGCAGGTGTCCCACATGCACATCGATCACGTTCGTGCCGGGGTCGAACCGACGATCGAATACCGCATCCAAGATCATTGTCCGCGTCAGAACTTCCCCGGTATGCATCATCATGTACTCGAGTAGGCGGAATTCGGTGTGCCGTAAATCAAGATGTCTTTTTTGATGGATTACGGTGCGCCTGATGAGATCAAGTTCTAACTCGCCGCGAATGCATTTTGTTGTCTCGTCGGCTGACAGCCCGCGCATAACGGATTGTCTGCGCAACAGCACTTCAACGCGCACCAACATCTCCTCCCAAGAAAACGGTATCGAGATATAGTCGTCCGCGCCGGCACGCAAGCCTTCGATGGTCTGCTCGACATTGCAATCAGAACTCATCATCAGCATCGGTGCATGGATGCCGAGGCGGCGCAGTGCGGCGACGACGATGATGCCGTCAAGATCGGGCAGTTCCCGGTCGAGAATCACGGCATCATATGTGCCGTTCGCCGCACGCTTCATGCCATTTTCAGCCGTAGTCGCCACATCGACGACAAAGCCGCTTGAGTTGAGTGTGCTTAGAACGTTCTGAACGACAAGTTCATCATTCTCTATAGTCAGTAGTTTGCACATATTCCCTCTCGTGTCCGCATTGGAACACCGCTTACTGACGATTGCGATTACACCCTGTACGGCTGAGGTCCACACCCACGACGAGATGGAAGGGCCCGCCCGAACGCATGCGTATGCGCGAAACATCAGATTCCGATGTCATAGAGTAAACACCGCCTGCTGCCAAGTTATTCCGCATTCCACGAAGACATCGCATTCGGGATCCGCACGATCGCCCCCATGATTAGGACTCCGAAATAGATGCATTTTGACTCCGCCATTGATACTGGCCGCGGCAAACGGTTCACAGAGACTGCTGCACCTGCACCGGGGCCCCTGGCTTGCCCGACACTTGCGGAGCAATCACGAGATAGCGGCGTTTGTCATCGGCCGTGGTCGCCCCTGGCGCAACCCATTGGCGAACCTGGCCGATCGCGTTCACGATGGCCGAGCCGGCGGGATTAGTCATGAAGTTCGCGAGCACTTGCACGTTACCGGTGCCATCGGCGTTATCGACAAGGCCCAGCACATAGGGCTGCTTCGGCTGCAAGCCGGTAACGGCAGCCTGGAGCACCTGCACGAGCCCCTGGTCGAACAATGCGACAGTCGTAGGTGCATTTGCGGCGTTCGCAGGCTTCCCCGCTTCCGCGCGCACCAGTGCAATCTGGACATTCTGCCCCGCCAGGCCGAGCGTCTGCAGGTTCTGCGTGCCCTCACCAACCGGTACCGCGTTCGGCACATAGGTGACCGCCTGCGGCGCCTGGCCAATGGGCACCGAAGCGACAACGGTGTTGGTCAGTGTATCGATCGCAGTCATCTCATCGGCGTTCTCGAGCCCGACATAGATGCGGCTACCGTCACCCGACGGCCATAGCCCATGCGGCAAGTTGCCGACAGGAATCACTGCGACCTGAGAAAAGTCATCGGTTCGGAACACCTTGACCACGTTCAAGCCCCCGACCGTCACGTACGCGAACATGCCCTTTGCGTTATGCACGATGTTCACGTGGTTCGTAATCGGGCCCGTGTCGAGCGTCTTGATGAGCTCAAATGGCGGCTTTGCGTTGAACACTTGGACTTTTCCCACATCCTTCAGCGTGAACCAGACTTGCTTGCCGTCCGGTGTTGCAGCGAGGTCTGGGCAGAAGGGGCTGGCCTGTTTGACTGTGCCGATGATCTTGTGGTCCGCAACGGTTATTACCTTGGTCTCCGGATTGAAAGACGAGCAGACATAACCGTACTTTCCATCCGGCGAGAAGATCTGCATACCGGGGCCCGCCGGAACGATGATGCGGCTTTTCTCCTCATACGTTTTCCCATCGAGTACCGCGACATAATTCTCACCTCGCACAGTAACCCAGACTTCCTTTCCATCAGGCGTGAAGAAAGCCTCATGAGGCGAGCGGCCAACGTAAGTGACATGCTTGACGGTGTTCGTCTGTGTATCGATGAATGAGACCGAGTTCGATCCGATGGACACAACCGCAATCGTGCGATGGTCCGGCGAGTAACCCATGCCATGCACGAGCAGTTGGCCCTTGTATAACGGGCTGAAATTGCCAGGCGTTGGATCACCAAGGCGAATCAAGCCGACCAGCTTGTTGTCCGACGGATCGAGCACTGACACCGTGTTCGAAAACTGCTCGGCGGCGTAGACGCGATCGCGATGGCTGACCGGGATGTCCGGATCGGACAGCGATCCGGGGGCCTGTCCAGCCACAGCGAGCTGGGCTGCGGCGAGCGCGAGCGCCGATAACGCGATGGCGCAAGTCGAATTGGGTTTCATCACGGCTCCTTTTGCGTCGGGTTCGGCATGCTCGTTGACATGCCGCGGTGAGACATCGAGGGGACGCTCGGTAAAGTTGGCTTTGGCTGATCGGGAGCCGGCACGGAAGGCGGCAGCGGCTGCCCGACGGCCATTCGCATGGCAGCAATTTCCTGCTGCTGTTCGACCACGATCTCCTGTGCGATGCGGCGCAATTGTTCGTTGTGCCCGTAGCGCAGGACGGCCTGGGCCATGTCGATGGCGCCTTGATGGTGAGGAACCATCATGGCGACGAAATCGCGATCGACATCGCCCGTTGGCTTCACGGACATGCCGTCCATCATCTTTGTCATGGCGGTATCGATTTCCGCCAGGAAACGTGCCTCGTCGGAAGGCGCAGCCTGCAACCCTGCAGTGAAGGCAGGCGAGTCGCAAAGCGCAGAGATCGCAAGTACAGTGACGACGCCCAGGATCGTTCGCCCGGTACGAAGAATTGGAACTCGCACGATGGTTCTCCCGTTGTGAGTTACACGTGTCTCATTGGAGTGAACGCGCCGGAGGCTTGGCCATTCCAAATACGTTCCTCATTTCACGCGGCAAAAAGTACGGAGCTGACCCTTTCAATCGATGATATGCAGTGGAACGACGCCTACCAAGTTTCGGTTCACTCTCGCGTTTCGATTGACCGTGGCGGAATAAATCGAATCGTTACCGTGTTTGCCTTTGCACAGCCCAGCCGACACTTGACTGATACCTGACATGGCAATTACGGACCCGCCCGATCATGCACTGCCCACGCAGACGGATATTGATGCGTCCGCAGATGGCGTCGTGGCAGCCGGGCGAGCGCAGCGTCTGCGCCACTTCTCTAACAATCGCTCGGATGAAGCGCGTCCGGTCGTTTTTTACAGCATCATCAACAAGCGATTGATGCGCGCGTTCCCACCAGTGGACGAGCCGATCGCGATTCGTTGGCAAACCGCACTGAAGCGGCTCATGCCGCACTCGCGCAGCGTTGCACTGCGCGCCTTCGTGGTGTTCGCGCTTGCGTTCGCCGCTTTGAGCGGATGGATTGTCGCGTTGCAAGCTTCAGATGAGGCGCTCGACGGTGCGGCAGTGATGACATTGGCGCGCGCATCGAGTCACTATCGCGATGCAACACCACCCGCGCCAGTAGCAACAGCTGGCACTGACCGTGTTGTCGCTCCCGACCTCGGGCCGGCGGGCCTACGGCTCGTAGAGAAACGGATCGTCACATTCGGCGCGATCTCGCGGGTATCCGAATTCATCTACATGAACAGAGCCAATCAGCCTGTCGTACTGTTGGTCGGCGTTGCGCTCACGGCCAAGGAACCGACACAGTGGGTGGCCCGCAGAGTCGGCAATATCCGACTGCTTACATGGGTGACGCAACACCAGCGCTACCTGCTGGCCGGC
>NZ_DATJJF010000149.1:0-7692 GCF_035492435.1 Trinickia sp.
GCTTCGTTGTTGCCGGCTGCGTCGACGGCCTGTGGCAGATCAATGATCACCGGCCCATCCGCTGCCAGCAGGATGTTGTATTCCGACAGGTCGCCGTGAATTACGCCCGCGCAGAGCATGCGGACAACCTGGTTCAGCAGCAGCGCGTGCAGTTCGAGGGCGCGGGCTTCGGTCAGATCGACGTCGTTGAGCCGTGGTGCGACGTCACCCATCTCGTCGATCACCAGATCCATCAGCAACACGCCATCGGTACAAATATAGGGTTGCGGCACACGCACACCTGCGTTGGCGAGCCGGAAAAGCGCGTCTACTTCAGCGTTCTGCCATGACGCTTCCTGCATCTGACGGCCGTAGCGCGTACCTTTTTCCATCGCCCGCGCCTGCCGGCTGTTCTTGACCTTGCGACCGTCCCGATACGACGCGGCTTGCCGAAAACTGCGCTGCTTCGCGTCCTTGTAGACCTTAGCGCAACGCGTCGATTCGCCGCTGCGCACCACGTAGACTGTTGCCTCCTTGCCGCTCATCAACTGGCTGATGACTTCGTCGATAAGTCCTTCTTCGAGAAGCGGTGCAAGTCGTTTGGGTATTTTCATACGATCGTCGTCCACAGTTCGTGGAACGTGCATTCCAAGCGCGTGGATGGTGAATGGCCCGCTGAGGTATGCGCGACCAACAGACCGATGAATCGAGCAGCCGGAACTGGCGGCCGTATGCTTGCTGCGTGGGAGATGGATGGAGTCATGCCGGATTATAAGGGTGGCCGAGGACGAGCCGACGCAAAACTCCCGACGACTGCGTAGATGCATTGCGCCGCAGTTCCAGACCGCTCGCTGCTTGGCACGACGGGCAGCACCCGACCCATTGCTGCCGGTCGAGCCGTTTGGGTTGCAAGACAGGCATCAGAGTCGAGCGGTCGCTCGGTGCGTTCACTCACGGACAAGTGATCGGCCATTGCGGTCATCCGCCACACACTGCTCACCACCTTCGACGAATGACTAGTTCTGCGCGAATCATATGTCCGGGGTCAACTGCGCACTTAGCCTCTTCCTTATTTAGTGCAGTTAAGAAGTCATCGGACGAGTCGGCTGGCCGCTTCCTGCCGGAAGCGAATATCACCGGTCGACGCAATCAGACGCTCGGCGCCTGCAATTCAAACGGTCGTTGTTCAGCGGGCGCGGTCCGTCACAATCGGCATCTGGAGGACCATGGCCTATCGCTTCATCGATGAAGACAAGTGCCCGCAATCGATATACATTGAGGTTAAGCGGGTGACCGGTTCGGCCGGCAAGAGCCGAAACAACTTCCGAGAACGGTGCGTTCAGAAGTCGGTCGCCGGCGCGATCATATGCGTAGCCGCACAAACTCTTCCATTTCAGCCTTTTCACAGGCCGCGTGTTTGATTACTCGTCGGCAGAATTGGCGGCGGACTGAGACAGACCAGGTTAGCGCCGCGCGTTCCAGCCCCTGTGAAGGGTCGCTCCGATGGTGAAGATGGCCGCCGTTGTCCCCGAGGAGCAGCATTTCATCCTCTTGAACTTGCCGCCCGGCCGGGCGCAGACACGGCTTGCCCTTGCCGTCGTGCTCGCCTTTCTGGTCGCCGGTTTCATCACGATTGGGCCGCTCTCGACTCTGCGGCCGCGACGGATCGACGTCATCACACCTTATGCCACGGCGATGATCGTGATCGACTCGATCACCGCGGTTCTGCTGTTCGCCCAGTTCACCATCCTGCGTTCGCGCGCCATCCTCGTGATCGCGAGTGGATATCTCTTCACAGCGCTCATGCTATTCCCGTGGACGCTGACCTTTCCGGGCATTCTCACGCCGGGTGGCCTGCTGGGCGCCGGGCTGCAGAGCGCAAACTGGCTTTATATTCTGTGGCATGCGGGTTTTGCCACGTCCGTCATCGCTTATGCCCTGTTGAAGGATGCCGATCCAACGAAGCGGTTGTGGCCGGGTTCCGTAGGTACGCCCATCCTTTCGAGTGTTGCGCTGACGGTGGCCGTCGTGTGTGCTGCGACTTTTTTTGTCACGGCGGGAAATGCACTACTGCCACGCATGATGCTTGATACGGTCCGTTTTTCTACGCTCTGGCTTTATGCCGCCGGGGCCATGGCACTGTTGAGCGTCCTTGCGGTCGTTGCGCTCTGGATCCGGCGGCGTTCGGTGCTTGATCTGTGGCTGATGGTGGTGATGTGCGCGTACGTTACAGAGTTCGTCCTCATTTCGTACCCGGTTCCGGCCCGCTTCAGCGTCGGCTTTTATGCTGGCAAGGTCTGCGGGGTCCTGTCTGGCAGCCTCGTCTTGTTTGTTCTGCTGTACGAGATAACGCGGCTTTACGCGCTGATGCACCGCGAGAGCGAGCGGCGCTACCGCGAGTTACAAAGGGAGCTGGCGCACGCAAACCGCGTCGCCACCATGGGACAGCTCACGGCCTCGATCGCCCATGAGGTCAACCAGCCGATCGCCACGACAGTCACCAACGCCCACGCTGCGCTGCGGTGGCTGGATGCCCAGCCTCCTGACGTGGAAGAGGCACGGCAGGCGCTCCACCGTATCGTCAACGACGGCAATCGAGCGGGGGATGTGATCGGCCGGATCCGGGAATTGATCAAGAAGGCGCCCCGAAGGAAGGACAAGGTGGACATCAACGCGGCGATTCGCGAGGTACTTGAGCTCATCCGTGGCGAAGCAATAAAGAACGGCGCCTCGGTGCAAATGCAACTCGCGGACGGTTTGCCATTCATCGAAGGAGACCGTGTTGAACTACAACAAGTCATCCTCAACGTGCTCATCAACGCGATCGAGGCAATGAGCGGCGTCAGCGATGGCGTGCGGGAACTGGCAGTCAGCACCGGGAAAACCGACTCTGGCTGCCTCCTCGTGGCGGTGCGCGATTCCGGGCCGGGGTTTGCCCCGCAATCCGCCGAGCATGTTTTCGCCCCCTTTTACACAACGAAGCCCACCGGTTTGGGAATGGGGCTATCGATCTGCCGTTCAATCATCGAAGCACATGGCGGCCGATTGTGGGCGACTGCGAACCTGCCCCGCGGCGCAGTCGTTCAGTTCACCGTGCCGGTTCACTCAGCTAGTCCATTCTGATCTGGCCCCGCTCAGTGCCACCGCTGAGGTCAAAGCGCATATATAGGTGACTCGGGCATGAAAAAGCCACCAAGGCGAACCAATGGTGGCGTTTTGTGGGGCTAATACTCGTGTCTACTGCCGGTGCCGCAGACGGCTGAACCGCTCAGGGCTCGAGCCGCCCTGAGCCGCATCGATCAGTCGCCGTCGGCTCCGCTTGCGTTGGCGGCAGCAGGTGAGCCGTAAATCTTCACCTTCGAGCGCGCGCGCAGCGCCGCCGTATAGGCCGCCATTTCCTGCTGCGCTGCGATTTGCGCAAGCTGCTGCTGAGCACCAGCAATCCGGGCCGGATCGGCTGGCGCGCCGGGCAACACCGCGTTCACGCGGTAGAGGCCATAGCCGGCATCGCCAAGATCAACGCCGACATACGCGGGCAGCTTGCTCGGATCGACCTTGAAAATCGCGCTCAACGCGGCTGTCGGCACGCCTTGCGCATCGTTGCGCGAGACTTTGATTTCCGATCCGAAACCCGCCGTGGACTTCGATTTCTGCAAATCGGTCAACTTGGCCGCTGCGTCCTTGCGCATCAGCTCAGCGGCCTGCTCGGCCACATACCGCTTTTGCACGGCATCTTTCACCGAAGCGAGTGCCGGCGTCGCGGCCTGCTTATAGTCGGTCACATGGGCGGAAACGAGCGTGCTATTGCCAACATCGACCGCCTGCGTGTTGTTGCGATCCTTGACGGCATCGTTCGCAAATACGGCGGCGAGGAACTTGGGATTGTTCAACGGGCTATCGGGCGGCAGCGCGGGATTCGGCTTATCCGTCACCGTGGCCGTCTGGATCGTCAGCTTGTACTTGTCCGCCGCTGGTTGAAGACTTTTCGACTGTTCGTACACGGTCGATGAGAAACCGTCGGAACCGTCGCTAAATAGCTTGGCGCCTTGCTGCGTCTTCAGGTCCTGCTCGATCTGGTCCTTTACATCGGCGAACGGCTTAACAGCCGAAGGCTTCACGTCCGTCAACATGATGACGTGGTAACCGAAGGAGGAGCGCACGATGTCGCTGACCGCGTTCTTGCTTTTCAACGCGAAAGCGGCCGCATCGAACGCCTTGTCGCCCGTGATCACGCCGCCGGTCGACCAGCCGAGATCGCCGCCCTTGGAGGCCGAGCCCGGATCTTGCGACTCCTTCTGCGCAATGTCGGCAAACTGCGCGGGATGCGCCTGGACTTCCGACAACACGGACTGCGCCTTCGCTTTGGCCTTGGCATCGTCAGCCGCGCTCGCCGTGGCGGGCGCCGTAATCAGGATCTGGCTGACGCGGATTTCACGCGGCGTCGTGTAGTGCGCGACGTTGTCGTCATAGTATTTCTTTGCGTCAGCGTCCGACGGCTTGAAGGACGAGGCAAGCGCCGCGGGCGAGAACACGACATACTGAATCGTCGCCGTCTGCGGCGTCGCAAAATCGGCCCGATGCGCGTCATAGTAGGCGCCGAGTTGTGCGTCGGTCGGCTGCACTTTTGACGCGTAATCGCCCGCTTGCAGCACCAGGGGCTGCACCGCACGCTGCTGCTCGACCAGATTGGCGAGCTCCTCGGTCAGACGCTTTGACGCAAAGGCGCTCGACTGGATATTTTCGGGAATCTGTTCGACCGCGAGACTGTAACGCATGCGTTCGTCATATTGCTCCGGCGTCATACCCTGCATCGCGAGCAGATCCTTGTAGCGATCGACGTCGATCGAGCCATCCGGCTTGCGCAGCGACGAGATGACAGGGTCGGCCAAGAGCGCGCGTCGCACCGCATCGTCGGATGCCGTCAGGTACTGACGCTGCGACTCGTCGGCAAGCGTCCTCTGCTGGATGAGGTTGTCCAGCAGCTGTTGCCGGCGCTCGGGCGTGTCGATCAGCTTCGCGTCGAAGCGCGCGCCCAGGATCTGGCGGGCCTGGTCCAGTTGCTGGCGCATGGCATCGTCAAACTCGGCTCGCGCAATCTTGCGCCCGTTGACGCTCGCCACGTTGGCGCTATCGTCGAAGAAACCGCGGAAGCCCTGGATACCGACGAAGCCCAGCCCCGGCACAATCAGGAGGACGAGCATGAACATCATCAGGCGCTTGTGGTTGCGAAAGAAATCGAGCATGCGTGAGCGGTTACGTTGGACGAAAACGCCCAATAGTACAACAGCGGCCGAATCTAACGTTAGCAGCAGGTTGCCAGCCGGCACAGGTGATCTGCACAATAAGGCTTGAGCCCGGCAGAAGAAACAGCCCCGACCTGACGGACAGGCAATTGCGCCCTAGGGCCGGCGAGCTGCCTCGCGGAGACGCTCATGATGTACAACTGGCTCGAGGCGCAACGTGCGCTGATGCGCTCGATGGACGCAAGCGTCGCGTCGATCGCACGGGTGTGGGGGATGCCGGCGGCGTACGCCGAACTCATCACGCCGCCTGGCTGCGAATGGCTGCGGCGTCTGCTCCAAACTACCCCCGAACTCCCGCCGTTCGGTATCGAATCCATTTCGATCGACGGGCGTCCGGTGCGCGTCGAGGAAAGCATCGCCGATCGTACGGCGTTTTGCACCCTGCGCCGCTTCGCGCGCGAAGGCCGCAACGACGGCATCGGTGCCCCCATCCTCCTTTGCCCCCCGCTCGCCGGGCATCATGCGGTGATGCTGCGTGAAACCGTCGAAACGCTGCTCCAGGATGCCGACGTGTATGTCAACGACTGGGCCAACGCACGCGACGTACCGCTTGCCGAGGGCCCGTTCGGGCTCGACGACTACGTGATGACGATCGAGCGCTTCATGCGCCAGCTCTGCGGCGAACGGTTGCACGTGCTCGCCGTCTGCCAGGGGACGGTACCGACGGTCGCCGCAGCCGCGCTCATCGCGACGAATGGGGGGCCGACACCGACCTCCATCACCCTGATGGGAGGGCCCGTCGACACCCGGCTCAGCCCCACGACGGTCAACCAGCTGGCGACGGCGCACAGCATCGATTGGTTTCGGAATATGGTGATCGACACGGTGCCCGCTCACTACCGCGGTGCGGGGCGCCGTATCTATCCCGGCTATATTCAGCACGCGGCCATCGTTGCCGCACACCCCGATCGGCAGTGGGCGCTGGAATCGCGCTACTGGACGAGCCTCTTGGCAGGCGACGACGCCAATGTCACGGCAAGCCAGCGCTTGCTCAGCGAGTACGCGTCCGTTCTCGACATGACAGAGGAGTACTTTCTCGAGACCCTGCGCGTCATCTTCAAGGAACAGCAACTCGCGCACGGGACGTGGGAAGTCGGCGGCCAACGCGTGAAAGGGGACGCGCTCGCCTCGACGGCGCTTTGCACCGTGGAGGGAGACTGCGACGACATCACGGGCGCCGGTCAGACTCACGCCGCGCACACCGTATGCCGGGCGGTGCCCGACCGCCTGCGCGTACAGCTTACGGTCCCCGATTGCGGTCACTACGACCTGTTCACGGGCCCGCGCTGGCGCGAAGTCGTACATCCCGCGCTCGTTGCGTTTTGGCACGACGCGCGTAAACAAAGCAAAGCGTCACCCAGCTAAAGCGCGCACCGCCTGAGCATCGAGCCAGGCGCACCTGCGTCGGGGCATGATGCGTCCCCTCCCACGTTCGATCGGTCACGGCTCGAGGACGTAGGTTCCAGGCGCGTCGGGCAGCGCCGGATCGAGCGTGCGTGCCGGAACGACACCTCCCGAATGCCCCTGCAGCCAATCGGTCCAACACGGCCACCACGAGCCTTCCACCGATTCCGTGTGAGCGAAGAATTCTTCGTCGCTCCGGTACGGCATGCCGGCACCGCGCGTCGCGACGTGGTAATGCCGATGCGGGTGCCCGGGCTCGGACACGATGCCGGCATTGTGCCCCCCCGAAGTCAGGACGAACGTCAGCGGATGATGCGTCAACAGGTGAAGCTTGTAGACCGAGCGCCATGGCGATACGTGATCGCGTTCGGTGGCTACCATGAACGTCGGCGTTTCGATGTCCGACAGCGCTATCGGCCTCGAGCCGACGCGGTACCGGCCCTCGGCCAGATCGTTGTGCAAAAAGAGCTTTTTCAGGTATTCGCTGTGCATGCGATAAGGCATGCGCGTCGTGTCGGCGTTCCAGGACATGAGGTCGTTCGGCTTCGAGCGACGTCCAAGCAGGTACTCGCTCATCATGCGAGACCATATGAGATCCCGCGCGTTGAGCAGTTGAAACGCAGCCGCCATCTGCGCACCGTCGAGATAGCCCTGCTCCCACATCAGCGCATCCAGCGCGGCAAGCTCGCTCGCATCGATGAAAATGCCGAGCTCGCCCGGCTCGGTGAAGTCCGTGAGCGCGGCAAGCAGCGTCACCGTCCGTAACGGTCGCCCATGCTCGCTGCTGTGCGCGCGCTGCCCTGCCCTCGCATGACGCTCCAACGCGGCCGCAGCGATCGAGAGCAACGTTCCGCCCAGGCAGTAACCCACCGCGTGCACGCGCTCGCCCTCGCAACGCTCACGCACCACGTCGAGCGCGGCAAGAAGACCTTCCCTCAGGTAGTCGTCGAGACTCACGTCACGGAAGCGCTCGTCCGGATTGCGCCACGAAATCATGAACACCGTA
>NZ_DATJJF010000150.1:0-3696 GCF_035492435.1 Trinickia sp.
CCGTGGCATTCTGGCCTCCGCTGAATCCTGAAACTGGAGGGCCTTATCGGCAAACGCACTGACGCGCCATATGTGCCCGGGAGTTCATCAATTGATGAACTCTACACGAGGGCCATGATTTCATCGCTTGACGCACCCAGCGCCCAGCCGGTTAGCGGGCGGCTATGGGGACGCCGTAAACGAAATCTGGCTACTCTCTGGCACCAAAAGTGGAGGGGAACCTGGGGGTGAACTCGATGTGAAAAGTTGAAGCACGGAGCACATTCGCTAAAAACGTTTCGGCCTTATGCCATGGGGATTGGCGATGAGCCCGCCCCCCGCGATGAAACGCATTTAGACCCCGAACGAGAAACGTTTCTGTTTCTCAAGGACACCAGCATGTTCAACTCACTCCACCGTCACCGACTTAGCCAAATTCCGCGGCTTATCCACATCCGTCCCACGCGCACACGCCGTGTGATAAGCCAGCAACTGCAGCGGCACGACATGCAGAATCGGCGAGAGCATTCCGTAATGCTCCGGCATCCGAATGACGTGAATCCCTTCGCCATTCACGATCCGCGTATCCGCATCGGCAAACACATAAAGCTGTCCGCCGCGCGCCCGTACTTCCTGAATGTTCGACTTCAGCTTTTCGAGCAGGGCATCATTCGGCGCCACCGTCACCACCGGCATCGCCTCCGTCACCAACGCGAGCGGCCCATGCTTAAGCTCACCCGCCGGATAAGCCTCGGCATGGATGTACGAAATCTCCTTGAGCTTCAACGCGCCTTCCAACGCGATCGGATAGTGCATCCCGCGCCCGAGGAAAAGCGCATTCTCCTTGCGCGAAAACTCGTCGGACCACGCAATGATCTGCGGCTCCAACGCAAGCACGCTGTTGAGCGCCGCCGGCAAATGCCGTAACTGCTTCACGTACTCGGTTTCCGACGCGTCATCCACATGCCCGCGTAGTTTGCCGAGCGTCACCGCCAGCGCAAACAATGCAACCAGTTGCGTCGTAAACGCCTTCGTCGACGCTACCCCGATCTCGCGCCCGGCACGGGTAAGGAACGCCATCTCGGTCAACCGCACCATCGCACTCGTCGCAACGTTGCAAATGGCCAGCGTATGGCGGTGTCCAAGCCCCTGCGCATGCTTGAGCGCGGCCAATGTATCGGCCGTCTCGCCGGATTGAGAAATCACAACGACAAGGGCCTTCGGATTCGGCACGGAATCGCGATAGCGGTACTCGCTGGCAATCTCCACTTGCGTCGGAATCTTCGCGATCGATTCAAGCCAGTACTTCGCGGTCAGCCCTGAGTAGTAGCTCGTTCCGCAAGCCAGAATCAACAGACTATCGATCTCGTCGAACGCTGCTTGCGCACGTTCGCCGAACAATGCGGGATCGAAGCTGTCGCTCTGAGGCACGGTATCGGCAATCGCACCCGGTTGCTCGAAAATCTCTTTTTGCATGAAGTGGCGATACGGTCCCAGCTCCACCGCCCCGCCATATGCCTGCACCGTGCGCACTTCGCGCGCGGCGTCATTGCCGTCGCGATCGGAGATGCGCACACCGTCGAGCGTCAACTCGCAAACGTCGCCTTCTTCGAGGAACATGAACTGATCGGTGCTGCCCGCCAGCGCAAGCGCATCGGACGCCAGAAAATGCTCGCCCTCGCCCAGGCCGACCACAAGCGGCGAGCCCTGCCGCGCGCCTACCACGGTGTGCGGCTCGTCTTTGTGCATAACGGCGATCGCATAAGCACCATGCAATTGGCTCACGGCCTCGCGAACGGCCTCGTAAAGGCTGCCGCGGTAAAGGCTGTGGATCAAATGCGCGATGACCTCGGTATCGGTCTGCGACATGAACTCGTAGCCTTTGCCGCGCAACATCTCGCGCAACGACTCGTAGTTCTCAATGATGCCGTTGTGTACGAGCGCAACGGTATCGAGCGAGAAAATAGGATGAGCGTTATCCGTGACCGGCGCACCATGCGTGGCCCAGCGCGTATGGGCAATGGCCGTAACGCCTTCCAGGCGCGCCTCACGCACCTGCTCATCGAGGTCGGACACGCGCGACACGCTGCGCGCGCGACGCGGCTCGCCACCGGCGAGCACGGCAACGCCGCACGAGTCGTAGCCGCGGTATTCGAGGCGGCGGAGCCCCTCAATCAAAACGGAAACGATGTTTCGTTGCGCAACTGCGCCGACAATGCCGCACATAGTTCAACCCTTAGTCGATGATGCCTTGCCATTGGACAGCACGCCGCACGCGTGCCGGTTCGCATTACGCTCGGCTGAATCCGTCACTCAGTCACTCTTCGCTGTCACTTCTTTTTCACGGGACGCACATACCCGTGATTCGATGTTTGCGTCTTTTCGTTCATTACCAGCACGCCGTCCGGCACATCCTTCCATACGGTCGTCCCAGCGGCAATCGTCGCACCGCGCCCAACTCGCACGGGCGCGACAAGCTGTGTGTCCGAACCGATGAACACGTTGTCCTCGATCACGGTGCGATGCTTGTTCGCGCCATCGTAGTTGCACGTGATCGTGCCGGCACCCACATTCACGCCTGAGCCGACATCGGAGTCTCCGATGTACGTCAGATGATTGGCCTTTGAGCCCACGCCCAGCACGGCATTTTTGACTTCAACGAAGTTGCCGATGTGCACTTCGTCAGAGAGCACAGTACCGGGCCGCAGTCGCGCGTAAGGGCCGAGCACGACATGCGCGCCGACCGTCGCACCATCGATGTACGTGTACGGCTCGATGCGCGTCCCCGCGCCGATCGTTGCGTCGCGCAGCACGCAATGCGCGCCGATCGTCACGTCGTCGGCCAAGGTCACGCTGCCCTCGAAAATGCAATCGATGTCGATCGATACATCCTGCCCGCATACGAGTGCGCCTCGCACGTCGAGCCGCGCTGGATCGGCTAGCGTCACGCCCGCTTGCAACAACGATTCCGCAATGTTGCGCTGGTGAATCCGCTCGAGCTCGGCCAATTGCGCCTTGCTGTTGACGCCAAGCGTCTCCCAGACTTCATCCGGCTGTGCCGTCACGATGTCGAAGCCCGCCTCGATGGCATGCTCGACAACGTCAGTCAAATAAAACTCGCCCTGCGCATTGTCGTTCCTCAGCGAGCCGAGCCACATGGCCAACTGTGCCGTCGGCGCGACGACGATGCCCGTGTTCACCTCGGCGATGCGAAGCTGCTCGGGTGTGGCATCCTTTTGCTCGACGATGCGCACGACGTACCCGGCTGTATCGCGCACGATGCGTCCATAGCCGTGCGGATCATCGAGCGTGACGGTCAGTAGACCGTATCGTCCTTCGACAGCCGAATCGATTAAGCGCTTCAATGTGGATGACCGTGTGAGCGGTACGTCGCCATAGAGCACGAGCGTCGGTTGCGCGGGATCGAGCAACGGCAGCGCCTGCTGGACGGCATGGCCCGTGCCAAGCTGCTCGGCTTGCACGGCGAACTGGACGTCGGGCGCGGCAACGGCCTTTTGCACCGCTTCGGCACCATGGCCGACCACGATCACGATACGCGTGGGCGCAAGCGCGCGTGCCGTATCGATGACGTGCGAAAGAAGCGGCCGGCCAGCCAGAGGATGGAGCACTTTCGGCAACGCCGAACGCATGCGTTTGCCCGCGCCTGCAGCCAAAATAACGATGTTCATTGCGTCGGCGGAAAAGTAGGACGTGAGA
>NZ_DATJJF010000151.1:0-6182 GCF_035492435.1 Trinickia sp.
TGGTACGCTTCATGCTTAGTGAAGACTATTCAACTAACTTGAATCTCCTTCGCTAACCTTTAAAGTCGGCCGCACGCCAAAGGAAGCATCATGAAAATGCCGTTCCGTACTCTGCTTTTGTCCTTCGCCGGCGCATGCTCGCTTATGACGGCCGTGCCCGGCTGGTCCCAAACCAACGATCTGCTCACGCGCGTGAAAGCGAACAAGGAAATCGTCGTTGGTACGGAGGCGCGGTTTGCTCCGTTCGAGTATGTCGATAGCGGCAAGATCGTCGGCTATGACGTCGATCTCATGCAGTACGTGCTCAAATCGCTGCCCGAAGCGAAGGTGAAGCAGCTCGACTTGCCGTTCCAGGGCCTGCTTCCCGGCCTCGACGCAAAGCGCTTCGACATGATCGTGACGGCCGTCACCGTCAACAAGGATCGTGCAAGCCACTTCGCGTTCACGCTGCCTGTCGCCGATGCCACAACGGGCATTCTCTTGCGTGCGAACGAAACGTCGTCGATCAAGACGCCCAATGATCTGAACGGCAAGACGGTCGGCTCGCAAACCGGCTCCGGGCAGTTGCAGGCGTTGATTGCAATGGACAAGAAGCTCAAGGCTGCGGGCGGTGCGGGCGTCAACATCAAGCAATACGTCTCGTTCGACGAAGCCTATGCCGACTTGGCGTTGGGTCGCCTCGACGGCGTCGCGCAAGCGATCTCCAACCTCGGGCCGCTCTTGAAATCGCGCCCGGGGGTGTTTGCTGTCATGCCGCAGACGATCGGCCCGAAGACGTACTTCGCCTGGGTTGCGCGCAAGGACGCGGATAGCGCGACGCTCTTGAAGCTCTTCAGCGACGGCATCGCACGCGCGAACCGCGACGGCACCATGAAGAAGCTGCAGCAAAAGTGGTTCGGCACGACGATGGATGTGCCTTCGGACGCTTTGCCCGAACCCACGATCTAAAGCATCCGGCTCTTGATCCGCCCGCTGCAAATCAAGACGACATGATCGACTCTGACCTCCTCACCCGCTGCGCGGGCTATGTGCCGCAATTTGTGGACGGCGCGCTGACGACGCTGTGGCTGTCGGTCGTGGCCGTCGTCTGCGGATTTTTCGCCGGCATCTTTGTGTACATGATGTCGGTGAATGAAAGTCGCCTGCTCAGAGGTGCCGCGCGCGTATACGTGAGTCTCTTTCGCGGTACGCCCGTGCTCGCGCAGCTGCTGCTCTTTTACTACGTGCCTTCGGCGCTTGGCTTCACGTGGCCTGGCTTCGTTGCAGCGGCGATCGGATTGTCGATGAACACGGCGGCATATCAATCCGAGATTCTGGGGGCAGGTTTTCGTTCGATTCCGCGCGGGCAGCTTGAAGCGGCCAGCACGCTCGGGCTTACGCGGCGGCAAACGCTCTGGCACATCGAAGTGCCGCAGGTGATCGCGGCGACGTTGCCCGCGCTTGTCTCGGAGATGATCGATATCGTGAAGGCGTCGGCCGTCGTCTCGGTGATTGCCGTTACCGATCTGATGCGCGTCGGCCAGCAACTCTCCTCGGCCACTTATCGGCCGCTCGAGGTTTATACGATGGCCGGCCTGTTCTATCTGGCGATCACAACGCTGCTCTCGCTCGCGGCACGCGGCTATGAGCGGCACATCGCCAAGCGCGCCTGAGGCAAAGGATCGGCGAACATCATGAACGCATTGCTTCAGCTCGCACCGCGCTTTGGTGTGGCCATGCTCGTAACGCTAGAGGTCAGCGTTGTTGCCGCGTTGCTGGGCCTCGTCGGCGGCTTCGCGCTTCATACGCTGCGCATTGCCTTTCCACGCGCACTGGCTTACCCCTATCGTTTCTATGTCTGGCTCGTGCGCGGCACGCCCTATCTGTCGCAACTGCTGCTCGTCTACTTCGGGCTGGCAGTCATCGGTTTCACGATGACTGCCGTGCAGGCGACGATTGTCTCGCTAGGCTGTTATTCCGCGGCCTACTTCGCCGAAATCTTCCGTGCGGGCTGGGGGAGCATTCCCCGTGGTCAGCTCGAGGCTGCACGCGCCTTCGGTATCGGACGATGGGCGGCATTTCGCGCGATCGAGTTGCCGCAGGCGCTCGCCTTTATTCTGCCGTTGCTTGCGAATCAGGTGATCCTCGTCATCAAGGAAAGCGCGGTCGCCTCGATCATCACGGTGCCCGAACTGACGATGACCGCAAGCGACATCGTCGCATCGACTTATACCTACATCGGCCCGTACGCGATGCTCATTGCGTGCTACTGGCTAATGACACAAGCCGTCGCGTTGCTGGCGAAGCGCGCAACGGCGAGCATCCCCTTTCTGCGGAAGACGTCATGAGTTCGCTACCTATCCTGCAGCTTCGCGCCGTCGGCAAATCGTACGGCGGAAACCGTGTGCTCAAAGGCATTGACCTCGACGTGATGCGCGGTGAAATCGTGACGCTGATCGGCCCGTCAGGCTCGGGAAAGACCACGGCGTTGCGCTGCATGAACTTCCTCGAGGCGTATGACGAAGGGGAGGTCTGGATCAAGGGCCAACTGCTCGGCTATCGGTCTTCCGGCCGCACGTCGCGTGACCGCGACAGCGAAGCCAGCCTTGCCGAAGTGCGCAGGCCGGTGGCCATGGTGTTTCAGCAATTCAATCTTTGGCCACACATGACGGTGCTCGCTAATGTGACTGCACCGCTCTTGTTGTCGAAAAAGATGAGCAAGGCTTTAGCGCAAAGCAAAGCGCTGGCGGCACTCGAGCGAGTCGGGCTCGAGCATAAGGCGGCGGCCTACCCGAGCCAACTGAGTGGGGGGCAGCAACAGCGCGTCGGTATCGCACGTGCGCTGGCTGTCGAGCCGGAGGTGATGCTGCTCGACGAGCCGACTTCGGCGCTCGATCCCGAGCGGGTGGAGGAAGTGTTGAGCGTTATCCGCTCGCTCGCCCAGGACGGCATGACGATGGTGATGGTGACGCATGAAATGAGCTTCGCGGCCAAGATATCGGACAAGGTCGTGTTCATGGAAGCGGGCCAAATCGTCGAATCGGGTTCGCCCGCGCAACTGTTCGGCAACAGCCGCACGCAACGATTGCAACAATTCCTCAAGCCCTGGCTCGACCGCAGTCTGCCCTTTGCTACCACGACGGCATGCATGACGAGTGCGAGCGCGGGTGTCGAAGTGGGAAACGTTTCGCATTGACGGCTATGGGAGTGTGACAGCGCCGCATTCGAAAGGGCCGAAGGCGACGGCCTCCCACTAGGGACGCGTACGAGGCACATTGCCTCGTACCCCGATGCAACAATCAATCTTGACCAAGGAGAAATGATGAGCACCCTGAATACCGACACGCTGCATGCGCACGATAACGGCACGGAGCTGGGGCGAAACGCGACGCTGCAGGAACCGATTTCTGCTGACGGCACGCCCGAACTCGGCAAGACCTATACGGTGCCCGCACGCTGCGGCCGCGCGGTGCGGGTCAAAGCGGGCCAGACCATTCGCATCGCCAATCCGCACGGCACGCAGGTGTGCGACACCTGGATTTTCAATGCGGCGCACATGGACGAATTCTTGTCGTTCGAGCACACGCGCGCTTATCTCGACAAGGTCATTCCGCAGCCGGGCGATCCGCTCGTTACGAATCATCGTCGCCCGATTGCAGAGCTCGTCGTCGATACGTCGCCGGGCGTGCACGATACCCTCATCGCAGCTTGCGATCTCTATCGCTACCGTAACCTGGGTGTCGAGGGCTATCACGACAACTGTGCGGACAATCTGCGTCTCGCGTTGAAGGCGATCGGCCTGCGTGCACGCGAAGTGCCGCAGCCGTTCAATCTGTGGATGAACATTCCGATCAAGCCCGATTACACGATCGACTGGCTGCCGCCGGTATCGAAGGCAGGGGACTACGTCGATATGAAGGCCACGATGGACTGTATCGTTGTGATGTCTGCGTGCCCGCAGGATATCGTGCCCATCAACGCCCTGAATCCTCTCGAAGTCGAATTCACCGTGCTTGCCTGACCATCGCTGCACTTGACGACATCTACTCGCCGTGGCCACCAGAAAATCTCTTTCTCCTGCTCGTGGTGTATCAGGCGATCGCGACGCCGCATCGCCCACGCGGCGCGCCGCGCACACGACCGTACAGCCGAGCGGCAGCGAATCGCTCGGCGTGCGGCTCAAGCACGCGCGCCTCGTGCGGCAACTCACCCTGAAGGCGTTGGCCGAGCAGGCGGGCTGTTCAGAGAGTCTGCTGTCGAAAGTGGAGGGCGGGCATGCCACGCCGTCGCTCGCTACGCTGCACCGTATCGCGCTGGCGCTATCGACGAACATAGCCGCGTTGCTCGCGGGGCCCGAGGTCAATACATCGCCTGTGCAGCGCGCGAACGAACGGCCGACCGTGGTTTTTCCGTCGACGAGCAAGCACGAATCGATCCGGCTCGAGCGGCTCGTTGTGCCAGGTCCGGGGCGATTGCTGCAAGGCGACATCTATGTCATCGAGCCGCGCGCGAGCAGCGACGAGCAGATCAGCCATGTCGGCGAGGAATTGGGGTATGTGATCGAAGGCGAACTGGAGCTGACACTCGGCGAAACGGTCTACCTCCTGCAACCCGGCGATTCATTCCACTTCCCGAGTACGGTGCCGCACAGTTATCGCAACCCCGGCAAGGCAATCACTCGCGTGCTTTGGGTCAATACGCCGCCGACTTTCTAGCAGGAATCTGCTTGATGGGTACAGACCGCACTCACATGCAGTGGCCGCATTTTGTTGGCATTTCGGCTTTCACGTTTGTGTCGACATGCGTGAATCTCGACGCTCGCCAATAGCAGGACAGCTAGCCTTGAGACCTATGCTCAGGGATTAGCTGATGCTGGTAATAAGAGGCGCGCTTTAAGAGTGCGCCACAAAGAACGTTTCTTTTTTTGATATTCACGATGAGAAGTCGCTTTTTAGCTACGGCCGCATTGTTTTCCGCGCTGGCCACGCCCGCTTTCGCCTCTAATTTCAAAGTGGAAGAGGCGACGATTCCGCAGCTGGAGCAGGCGTTCCGCGATCACAGCTTGACCTGTCACGCGCTAGTCCAGACTTATTTGGATCGCATTGCTGCGTATAACAAGCAAGGTCCGAAGCTGGATTCCATTCTCACGCTCAATCCCAATGCGCTGACCACGGCCGATAAGCTCGATGCCGCTTTCGCGAAGACGGGCCCGGTTGGGCCGCTGCATTGTGTGCCGGTCGTGTTGAAGGACAACTACAACACGGCCGATTTGCCGACGACGGGTGGATCGTTGTCGCTCAAGGGCGCGCAGCCGGCGAAGGATGCCTTTGTGGTATCGCGTTTGCGCGCGGCGGGCGCCATCGTTCTGGCCAAGGCGAACATGCAGGAGTTCGCGCTGGGTGGCACCACGGTGAGCTCACTGGGCGGCCAGACACTGAATCCGTACGATCTCACGCGCACGCCCGGTGGTTCGAGCGGAGGCACGGGTGTGTCGCTGGCGGCGAACCTCGCGATGGCCGGTACGGGCTCGGATACGGTGAACTCCGTGCGCTCGCCCGCATCGGCTAATTCACTCGTAGGCTTTCGTCCGACGCATGGTCTTCTGAGCTTGAGCGGCATCATGCCGGTATCGAGCACGCAAGATGCAATCGGCCCGCTAGGCCGCCATGTCGTGGATGTCGCCACGATGCTGCAGGTCATGGCGGTCGCCGACCCGGCCGATCCAGAGACCAAAGGTCATGCGCATCCGAATTACGTTGCTTCACTGCACGCTGACGCGCTGAAGGGAAAACGCATCGGCGTCTTGCGTGTCATGTTCGGCTCGAGTGCCGATGATCAGCCCGTGAATGCCGTGATGGATCAGGCATTGGCTGCCATCAAGAACGCCGGTGCGACGCTCGTCGATATCAACGCACCCGAGCTGGACTCGGACAAGCTCAATGCCGACAACGACGTCCAGAAGTACGAGTTCGTGACAGTGATGAATCGCTACCTCGCAACGACGATGCCGAACGCGCCTGCCAAGTCGGTCGCGCAGATCTACGCGAGCGGCCAGTTCTATCACGCGGCACTCGATGGCTTCTTGAAAGCTTCCCTTGCCTATAAGGACGGCATGTCGGAGCAGGACTACAAGGTGCGCCTGGAACGTGATGCCAAGACGCGCGCACAAGTCCAGAAGATCATGGCCGACAACCGTCTCGATG
>NZ_DATJJF010000152.1:0-4491 GCF_035492435.1 Trinickia sp.
AACAAGTCACAAGAATTCCACGTGATCGCGGCGACGGGCGAAGATGACATCGCGTACTGTCCCAACTCCGCTTTTGCTGCCAACGTCGAGGCCGCCGAGGCGCTGCCGCTCATCGCCGAGCGGGGCGAGGCACGCGAGGCAGTGAAAAAGACGGCTACGCCGGGCAAGGCGAAGTGCGAGGCCGTCGCTGAGTTTCTCGGCATCGCGCTCGAGCGGACCATCAAGTCCATCGTGCTGGCAACGGACAACGAAGGGGCCGAGCCGACGATCTGGTTGCTGATGCTGCGTGGCGACCACGAGCTCAACGAGGTCAAGGTCGGCAAGCTGCCCGGCCTCGCGCAGTTCCGCTTCGCCACCGAGGAGGAGATCGTCGAGTGGTTCGGCACGCCCCCGGGCTACTTGGGGCCGGTCGGCACGAGAAAGCCCGTGAAGGTGATCGCGGATCGTACCGTCGCGCACATGAGCGACTTTGTCGTAGGTTCCAACGAGGCCAATTACCACACGACGGGTGTCAATTGGGGGCGCGACTTGCCGGAGCCCATCGTTGCCGACATCCGAAACGTGCGGCCCGGCGATCCCTCGCCGGATGGCAAGGGCACGCTCGATATCTGTCGCGGCATCGAAGTCGGTCACGTCTTCCAGCTCGGCACGAAGTATTCGGAAGCGATGGGCGCGACGTTCCTCGACGAGACGGGCAAGCCGCAGCCGATGGTGATGGGCTGTTACGGCATTGGTGTCACGCGCATTCTCGGGGCCGCGATTGAACAGAACTACGATGAGCGCGGCATCATCTGGCCCGAGGCTATCGCCCCGTTCGAGATCGTGTTGTGCCCGATGGGCTACGACCGCAGCGATGCCGTGCGTGAAGCGACCGATAAGCTGTATGGTCAACTCGTGGAGGCGGGCATCGACGTGGTGCTCGACGATCGCGGCGAGCGGCCTGGCGTCATGTTTGCCGATTGGGAACTGATCGGGGTTCCGCATCGCCTCGTGATCGGCGATCGCGGGCTCAAGGACGGCAAGATTGAGTACCAGGGCCGGCGCGACGCTGAACCGACGCTCTTGCCCGTCGATGAGGCCGCCGCATTTGCGACGAATCGTATTCGCGTAGGGCTCGAGAAGGGAGCGGTAGCGAAGGCGTAAGCTTTTTGCGTTGGAGTGGCAGGGGGCAGCAAGGGATGAGCTCGAGCTGCCTCCTGCACCGATGAGACTGCAGGGACGATGGCGGCGCGGCTTGAAGCTCCGCCTGAAACTGAAGCCCTGCTTGTGAAGCCCCTTTATGCGCCCTCGGTCAGCGCACGAATCGAGGGGAGATTGCGCCAGTAACCTTTGGCGTCCATGCCGCAGCCGAACACATATCGGTTCGGCACCTTGAATCCGCAGAAATCGGGGTAGAGCGGTTTGCTCTCTTCGAGTGTCTTTTCGCACAGCACGCCGCAAAGGACGCGCTTCGCGCCCATCGCCAGAAGGCGGTCGCGGATGGCTGCCATCGTTTCCCCTTCGTCGAGGATGTCGTCGAGCACGAGGACGACGCGGTCCTTGACTGATTCGGCCGGTGCCACGCGCCATTGCATGTCCGGGCTGCCCTGGGTGGCGTTGCGGTAACGCGTCAGGTGGATGTAGTCGAACTGGAGCGGGAAATCGAGGCGCGGCAACAACATGCCCGTGAAGACGGCGGCGCCCCCCATGACCGACAGCACCAGCGGAAAGGCATCGCTGATTTCGGCCCGGATCGCTTGTGCCATGCGCGCGATCGACGCATCGACCTCCGCGGCCGGAACGATTTCCTCAGAGTGACGCAGGATGTGGAGAGCTTCTTCGCGGTTCATGTCGTCAAATGGGGCGGCCGTGACTGTATAGATAATAGGGTGACTGGCAGCGAACTGCGCTGCCGCGTCACCGCGCAAAGCGCAAAAGGTCAGCGCAGCCCCGGCAACATCCCCTTCATGCCGCGCATCATCTTCTGCAGGTTGCCACCCTTCAGTTTCTTCATCATTGTGCGCATTTGCTCGTATTGATTGAGCATCCGGTTGACTTCCTGCACCTGCACGCCCGAACCGGCTGCAATGCGGCGCTTGCGCGTCGCCTTGATGAGTTCGGGCTTCGCGCGCTCCTGCGGGGTCATCGAGTTGATAATGCCCTCCATACGGCGCATCTGCTTTTCCGCCTGACTCATGTCGGCGCCGGCCGCCGCTTGCTGGAACTGCGCGGGCAGCTTGTCCATGAGCGTCGATAGGCCCCCCATATTCTTCATCTGCGAGAGTTGGGCACGGAAGTCGTTGAGGTCGAAGTCGCCGCCTTTCTTGACCTTATCAGCCAGCTTTTGCGCGGCCTGGACATCGACGTTGCGCTGCGCTTCCTCGACGAGCGCGAGGATGTCGCCCATGCCGAGAATCCGGTTCGCCATACGATCCGGATAAAAGATCTCCAGACCGTCCAGCTTCTCGGCCACGCCGACGAATTTGATTGGCTTGCCCGTCACGTGCCGTACCGAGAGCGCCGCGCCGCCGCGCGAATCGCCGTCGAGCTTCGTGAGCACGACGCCCGTTAGCGGCAGCGCGTCGTTGAACGCCTTGGCCGTGTTGACGGCATCCTGGCCGAGCATGGCGTCGACGACGAAGAGCGTCTCTGACGGCTTGAGCGCCGCGTGCAAGGCGGCAATCTCCTGCATCATGGCTTCATCGATGCCGAGCCGGCCAGCGGTGTCGACGATGAGCACATCGTGATAGTGGCGCTTCGCCCAATCGACGGCTGCAGCCGCGATGTCGACGGGTTTTTCGTCGGGTTGCGAGGGAAAGAAGTCGGCGCCGACTTGCTCCGTCACGGTCTTCAGCTGCGCGATTGCCGCCGGACGATAGACGTCGCAGGAAACGGTGAGGACCTTTTTCTTGTACTTCTCGCGTAACAACTTGGCAAGTTTGCCGACCGTCGTTGTTTTGCCCGCACCCTGGAGGCCAGCCATCAAGATGACAGCCGGTGGCGTCACGGCGAGGTTCAGCTCGGCGGCGCGGCCTTCATAGTCGCCGCCGATGACGGCGGTGAGCTCGCGCTGCACCACGCCGACGAGGGCTTGTCCCGGCGACAGGCTGGCAATCACTTCCTCGCCGAGCGCCTTTTCTCTGACCTTCGCAATAAAATCGCGCACGACAGGCAAGGCGACGTCGGCTTCTAGCAGGGCAAGCCGTACTTCGCGCAGCATCTCCTGCGTGTTCGCTTCGGTAAGGCGGGCTTCGCCGCGCAGCGTCTTGACGACGCGCGCCATCCGTTGGGTAAGAGTGTCGAGCATGGGGAGCGTGCGAAAGAGGGCGATCAACGGTGCGCCGGTGACCCAGCGCGCGCGAGTGACTAGTGTAAACTTCGGAACATGGACATTGTACTGTATGCCCTCACTGCGCTTCTTTATGGCGGCCTCGCGACGGCGGCTTGGCGTGGCTATCGGGCGGGCGAGGGGAGGGGCCACACCCTTCGCGGCGCACACGGCGTCGCTAACGCGCAGGTCAGCCTGCTAGGCGAGCACCGGATGCTATCGGGTATGCCGGGCTCGTCCGCCGCGCCTGCACTGGCTGCGACCTCGGGCATGACGACCCGCGCGTTGCTCTTCGTCGCGCTCGTCTCGCACGGCGTGCTGCTGCACGCCACGATCTTTCCCCGAGACGCGATGGTGTTCGGCTTCGCGTTCGCGCTGTCCGCCATGTTCTGGCTTGGCTCCTGCATCTACTGGCTCGAAAGCTTTTTTCTGCCGCTCGATGGTCTGCGCCTGCTCGTACTGCCGCTTGCCTGCGTCGCTTCGTTGATGCCGCTCGCATTCAACGGCGTGCATGTCCTGCCCTACGCCGCGGCGCCGCTCTTCAAGCTGCATTTCATCATCGCCAACATCGCCTACGGGCTTTTTGTGATCGCGGCACTGCACGCAGTCTTGATGCTCTTTGCCGAGCGACGACTGTACGCTTTGCGCGGCGCGCTCGAGCGCCCGTCATCGGCCGGCTGGTTTGCTAACTGGCTCGATACGCTTCCGCCGCTGCTCACGCTCGAAAAGCTGCTGTTCCGCATGATTGGCGCGGGCTTCGCCTTGCTCACGTTGACACTGCTCTCGGGTGTGCTCTTCAGCGAGCAATTGACGGACCGCGCGCTGACGCTCGACCATAAGACGGTCTTCTCGATCCTCTCGTGGCTCATGTTCGGCGCGTTGCTGACGGCACGCCAGATTTCGGGCTGGCGGGGTCGCGCCGCGCTGCGCTGGGTTTTGGCGTCCTTCGTCGCGCTGCTGCTCGCATACGTAGGCAGCCGATTCGTCTTCGAAGTGCTGTTGCATCGTCCCATTGTCTAGCCGTACGGCATCGCCCGCGTTTCAGTTTCAATATGCGACAACTCCTTCTCCTGATCCTGCTGATCTTTGCGGGCCGCTGGCTCATCAAGGCAATTCGCGCGGCCGAGGCCGGCCACTCGCCGCGAGCGACGGCCGCCACCTCCGATGGTGCGCGCACGAGCGCG
>NZ_DATJJF010000153.1:0-28232 GCF_035492435.1 Trinickia sp.
CAACGCTGCAATCGAAGCGCGCAAGGAGCTCGAGCGAGATCCCGGATACATCGCTCAGCAGCAGGGCTTGCGCGCATTGTCACGCGGCGATCTCACGGCCGCCGATACGTTGTTGTCGCGAGCTGTGCAAGTCCGTGGGACGAATGCCGACGCGGTGGGCGGGCTGGGTCTCGTGCGTTTGCGCGAGGCTCGGCATGCCGAGGCGCGTGGACTGTTCCAGCGCGCGGCAGGGCTGGCGTCCGACGATCGCGGGAAATGGGTGGCCCTCGCTCGCACAGCGGAGCTTTGGGGCACGATAGCGCAAGGCCGCGAGGCAGCCGCGGCGGGCCGTGCGCCGGATGCCGAACGTGCGGCGCGCGCGGCGCTGTCGATGGACGCGGCCAATCCGCAGGCCAAACTGCTGCTTGCGGATGCCTTGCTAGCCCAACGCAATTGGACGACTGCGGAGCCGCTCTTGCGCGCGTTGCTGGCGCAGCGCGAGCCGAGTATCGATGCGGTGAACGGCATGCAGACACTTTTGCAGGCCACGGGGCGCGCCGACGAAATCGATCCGTTGCTCGATGCGTTGCAGATGCGTTTTCGTGAATCGGGCGAGCGGGCGCAGCTTGCGCAACTGCGAGCTAACCGGCTTGCAAGCGAAGCGCAGCAGCTAGCGGACGACGGCAAGATTGGACCCGCGGCACAGCGCTATGAAACGGCGTTGCGCCTTGCACCCGATGCGCCGTGGACCCGGTTCGCCCTGGCTAGGCTCTATCGCGACCTCGGGATGGCACAACTCGGGAGGGCCGTGATGGACGAGGGCGTCGCAGTGTCGGCGTCACCCGAGATGCGGTACGCGAGTGCGCTCTATCGAAACTCGATCGATGACGTTGCGGGCGCACAAGCCGTGCTGGCCCAGATCCCGCTCGATGTACGCACGGATGGCATGCGCGCGTTTGCACGCCGGCTCGACGCTCAGCAAGAACTGACCGCTGCACGGCGGGCTTTCGCGGGCAATGCGCCCGAGGCGGCGGGGGAGGCGCTCGAGAGGGCACGCGAACTCGGTTCCGACGATGCCTACCTGACGGCGTCGGTCGGAGCCCTTTGGATTGATTGGGGACAAGCCGAGCGCGGCCTTGCCCTGATGCGCGAATGGATGTCGGCACACCCGCAGGAAGCAGACGTCGATGTGCGATTGCGCTATGGCGACCTCCTTGGCAGCGCCGGGCGCAACGACGAGCTTGACGCATGGCTTCGGCAACTGCGCGACGAAGCCGATCGAATGAGCGAAGCACAGCGGGCGCGACTCGAAGACGAGGCGCTGCGTCTCGCGCTGCGCGAAACCGATGCGGCACTCGAGGCGCATGATGTCGAGCGTGCTCAACGGTTGCTCGATCAAGTGAGTCCTGCCGGCAGGCTCGATAAGCGGTATGCGCTCGAACTCGCCGACGTCGAGCGCACCGCAGGACGCTATGCGGCGGCACGTGCAGCCTTGGCGGTCGTGCTCGCACGCACGCCTGACGATCCCGATGCGCAGCTTGCGCTTGCGCGCGTGCTCCAGGAAAGCGGATCTCGCGCCGAGGCGCTCAAGCTTGTCCGGAGCGTGCTTGCTGAGGTATCGCCGGAAGATGTCGACGTGCGTTTGTCCGCGGCGCGCAGGCTTGCGGCGCTGCGCCAAACGAGTGAGGCGATGGAGGTGATGTCGCCTTTGCGCTCGGCATTTCCGGACCGGCCAGACGTGACGATCCAGGAGGGGCGGCTCGCCGAGGATCTGGGGCGGTACGAGCAGGCTGCAGCGCTCTATCGCGAGTCGTTGACGCAGGAGCGCGCGTCCGGGGACGTTCGCCCGCTCGAGGGCACACCTGCACAAGCAGCACTCGCCGATCTCGAGCAGCGTCGCAATCCGCAAGTTGAAGCAGGCTGGATGCCGGCCTACAAGTCGGGAGACGCCGGCATATCGCAATACCGAGCTCAGCAGGTGCCGGTTTACGTTCAAATGCCGTATCGCTACGACGGGCACTTTTTTCTTCACCTGGACGTGGCGCGCCTCGATGCGGGCTCCCTCGCGCCGACGAGCCCTCCGAGCTACGCATTGCAGACGTTTGGCACATATTCCGCATGGGCGTCCGACATGGCGAGGCCGGCGGCGAAAGTTCTCGATCAGCATGCCGATGGCGTCGGAGGCGGCGTGGGCTACGTGTCCGATGCATGGAGGTTCGATTTGGGCTCGACGCCGGTCGGGTTCCCCGTGCATTACCTTGTCGGCGGCGTGCGCTACCGGTTCGATGTTGGACCAGCGAGCTTTTCGATCAGCGCCTCTCGGCGCCCCGAGACAACTAGCGTCTTGTCCTACGCAGGGTTGCGTGACCCGTGGACCAATGCGGTTTGGGGCGGTGTGCGGCGCGACGGAATCGATTGGCATACGAGTATCGATATCGGGCGCGGCAGTTTTTTTTCGGACTTCGGCGCCGGAACGTTGACAGGCGTTCATGTTGCGCGCAATCAGGCGTTCACGTTGCGCACGGGCTACATGACGCCCGTCTACGAGCGAGCGAACATGCAGCTGAGCACGGGTCTCGTCGGTAACCTTTGGCACTACACCGACAACTTGCGCTACTACTCCTACGGCCAAGGCGGCTACTACAGCCCGCAGCGATACGTTTCGTTGGGAATTCCGCTCGAGTGGAGCGGCCGGCGAGGTGGATTGACTTGGGATCTCACGACGACGGTCGGCATATCAAGCGCCTACGAAAAGGACTCGCCGTATTTCCCGACCGGTTTGCCGAGCGGGATGAACGCAGCGTCCGCGCAAACGCTATCGAGCCTGGTCTACCGCGGCGGATCGAGCGGCATTGGCTTTTCGTACGGCGTGAGCGGCGTCGTGCAATACCGGTTCAATTCTCGTTGGGTCGTGGGGGTACGCGTCGATATCGATCGCTCGCACGACTACGCGCCGAGTTCGGCAATGATTTATTTGCGCTACTCGTTGGATGCGCGCAAGGAAGACAACCGACTTTCGCCGACACCCGTACGGCTTTACTCGAACTGCTAGCGCCGAAGCACATGGATGGGGAGAGACGTCAGTGAGTGCTGCCTCTAATCGCTTTGATCAAGGTCCAGCCGACCGGGGGCTCGCCGCTCGTCTGCGCGCAGCGGCAAGCGCGATGCTCGGGTCGAACCGCGGGGAGCCGAGCCGGCTAGGCATTGAAGCGCTGCCCGATGAACTCACCCGCCTGACGCCAGGCGGCCTCTTTGTCGTGTATTCGAGGCTGCGCGGGCCATGCGAGGCGCTGATTTGGCAAAGCGCACGGGAAGCGCGCACGCGCTACGTGACGGTCGTACTGGCTCGTACGCATGAGGAGACCGCAGACCAACTGCGCGATTTGGGATTTGCGCCGGGCCTTGCCGCGCCTGGCTGGCCGCGCAATCTGAATGTGCTTGCGATGCCAGTGTCAGTGTCTTTCAGGCTGCCTGCCGATCCGGGCATACCCGATGAATTCGACGTCGCTGCGCAACGCGACGCGCACGTGCCGCCGTTTGCGCGGCTCATCGGCGCATTGCGCGCGCTCAAGCGCTTTGGCTTTCGCTTCCACGCGCTGTATGTCATCGAGGGCGCTGATCGCTGGTTCAGTTGGAACGATCCCGTGGCGTTGGGGCGCGAAGGGCAGTGGCTCGCCGATTGGTGTGCGGCGCGCAAGATCACGTGTGTGCTCCTGATGCGCCCCAAGCCTGGCGATCCGGCCGGGCCCGACGATGACGCCATCAAATTTGAAGATCGATTTGCCGACGATTTGGGCGGCGAGGGCCGCAGAGCCTTTCACAGCGCCTGTGCAGGCGTTGCGCATCTTCGCCGTGCGCATGGGGAGTTGCTTTGGCAATGCGACTTTTGGCGAGTGGACCATACGCTCGTCACGGGCGAAGTTCATTCGCTGCGCGTTACGGACGACGGACGCCTGACGGCTACGCCTGAGACACAGGGGGCGAAGACGGCATCGGTCAAGCTCGCGCACGATGACGAGCGCGTTATCGCGACGCGCGCCGTCGTCTCCAACGAGGCGTGGAGGCCTGATGAATGGGAGGTCGTCGACAACCTCGACGCAGTGCTCGCCGCGTGCAACGGCGCGATTGCCGCCACGGTGCTGCTCGACTATACGGATGGCTTCCGCCTCGAGCCGCTTTGCGCGGCCGTGCACGGATTGAGGCGGCGATCGGGACGCGCGCTGAAGATCGTCGTCGTGGAGCGTGGACAGGTGTTGCGACATCAGTACGAGCTGTTGCTATTGAGCGTCGGCGCCAACTTGGTGGTCGCCCGCGACTTGCCGTTTTCTCGTTTGCAATCACTGCTGCGTTCGCTGCAAGGCCAAGTCGATACACGACCGATCGCGGAGGATTACAGGGCGTCGCTCGCTGCCTCATTGGCCGATGCCGTGCGCGGCTATCTGCCCACCGACGCGTTTTGCTCGCACGTGCTCGATGTGCTTCGACGCTGCCGGTTGCTTCAACTGCCGCATGTGCTGGCCAAGCTGACGCTGTTGCCGGAGGTGGCACATGTCGATGTGCTGCGCCACTGCGTGCCTCGCCGAACGGGCGATGTGTTTACGTCGGACGCAGGCCACGTGTTCGTGTTCCTCTTTGCGTGCCGCATGCCGGATGCTCCGGCGGCGCTTGCAGGCATCTTCGAGGCACAGGTCACGCGTTGGTCCGACGATGTCGTCTTTCTTGCGGGCGAGACGATCGAACGCGAAACGCAAGCGTTGGCTGAGGCAAATCGGCGAGCTCCAGCTGCCGACTTTAGTGACCTTTTCGCCGAGGCCCCTACGCGCTCGCCGACGAATGCCGGCGAAGAAGCACAGGTTCGAAACGAGGTACGGGCGCAGCAGTTCCCCTTTGCCGAGGCCCTGCCGCAGCCGTCGAAGGGGCTCACGGTGACTGAAATCGAAGTGCAACTGAGGGCTGTGGAGCGAGCACTCGCAAGCGGGGGACATGACGACAACCACGCGCACCGGGACGAATTGCGCATGGCGATTTCGCGCTCGCCGCGGGATCGACGCCATGTGGAGCCTTGCTCCATGCCGTTACGCGAGACCGAGGAGAAGTGACGTGGCGACCTTCCTGCTTATTTCATTTGCGGCCGGCTTTGTGTTGGCCATCCCTATCTGGATTGTGCGACAGCGTGTGAGTCGCACGCGCCGCGGCTTGCGACTCGCACGCGGTTTCCTCCCGCGCGACACAGTGCCGTGCGAGATCGAGGCCGTCGTGCTGAGCGGGCGCCTCTTGGTGCGGCCCAAAAAAAACGACATCGAGGCCCAATCATGAGGACGATTGCTGTCGTGTCGACGACGGGAGGCGCTGGACGGACCACGATAGCCGCCGCGCTTGCTGTCCTGCTCGCGCGCCGCAACAGGACCGTCGTGGCCCTTGACCTGGACCCGCAGAACCTGCTCGGTGCACACCTGGGACTCGATGCGTTTGCGCCAAACGGACTCGGCCATGCAATCGCCGGCCAAGCCGATGTTTGGGAAGCGCCGACGTGGCGCAATGGCGATGGCGTACTGTTCGCCCCGTATGGCGAACTCGCCGCAGCAGAGCGCACCGCAGCGGAAGGCCAGCTGGCCGCAGAGCCCCGATGGCTCGCCCGCGCGCTCGCGCGGCTCGATTTGCCGCCGGACGGTGTGGTGTTGATCGATACGCCACGCTATCCCTCATTGCAAGCCGAGCAGGCTGTCGATTGCGCAGACCTGGCACTGTGCGTGACGCCACCGGAGCCGGGCGCCTGCGCAACGTTCATTCGAAGGCTGTCGGCGCTGAAGGCGACGGGGGCGCACATCAAGATCGTCGTCAACCGGCTGAACCCCACCCGAGACATGCAGTGCGATGCGCTCGCCATGCTGCGCGTAGCCGCGAACGACGCCGATGCGCTTGCTGAGCGCGTCCATTTCGATGCGGCGATGCCCGATGCGTTTGCGCGCGGCAGTTGGTTGTTTGACGACGCGCCGCACTCGCAGGCCTCGCATGACCTGCAAGGACTGGCTGGTTGGCTCGATACATGGCTCGATAAGCGCGTTGCGAGCGCCGGGCAAGCTATGAGGTGAAGACGATGGAACAGTCGGCTGATCGTCGTCCACGAAACTGGCGAATCCGCTTTGTGCGCTGGATTGCGGGAGGCATCGGCGTGCCTGCGCAAGGATCGGCACTCGACTGGTTCGTGCGTCTCGTCTTCAAGCCTGTTCCCGAGGGCAAGCCCGATTTCGCGCTGCGCTGGGCGCATGCGGCGCAGCAGAGGCTGGCACTGGAATGGGGTGTACTCGATCCGTACGATTGGCGTGCCTGGATGTTGCGTGCGTTTGTGAGGCCAGCGCGGTCTCAACAACGTACGGACGTCTCGCGCACGCGAGAAGTGCTGAAACGGCTGCAGACACGGGTTATGCACGTAACGCTGTTGATGCATGCGATTGGGAAGCGCATTGATGCACCGATCGCACGCCTGCCGTGGCAGCGATGGGGCGACGGGATCGAGCGCGGCACCGTCCGGCTCGGCCACGTTCGCTGGCTGTTGCTTTTGCTTGCAGGTGCAGGTCTTGTGCTCTGGGTAGGCGTGGGACTCACGCCGTTGCAGCCCGACGGCCAATGGGCGTTTTTTGTGGCGACGCTCGTGTTTGCACTGATCGTGCGTCGTTTGCCCGGCCGTTTGCCGGTACTCATGCTGGCCACGCTGTCGTTGCTTGCAATGGCACGCTACGTGTGGTGGCGCATGACGCAAACGCTCGACTTTCGCACCTCGGCGGAATCGATCGTCGGCTACACGCTAGTCGGGGCAGAGATGTACACCTGGGTGATTCTTACGCTCGGTTTCGTGCAGACTGCCTGGCCGCTTAATCGCACGATCGCCGAACTGCCTCCCGATCCCCGCGACTGGCCTACGGTCGACATCTACATCCCGACCTATAACGAGCCGCTTTCGGTTGTGCGTCCTGCTGTGTTCGCGGCGCAGGGCATCGACTGGCCAGTCGACAAGCTACGCGTCTACGTGCTCGACGACGGGCGACGTCCGGACTTCGTTGCGTTCGCTCGCGCAGCGGGCGTCGGCTATCTGACGCGCGACGACAATCGCCACGCCAAGGCTGGCAACATCAACTGTGCGTTGCCGCGCACGCAGGGCGACTACATTGCGATCTTCGATTGCGACCATGTACCGACTCGCTCATTTTTGCAAACGACGATGGGCACCTTTCAGCGCGACCCGAATTGCGCCATGGTGCAAACCCCACATCATTTTTTCTCGCCCGATCCATTCGAGCGCAATCTCGGCACTTTCCGCCGCGTGCCGAACGAGGGCATGTTGTTCTATGGGCTCGTGCAGGCCGGCAACGATCTTTGGAACGCGTCGTTCTTCTGCGGCTCGTGCGCAATCATCAAGCGAGTGCCCCTCGAGGAGATCGGCGGCATCGCCATAGAGACGGTGACCGAGGACGCGCATACCGCGCTCAGGTTGCATCGGCGCGGCTATACAACGGCCTATTTGCCGACGATCCAGGCGGCCGGCCTCGCGACCGAGTCACTCGCCGGCCATATCAAGCAGCGCACGCGCTGGGCGCGTGGCATGGCCCAGATCTTTCGCATCGACAATCCGTTTCTGGGTCGAGGCCTTAAGTTCTTCCAGCGGCTTTGCTACGGCAATGCGATGCTGCATTTCTTCCATGGCGTGCCGCGGCTTGTGTTTCTCGTGACGCCCATCGCGTATCTCTTCTTTCAGATCTACTTCATCAATGCGTCGGCGATGGCCCTCGCGAGCTTCGTGCTGCCTTATCTCGTGCTCTCCGACATGGCCAACGCGCGGATACAGGGTAAATTCAGGCATTCATTCTGGGCCGAAGTGTATGAATCGGTGCTTGCCTGGTACGTTGCTGTGCCCACCACGATCGCTTTCCTGAGCCCGAAGCACGGTAAATTCAATGTGACTGATAAGGGCGGACGCATCGACGAAAGCTTTTTGGACTGGAGCGTCTCAAAGCCCTATCTCGTGTTGTTTGTGCTGAACGGTGCTGCTTTCGTAGCGGGAGGCTATCGGCTTTTCTTGGGGCCGGCCGACGAAGCGCAAACCGTCATCCTCAATATCGTTTGGACTGCTTACAACCTGATCTTGCTCGGCGCGGCGCTGAGCGTCGCCAGTGAGGCGAAGCAGGTGCGCGTTACTCACAGAGTCGCCATGCGTGTGCCGGCGACGTTGCTCCTGCGCGATGGCACGACGCTCGCGTGCATGACGAGCGACTATTCGACGGGCGGCCTCGGCATCGAACTGCCGAGCGACGATCCCGCCTTTACCCCGGGAGACACCCTCGACATCTCTCTAAGCCGCGGAGACCGTTTGTTTCATTTCCCCGTGCGCGTGAGCCGTCAGGTGGGCCGTCGCGTTGGCCTGCAATTGGAAGCACTGACGCTCGACGAGGAACGGCAACTCGTGCAATGCACGTTCGGCCGCGCCGACGCTTGGCTCGACTGGCGTGCTGAGATGACCGAAAGCGGCGCGCTAATGGGGCTCAAGAGCGTGATGCTACTGGGCATCCAAGGTTACCTGCGCCTCGTGAGGGGCGTTGCGCGGACATTGATCGGGTTGCTCGCGCTCGACCGGACGCACGAGCGATGAGCCGCGCCACCCGCGTTGTGCAGAGTCTTAACGAGGAGCGGCTTTCATGACCCTGTGGAACCTGTATTTCATCTTCAAGCTGTGCCTTTATGGGGCGGGCCATCTGAACCCGCTGTGGATGGCCAACATTTCGTTTGCGCTAGCACTCGCGCTTACGAGCCCGATAAGACATCGCGCTCTGCGCATTGCAAGGCACATCGTCGGCTTGGCCATCGGCATTCCGCTTCTCTACCACGAGGCGAAGGTACCTCCGCTTTCACGCCTCGTCGAAACGTTTTCGGCTCTCGAGTCTTTTTCCTTGCGATACTGGCTCGAGATTTTGCCGCGTTTCGTGCCGCCTGCGCTGCTCGCACTCGCCGCCGTCGCAGTCGCGCTTTATTTCGTTGTAAACCGATGGCTTCGCGTCGCCACATTTGTGGTGCTTGCATTGATCGCATGGCCGCTCTGGAATTCGATCGGCCTCGCTCTGACGCCGCCACAAGTTGGCGCCGGCACGGGCGCACGAAGCACATTCGCCGACGCACCGATCGACCATAACGCTGCACTGGCTGCGTTTCGCACGCGCGAAGCGCAGCGTGAGGTGACGTTCGGTCATCTCGCAGCCGACCCAAATGCGCAGTTCGACATCATTGTTCTGCACATATGCTCGCTTTCGTGGGATGACCTCGATGTATCGAAGGCGCGCGACAATCCGATGCTGAGCCACTTCGATTACCTCTTTTCGAACTTCAGCTCGGCCTCGAGCTATAGCGGCCCGGCAGCGATTCGGGTGCTGCGCGCGAGCTGCGGCCAGGAATCCCACGCGGATTTGTACAAGGACGCTCCGAAGCCATGCTATTTGCTCTCGGAACTGGCGCAGGCGGGGTACACGCCACAGATACTGTTCAATCACGACGGACAGTTCGATAACTTCTTGCATATCGTGAAAGAAAATATCGGGGTGCCCGGCACGCGGATTGTTTCGAACGACAACGCGCGCGTTGCCATGCACGCTTTCGACGGATCACCCGTGCGCGACGACTACGCGACGCTTGCAGGCTGGTACGCCAATCGCGCCGAAACGCCTGGGCCCGTTGCGCTCTACTACAACACGATCAGCCTGCATGACGGCAATCGGCTCGTTGGCAACGAGCGCCTGACGAGCGTCGAATCGTATCCGCAGCGCGTCAACACGCTGATGAACGAGATCGACGCATTCGCCGACATGGTCGCCAAATCGAGCCGACGCGCCGCGATCGTCGTCGTGCCCGAGCATGGCGCCGCGCTTCGCGGAGACAACGATCAGGTTGCAGGACTGCGCGAGGTTCCGTCTCCACGCATCATCCATGGACCAGTGGGGGTGCGTCTTGTCGGTTTGCCCGCCGATCACGGAACGACGACGGTGATCAGTACTCCTACGAGTTTTCTTGCGTTAGCGCAGCTCTTATCGAACCTTGTCTCGAACAGCCCCTTCAAGCCTGGCGTCGCACTTTCCCAGTACGCGGCCGGATTGCCCGAGACGCAGATGGTCGGCGAAAACGAAGGGACGGTCGTGATGAAGACGGCGAGCGGCTACGCCGTGAAAACGCCGGACGGCATTTGGTTGGAGCAGAAATGACCGATCTCTATAGCGCACCGCGAAGCGCGCCTGCGAACGATATCGTCGGGCTCGCCCAGCATGTTCCCGAGCTCGACCCAGGCCGCTACCTCGACGAACAGGCGCGCCTCGCCTACGAGGACGCGCTCGCCAAGTGGCCGGCGCTGGCGCGCTTGATGGGGCTTGTCGGCCCGTCAGAGGGGCATGCTGCCCCGCGGGCCTACAGCGGGGAAAGCAAGGAAGGCGGGGAAGGGAAGCCGCGCTGAGCCCCGTCGACGCGGCTTCGGCACATCAAACGCGCTCGATGATGACAGCGATACCTTGCCCGACGCCGATGCACATGGAGCACAGCGCATAACGACCGCCCGTGCGCGCAAGCTGGTACACGGCCGTCGTCGCCAGCCGCGCGCCCGAGGCGCCGAGCGGGTGGCCGATTGCAATGGCGCCGCCGTTCGGGTTCACGCGGGCGTCGTTGTCGGCGAGCCCCAGGCTGCGCGTCACCGCAAGCGCTTGCGCGGCGAATGCTTCGTTCAGCTCGATCACGTCCATCTGATCGAGCGTCAGTCGCGCACGATCGAGCACATTGCGTACCGCTTGTGCAGGCCCGAAACCCATGATGCGCGGCGCAATGCCGGATGTCGCCATCGCCACGACGCGTGCGCGCGGCTTCAACCCGTAGCGCGCAGCGCTGCGCTCATCGGCGAGCAGCAGGGCGCACGAGCCATCGTTGACCCCCGACGAGTTGCCCGCGGTGACAGTGCCGTCGGGGCGCACGATCGCCTTCAGCTTGGCGAGCGCTTCCAAAGAGGTGGCACGCGGATGTTCGTCCTTGCTGACGACGACGGGATCGCCCTTCTTTTGCGCGATACTGACAGGGATCAATTCGTCGTCGAATCGACCGGCTTCCTGCGCCGCGGCTGCAAGCGACTGACTGCGCAATGCGAACGCATCTTGGTCGGCGCGGCTGACAGCAAAATCGGCGGCCACGTTTTCTGCGGTTTCCGGCATCGAATCGACGCCGTACATCGCCTTCATCAGCGGATTCACGAAACGCCAGCCGATCGTTGTGTCCTCCATCTTCATCGTGCGACTGAAGGCGGTATCCGCCTTGCCCATGACGAACGGCGCGCGGCTCATGCTTTCAACACCGCCCGCGATCATCAGGCTCGTCTCGCCCGCCTTGATTGCGCGCGCTGCGGTACCCAGGGCGTCAAGCCCTGAGCCGCACAGTCGATTGACCGTGCAGCCGGGCACCGCTACGGGCAGCCCTGCCAACAGGGACGACATGCGTGCGACGTTGCGATTGTCTTCGCCCGCTTGATTCGCGCAGCCGTAGATCACGTCGTTGAGCGCGCCCCAATCGACGCCGCTATTGCGCTCGATGAGCGCCTTGATCGGCAGGGCGCCGAGATCGTCGGCACGCACGGTCGACAAAGCGCCGCCATAGCGACCAAAGGGTGTGCGCACCGCATCGCAGATATAAGCTTCTTCCATTGCGTCGGCTCCTCGTTGTCAGGCCTTTGCTGCCGCACTCGCCTGGATCAGCGGGACGGGCGTCAAGTCTTGCAGTTCTTTGAAAGTCAATCCATCGACCATGTCGATCACTTCGAGGCCGCGAGGCGTGATATCGATCACAGCAAGGTCGGTATAAATGCGGCTGACGCACGCAACGCCGGTGAGGGGGTAGGTGCAGTGTTCGACGAGCTTGCACTCGCCCTGCTTGGTCACATGGTCGGTCATGACGAACACTTGCTTCGCACCGATTGCGAGGTCCATTGCGCCGCCGACTGCCGGAATCGAGTCAGGCGCGCCGGTGTGCCAATTGGCAAGATCGCCGCGCACGGAAACCTGAAACGCGCCGAGCACGCAAATGTCGAGGTGGCCGCCGCGCATCATCGCGAACGAATCGCCATGATGGAAAAAGCTGCCGCCGTCGAGCAGGGTGACGGGCTCCTTGCCGGCGTTGACCAGTTCAGGATCTTCCTCGCCGGGCGCGGGCGCGGGGCCCATGCCAAGCAGGCCGTTCTCGCTTTGCAAGAAGATTTCGCGGTCCTTCGGCAGGAAGTTCGCGACCTTCGTCGGCAATCCGATACCGAGGTTGACGTAGGCCCCCTCGGGGATGTCTTGTGCAACGCGTCGCGCCATGTCGTCGCGGGTCCACTTGTTCATGTTGCGCTCCTTACGCGGCGAGCGCCGTCTTGCCGGGCACGGCGACGACGCGTTGGACAAAGATGCCCGGGGTCACAATGGCCTCGGGATCGAGCTCGCCGAGCGGCACGATGTCGCTGACCTGCGCGATGGTGACCGAGGCGGCCATGGCCATGATCGGACCAAAATTGCGCGCCGCTTTGCGATAGACGAGATTACCCCAGCGATCGCCACGGTGGGCCTTGATCAGCGCGAAGTCGGCCTTGATCGGATATTCGAGCACGTAATGCTTGCCGTCGATCTCGCGTGTCTCCTTGCCTTCGGCGAGCAGCGTGCCGTAGCCGGTCGGCGTGAAAATCGCGCCGAGCCCCGCGCCGGCCGCCTGGATGCGGGCGGCGATGTTGCCTTGCGGTACGAGTTCGAGTTCGATCTCGCCTGCGCGATAAAGTGCGTCGAACACATGCGAATCGGCCTGCCGCGGGAACGAACAGACAATTTTTCGGACGCGCCGCGCCTTGAGCAGCGCAGCGAGTCCGAGGTCGCCGTTACCGGCGTTGTTGCAAACGACCGTAAGGTCTTTAGCACCTTGCGTGATCAGAGCGTCGATTAACTCGGCCGGCTGTCCTGCCGTTCCGAAGCCGCCGATCATGACGGTGGCGCCATCGAAGATGCCGGCTACGGCTTCTTCGGGCGACGAAGTGGTTTTGTCGATCATGGTGGTGTCTCAGTCGCGCTCGGTTTGCGCGTTTGTCGATGTCCTTCGGGGTCGAATTTAGAGCCGCCGAGGACAAACATCAATGCCGATTATCGAAATACTGTTCGGTAATCGAACGACGGCGAACGCCTCTGGAGAATTGCGGGTAAAGTGCGTTCGATTAGCGAACGTATCGCCAAATAACAACGTATTGTCGCAGGAGATGATGGATGAACGAGCCTCTTCAGACGAGTCAAGCCGCCACACCGGCCAGCGCCGAGACCGGCTCGATTGCGCTCCCACCACCGAAGTCGGATCCGGATTTCATGACATCGCTGGCGAGGGGGTTGGCTGTCATTCAGGCATTTTCGCCGCAACGCCGGGTACTGACGATTTCGCAGATCAGCCAGCGTACTGGAATTCCGCGCGCTGCGGTACGGCGCTGCTTGCATACACTCGGCAAACTCGGGTTCGTTTGCGCCGAGGACGGCCGCAATTTTTCGCTGCGCCCGCGCGTCCTGGCGCTCGGGCATGCCTACCTGGCCTCAACGCCGCTCGCAAACGCCGCGCAACCCGTGCTGCGCCACATCAGCAACGCGCTGAACGAGTCGACTTCGGTGGCGATTCTCGACGGTGACGAAATTCGGTACATTGCGCGCACCTTCACGTCGCGCATCATGACGATCGATCTGCATGTGGGCAGCCGGTTACCCGCGTATTGCACGTCAATGGGCCGTGTGCTGCTGTCGCACGTTCCGGGCGATGAGCTCGACGCCTATCTGGAAAGGGTGAAGCTGATTCAGCACACGCCGCGCACGATCGTTTCACGCGAGGGGCTGCGCGAAGTGCTCGGATCGGTACGTCGGAGCGGCTATGCGATCACGGATCAGGAGCTTGAAATCGGCTTGCGTTCGATCGCTGTGCCGATCGAATCGCCGGACGGCCGCGTCGTCGCCGCCTTGAATATCGGCGCTCAGGCCGCGCGCGTTTCCGTGGAGGAAATGGAAAGCCGCTTCCTGCCCGTACTGAGGGATGCGGCGCGGGAACTCGGCCTCTTGCTGGCCTGACGCCCGAGGCAGCAGGGCCGCTGAACCGGCCCCGTGCCCATTAAACCCTTATCGGTAGTCCATCCAAAGATCCGCTCGATCAGGGTTCGGAGGTCATGTCGCGCCAGCCGCCCCAACCGCCCGAGTGCTATCAAAAACCTCAGTTCACCGAGCACAATCGTTCGCTATTGTTTCGACGTAGGTACTCACGTCGTGGGTCGCTTTTGCCGCTGCGTGGGAAAGCCAACATTGCCGGCAACGACATTCGCTGGCACTCGCTGTGCGCGTGGTATCGTCCGCGCGGTACTCAGGTGGTTGTCGTGCTCCGGGCACAGTTCTGGCGCAATTAAACTGCGCCGCCCGCCCCGGGCTGACAACTGAAGCCAAGCCCCACACTTGAAGAGCGCCGCATAGACGGTTCAATAAATAGGTATGAACGGAGCACAGAGACTGGAACGAGTGACGGTCGTCGTGGTCGATGACGAGCCCTCCAGCAGGGAATCATTGACGATGATGCTGGAAGCGGAGGGAGCGCGTGTCGTGGCAGCCCGCGACGCGGAGGAGGGGGTCGAAGCGGTACTGAGCAGAACGCCGGACGCGGTCATCTGCGACCTCGATCTGCCTGCCATGGACGGTTTCTATCTGATTCAGCGGTTGCGCGACGACGAGATTCGGAGCAACCGCGCGCCCGCGGTGGCTGTCGCGATAACGGGGCACACCGACGAGGCCTATCGGCTGCGCAGTATCGGTGAGGGTTTTCAGCATTTCATGAGAAAGCCTGCGCAGCCCGAGCGCTTGATCGCGCTGCTGGCCGACGCCGTAGGCGAGCGAGCGGCGAGTTGATCCACGGCGGCTGCGGCCGGCCGTACGGCGCTTCTCGCCAACCTTGCATGGGCGTGCTCTTACGATCGGTATCAAAAGGTAGTTTTTGCAAGGCATGTATGCCAAAAACTACTTCTGACCTTAGACGTCCGGGATGTTCTCGATCTACTCGGGGCGACCGGACGGCAGCCTCGTGCTAGAACCATAATGAGAGGTTAGGTCAACCTTCGAGGTTTGCGGGAGTGTCGAGCCGATTGCGTCGGAATTGGGCATAAGCCGTGCTTGCGAATGCGCGTGCTCGGCATTCGATGCCGCCCGCTTCCTTACAAGTCGCTGCTGTTTATGCAACCGGACCCCGCTTGGGACGCTCAGCCCGTCCCACCTGCTGCGCTAGCTGCCCCGCCCAGGGAGCACTTGCAGATGTCTGCCGAATCCGTACAAGAAAGTCACGCGCTTTCGATGCAGGGTGACGACGGCTTGGGCGTAAACGGAAAGGGCGCGCTTGCCGCGACGGGCGACGGGACAGGATGGGGCTTGGGGCTCGCCGCACGCCCGCCGATTGCCGCCGCTGACGGCTCCGCAGGCGATGGCGGCGTAGGGCGGCTTGCTGAAAGCGTGGGCACGCGAGCAGGGCTCGTGATTCTGATCGTCGACGACAACTCCGACTCAGCCGACAGCATGGCAATGCTTTTGCGCATGAAAGGCCATTGCGTTCATGTCGCTTATGGCGGCGAGGGGGCGCTCGCCCGAGCCGCGCACACCGGTACCGTCGACCTTGCCTTGCTCGATATCGCGATGCCGGGCGCGGACGGCTTCACCGTCCTGCAACAACTGAAAAAGACGCATGCGCTCTCTAACGCGCTTTTCGCCGCAATGACGGGCTTCGGGCAAGCTAGCGATGTGGAACGCTCTCTTTCGCGCGGCTTCGACATGCATTTGACGAAGCCTGTGCAACTGCCGCTGATCGACGCGCTGCTGCAGCGTGCGATCGAGCGGCGCAAAGCGGGCTAGGCGCTGCCAACGCCGCCTTGTAAGGTGGATCAGGTCAGCGGATGGTCGATGTATTTCTTGAACGGCGAACGTTGACTCACCCGTTGGTACCAGCGTTCGAGGCTTGGCATCGAGGGGCGTTCGATGCCAACCAATCCGAACCAACGCTTTGCAAACGTACCGAGCGCAATGTCCGCGATCGTGAACTTGTCGTCCGCGAGATGAAAGCGGCCCTGCAAGTGCGTATCAAGCAGTTTCCAGCGCTTCACGAGCGTATCCAGATTGGCCGCAAGTGCCGTCGCATCGCGTTGCTCGGGACTGGTTCGCACGAGGCTGACGAACACGGGACGCTCCGTCGGCTGTAGCGCCGCGAGGCACCAGTCGAGCCAACGATCGACGCTTGCGCGCAATTGGGGCTCAGCGGGGTAGAGCGTGCTCGATGCGCCGTATTGCATTGCAAGGTAACGCAGAATCGAATTGGATTCCCACAGAACGTACGCGCCATCGACAAGCGTGGGAACCTGCCCGTTCGGATTGAGCTCGAGATATTCGGGATCGTTGACTCGGCCGAATTGCATGCCGGCGTCGATGCGCTCGAAGGGAAGCCCGAGTTCGTCGCAGCACCAGAGTACCTTTTGCACGTTGGCCGAATTGGCTCGTCCCCAAATCTTCAACATTTGACCGCCTCCAAAGATGCTTGCCGCGGCGAGGCGGCGATGACATGTGGGTTAGTACAATACGCCGAATCGAAAAATCCGACCGCGAGGAACTCGACCGACATGGCCCGCCTCATTCCCGACGACTGGAAACATTTGGCCGCAACCGGCGCGGCTGAGCGCGAGCGAGAGACGTTGACCCTTTTCGAAACGTCGCTTCCGCAAGGCTACATCGTTTATCACGGCGTGCACTGGACGCGTCAGAACGGTGCGTTTTCCGTGTTCGGGGAGGTGGATTTCGTCATCGTCAGCCCCGCGGGCCGCGTCATGCTGATCGAACAGAAGGCGGGTTTTTTGCGCGAAACGCCGAAAGGCCTCGTCAAGGTCTATCTGCAAACAGAACGGAACGTCTCGATCGAACTGGCGCGGACCGTGGAGCGTATGCACCGCCGTTTTACCGCGGCATTCGGCGCCGGGACGTACTGTATCGAAGCGCTGCTTTTCTGCCCTGACTATGTCGTGAAAAACGGGGCGATTGCCGGCGTCGCCCCGGAGCGCGTCATCGATGCGACTCGCAAGGAGCAACTCGTTTCCAGCATTCTGGAGGCGCTGCCCGCCAATGAGCCATGTTTGCCGTGCGCGCCGAAGATACATCACTTTCTTTCCGACGAACTCGCTCTTACGCCCGATGCAAGCGCCCTGGTCGGTCAAGCGGGCACGCTCGTCACGCGCTTGTCGGGCGGGCTTGCTACATGGGCGCGACGGCTGGAATTCACGCCGTTTCGGTTGCGGGTAGTCGGCACGGCGGGCTGCGGCAAGACGCAGTTGGCTGTACAGGTGATGAAAGATGCGGCGGCTGTCGGCAAGCGCGCGCTGTACGTTTGTTTCAATCGTCCGCTTGCCGATCACATCGGCCGCGTTGCGCCGCCGGGCGTCAAAGTCGCCAACTATCATCAGCTCTGCGATTGGGTGGGGAGAGACGTCGGGCACAGGGTCGATTTCCAGGCGCCTGATGCGTTCTCACGGCTAGAAACGACGTTCGCCGAGGCGCCGATCCCCGAACATTGGCGCTTCGACGTGGTCATCGTCGACGAAGGCCAGGACTTCCAGCAGCCATGGGTCGATGCCCTTGGTCGCCTTGTGCGGCCCAACGGAGCATGGTGGTGGCTCGAGGATCCGTTGCAGAACCTTTACATGCGTGAGCCGCTTGCCTTGCCAGGCTGGGCAGTCCTGACCGAAATGACGAACTACCGCAGTTCGCGTGACATTCTCGATTTTGTGCGCGACAAGGTGGGTGCTGCGGTGCCGCATGCTGCTGCGCTCGCAGCGGGCAGTCCATTCGATGGCTCGCAGATCGGCTTTACTGCCTACGAGGAGACTCGGCAAGACGCCGTCATCGAGGCTACCAAGCGCGCTATTACTCAGGCGCTTTCCCTGGGCTTTCGCAAGCAGGACATTGCCGTGCTTTCGTTTCGCGGCCGCGAGGGTTCGGTATTGGCGCCTGTCGAGCACCTCGGCCCGCATCGGATAAAAGGCTTCACCGGCAAATACGATTTGTTCGGCAATCCCGAATATCGCGAGGGCGACGTGTTGCTCGAGTCGATCTACCGCTTCAAGGGGCAATCGGCACCTTGCGTCATCCTGACTGAGGTCGATTTCGATGAATTCGACGAGCGTGCTGCACGCAAGCTCTTCGTCGGCGCGACGCGGGCGACGATGAAGCTGATCATCGTGGCGTCGAGTCGTGCTTTGCACCACCTGCGCGCGGAGGGGGGAACGGATGCAGAACGCTGAGCACCGAATCGCTCGGTTGGCTTGACAAGCTATCGCTTAAAAAAAGGCGTTCTGGGTAATCTGATTTTGAACTATGCGTTTCTTGAATTCGCCGCTAATGATTGCTGCTAATTAATTGATCTGCATCAAAGTCAATGTAAGGCAATCTGCAACGATTAGGCGTTGAAGCATATCGAATTGCCATCTGGCAAGACGCTCACGCGCAATGATCTGCGCAGGCGCCTGGTGCCAATCACATACGAGTGTCGGGCGTGATCGCCACCTGCCTTTATGCTGCGGTTGCGTAGAGCCCGCGTGCTTGCTGCAGTGCATCGCTGAAGTGTCTTGTCGAGTAAGGATTCTATTGTTAGTCTCTGCGTGTCCACGATGATTATTGAGAAGGCTAGCGCCAGTTGTTTTTTCAATTTGTTTTCGGCTCGCCAGTATGCGCATGCGCTGGCAATATGAAATCAATGCTTAAAACGGAGCGGATATGCTTCAGGGAATCTCGGATCGGCGGGAATACTTTAGTGCAGGTGATGTAGTGACGCTGAAAACCGGAGGCGCTCGCATGACCGTTACCCACGTTGGCGCGGACGAAGGGGGAGATTGGCTGCTGTGCCAGTGGTTCGATGAGCATGGCGAGTTGCGGCAAGAAAGGTTTTTACAGGACGCACTCGCGCGGCAACCGCGCTCCATACCTGCTGGACTCGCGCACTTGGGCCGCGGCTTGGGGCACACGGGCTCGCGGGGATTAGGGGAAGTTGGGACGCCGTAAGTACGAAAGGGCTAACGGCGGTCGAGCGCTTTGCATGGGACTGCCGTAAGCGCTAAAGGGTAACGGCGGTCGACTGCTTTGCATGGGACCGCCGTAAGCGCTAAAGCGCTAACGGCGGTCGACACGTCTTTCGATGCGCGTTGTGAGCGCCTTTGAAAACGCATGCATGCTCACCACGCGACGTTTGCGTACAACGTCAACTGCAATATCCCTCGCCGGATTCGCCATTAACGCCCAACACAGAGCGATAATCCAGCCGACCACCGTCCAGCCAAGACACGCGTTAAAAAGGGCGAGTGTCAACAAATCGTGGCGCTTGCGACGGTCCGCGACCAGCGCCGGCAGGAAATAAAGTACCACCGCGGCCAACACTTCAACCGCCTGCAAAACGATTTCGTCTAACGTTCCGACAACCATAACGGAGCGCTCCACTATTGGTGCGTCACATTGTCGCGTATTTACCGCTTTTGCGCAGGCGGCCATCGTGTTAGCGCAAATCGAGCCCAGGCACTATCATGTGCCCTTTGGTTCACCCTCCAAAACGCCATGACTGCAGCCAATGCGGCACAACCGCAACTCGATCGCGACGCGCTCACTACGTTCGTCAACAGCAAATGGAACGACGAAATTGTTCCTGCCTTGACTGACTACATCGCTATCCCCGCCAAAAGCCCCGCGTTCGACGCACAATGGGCCGAACACGGCTACCTCGAACGCGTCGTTGCGGATGCCGCCCGCTGGGCCGAGCAGCAGCGCGTACGGGGGCTCAAGCTCGAGATTGTCAGGCTGCCAGGCCGCACACCGGTCATCTTTTTCGAAACGCCGGCCACGCGCTCCGGCAGCACACAGTCGATCGTGCTGTATGGACACCTCGATAAGCAGCCCGAATTCGAAGGCTGGCGCAGCGATCTCGGTCCGTGGCAGCCAAAGTACGAGGACGGCAAACTCTACGGTCGCGGCGGCGCCGACGACGGCTACGCCATCTATGCAAGCCTGTGCGCACTAGCTGCGCTCGATGCGCAGGGAATCGAACGCCCGCGTTGCGTCGGCTTGATCGAGACCTGCGAAGAGTCGGGCAGCTATGACCTGCTTCCGTACGTCGATGCGCTCCGCGATCGGCTTGGCGACGTAGGGCTCGTCGTCTGCCTCGATTCGGGCGCAGGGAACTATGACCAGCTATGGCTCACGACTTCGCTGCGTGGTCTCGTGGCAGGCTCGCTCGAAGTCGAGGTACTAGAAGAGGGCGTGCATTCTGGCTCGTTTGGCGGCATCGCGCCGTCGAGCTTTCGTATCATGCGCCAGCTCATCGAGCGCCTCGAGGATTCCGCGACGGGCAACTTGCTGCCGGCCGGCTTTCATTGTTCGATTCCCAGCAGCCGGCTCCGCGAAGCCGAGGCCACCGCGCGTATTCTTGGCAATGACGTTTGGAAGTCCACCCCATGGGCCTGCGGGCAAGACGGCAAACCGGTATTGCCCGTCACGACCGATCCACGCGAAGCATTGCTCAACTCGACTTGGCGGCCGTCTCTCGCACTCACTGGCGCTCACGGTCTGCCGTCGCTCGAAAGCGCGGGTAATGTCCTGCGTCCGCGCACGGCGTTCAAGCTGTCACTGCGCCTCCCCCCCCTCGTCGATGCAGCGCGTGCCGTCGCGGACCTGAAGGCGTTGCTCGAGCTCGATCCACCCTATAACGCCAAGGTCACGTTCAAGCCTGAGGCCAGCGCCGCAAACGGCTGGAACGCCCCCGAACTCGCGCCTTGGCTCGCCGAGGCGTTGCAGTACGCTTCGCAGGCGCACTTTGGGGCTGGCTGCGCATTCATCGGACAAGGCGGAACGATTCCGCTCATGAACGTTTTGCAGGCCGGGTTTCCCAAGTCCCAATTCGCGGTCTGCGGAGTGCTTGGACCCAAATCGAACGCGCACGGGCCAAACGAGTTTCTTCATGTGCCGTACGCGAAGAAGCTGACTGCGGCAATGGCTGAGGTTATCGCCGCAGCGCCGTGAGTCTTACCTGGCAGAACGATCGGTATCGGCCAAGGAGACACTTCGCCTTAAAGACGATCACGACGCCAAAGGAGATTCAACATGAGCATGCTGATTCTTGGGCTGATCGTATTTCTCGGTTTGCACTCGGTGCGCCTCGTTGCCGAGCGTTGGCGGCAGGCGCAGTTCGTACGCGTCGGCGAGCGTCGCTGGAAAGGCCTTTACTCCGTTGCGTCGTTGGTCGGCCTCGTGCTGATCATCTGGGGTTACGGAATGGCGAGGCGCTCCCCCCTTTTCGTTTGGGCGCCTCCCGAGGGGGCCCGTCATGTCGCTGCGTTGTTCGTCGCCGTGGCGTTCATCCTCATTGCAGCGGCGTATGTCCCCGGCAATCACGTCAAGCGCGCAGTAGGGCACCCGATGTACGCGGGCATCGCCTTATGGGCAATCGGTCATCTGCTCGCAAACGGAACCCTGCACGACATCGTTCTCTTCGGTGCCTTTTTGATTTGGGCCGTCGCGGGATGGATCGTCTGGCGTCGTCGCGATCATGACGCTGGTGTTCGATACGCCGCCGGTACGCCCGCCGCCGACGTCAAAGTCGTCGTTGGCGGTCTTGTCCTATGGGCCGTCTTCGCGTTCGCTTTGCACGGATGGCTGATTGGCGTGCGGCCTTTCGGGTGATCGTTTGGCGAGCGGCGCATTGACCTCTCGCCCGACGTCAGTGCAGCTTCGCGGCGATAACGCCGCGAAGCGGATGCTCGGCAATCTATGACGCGGATGGCTTGATGTTGACGTTACGGCGAAACAGGTTCTGCGGGTCGTAGCGTGCCTTGACTTGGGCAAGACGTTCGTAATTCGGCCCGTAGGCGGCGCCGATGCGCGCGTTCTCATCCTCGGTGAGAAAGTTCACATAAACGCTGCCGAGCGCGAACGGTGCGCAAGCATCGAAATACGAGCGTGCCCACTCAATGCAGCTGGCGTCTTCGCTTGCCTCCTCCCAGCGTGCATGGACGTTCATTACGTATTTGGCGTCGCGGCCGCAATAGGCGGTTGCGTCGATCGGCACCTCACACGTTTTCCCGCCGATCTGTCCAAAGAAGATCTCGCATTGCGGCGACGGCAATTTCCCTATTGAGTTGATCGCCGCATCGAACAATCCGTCGGGCAATTCGTCGAAGTTATGCGACTTCCAATAGTTGCGCGATCCAGGCGCGAGCAACGGATCGAACGCCTTTTGCCATGCCACGAAAGGCATCGGGCCGATATGCTCGCCACAGGGCTCGCCAAAGGTGCGCACGACCTCGACAGCGCGCGCCGCTGTCTCCATGGGGCCGGTATAGCACATCGCAAAAACAACGACGGGCTTGCCGTGTACCGATTGTGGCAAGAATGGTAAGGGCGGCGCGAGCCGCAGCACAGACCATACCGCTAGTTCACGCGGTACGGCATCCATCGCTGCGCGATAGTGGGTGAGCGCGCTTCTCGCCTGCTCGAACGGCACGACGAACAGCCCTCCGTAGACTTCCGGTCCTATGGCATGCAGGGCGAACTCGAACATCGTGACCACACCGAAGTTTCCGCCGCCGCCCCGAATCGCCCAAAACAGATCGGCATGGTTGTTTGCGTCCGTATGCACCAGTTGGCCGTCGGCGGTGACGACGTCGGCGGACAGCAGATTGTCCACCGTCATGCCGTACTTGCGGCTCACCCACCCGAATCCGCCGCCGAGCGTAAGGCCGGATAGGCCCGTCGTCGAGTTGATCCCCGTCGGCGTACCGAGTCCGAAAGCCTGAGTTTCATGGTCGAATTCGCCGAGCGTCACGCCGGGCTCGGCATAGGCGCGGGATCCATGCGGATCGACGCGCACCGACTTCATCGGAGAAAGATCGATTACGAGGCCACCGTCGCAAACCGCCGTGCCCGCAATGTTGTGCCCACCGCCGCGAACCGCCACGAGCAAATTGTTTTCGCGTGCGAAATTCACGGCCTGTCGAACGTCGGCCACGCCTGCGCAACGAACGATGAGAGCAGGCCTCCGATCGATCATCGCGTTCCAGATGCGCCGCGCTTCGTCATAGCCGGGATCGTGCGGCTGCAATACCTGTCCTCGCGTCGCGCTTTTTAAGCCTTCAATCGCAGTGCTCGCCAAATCAGTCACGAAAGCCTCCGCTCGGTCATTGAGTCGAAAGCGATTCTTCATAACGAAGCTGCGATGGAAGAATCGCGCGTGACTCTGTGATAGAACGCTTCGGGCGAAGACCAAACTAGGTAAACCCTAGCGACTAGCGTGCACTGAGGGCGGACGCTGCTAACCCCGAGCGCCTCGTGCGATTTCGTCACCCGCGTCGTGTGCTAGACGGCGTGTAATGGGAATTGACCCGAACGAGAAAAGCCCAACGACGAGAAACGCTGGCCAGAAGTCTGACGACGTAACGTGTGCGTGGCCATGCAGGGCCCGTGCAATCTGCAGCACAATGCCGCCCACAGTCACGCCGAGCCCCAGCGACATCTGCTGAACGACGCTGCCGAGGCTCGTTGCGCGGCCGATGTCGCGGCTCGAAATATCGGCATAGATGATCGAGTTGAGGCCCGTGAATTGGAGGGCAGGGAAGAAGCCGCCCAAAAGCACGACCACCCAAATGAACCAGACCGGCGTACCAGGGAAAAACAAGCCATACGACGCGATTGCAATTCCGGAGAATGCCGCGTTATAGATGAGCACCGTGCGAAATCCGAACGTGCGCAGCGAGAACGAAGTGAGCGAGCGCATGAACATGCTGCCGACAGCAGAGGCGCACGTAATGATGCCTGACTGGAACGCCGTCATGCCCATTCCTTCTTGCAGCGCAAGAGGCAACAGAAACGGCACAGCACCAAGCCCGATGCGAAACATCGATCCACCTAGTACGCTCGCGCGATAGGTAGGAATCCTAAGGAATCGCAGATCGAGCACTGGCCGCTCGGCGCGTTGCGCGTGAAGAACGTAAAGCGCGAGTAGCAATGCACCCGAGAGACACATCTCAAAAGCGGTGCGGTTGGTGACGACCTTGCTGCCAAGTAGCGAAAGCCCGAGCAACACGAACGACGCACCGAGTGCAGAAAGGATGAAGCCGGTCCAGTCGAGTGGCCCCGGGTGCGGCTCGTGCGTATTGGCGATGTAGCGGTTAGTGAGGTAGATGCCGAGTATGCCGATCGGTACGTTGATGAAGAAGATCAGGCGCCAATGAAAATAAGTGGTCAGGAAGCCACCCAAAAGCGGCGCCGCGGCCGGCGCGAACATCGCAGGCAGGCTCAGGTAGTTCATCGCGCGAACGAACTCCGCCTTCGGCACGGAGCGGAAGATGATGATGCGCCCGACGGGCACCATCATTGCGCCGCCGATGCCCTGCAACAGCCGGGCAAGCGTAAAGAACAGCATCGAGTACGACGCGGCGCACATTACCGAGCCGACGATGAAGATGCCAATGGCCGCACGAAAGACGGTGCGAGCGCCAAAGCGATCGGCAAGCCAGCCGGAAATGGGAATGAACACACCTAGGCTGACAACGTAGCTCGTGATCGCGATGTTGAGCGTAACTGGATCGCTGCCGAAGTCGCGCGCCATTGAAGGCAGCGCGGTGACCACGATGTTGGCGTCGGCACTTTCCATGAAAAGCGCGCAAGCAACGATGAGCGGCGAAATGAGGGCGATGGCAACCGGCATGAAAAGGCGGCGCTGCGGCTACAGACGAAAAGCATCGATTATGCGCCGACTTGTCCTCGAAGGCGATGATCGGGGCGAGTGCCATTGTTGGTTTGTTGCGTTTGTAGCGAATGACTGACTAGTTAGGTGCTATTTATCCAACACGGATTGCCGTCGATTCGACTTCAACGCCTTATAGTGAGACCAGACGAAATTGGCATGTGTTGCCTATCCATGGAACAATGCCGCCGATGGACGTCGGGCGCGGCTCGCGTCATTTTCCCTTCTCTTATTACGCTAGCGGCACTTCATGCCTTCGGACGCTTCCCTTCCTCCACGACCGAGTGATAACGACAAGGCGCGGCGCCTCGCCTGGCTCGTTCTGAATGCGGCGCTGATCGCATTGGCGCTCTGGGTACTGCGCGAATTCATTGCCCCCATGGTGTGGGCCGGCGTCATCACGATCGCCCTGTGGCCCCTTCTGCTGCGGCTCAATCGCCCGCAGTACGGGCGGCACGGCACAACGGTCATTGCTTTCGTCGTGACGCTGGTCGTCGGCCTTTTCATCACGTTGCCGTTCCTCATCATCTTCGGGCAGGCGATGCACGAGGCGCACGACATGATGGCGTGGATCAAAAACACGGAGGCCAATGGCATCGCGTTGCCCGAGCTCGTAACGCGGCTGCCGTTCGGCGCGCAAATTGCCGGCTGGTGGCAAGCCAATCTGGCACGCCCGCTCGTGCAGTCGCCAGCGGTGCAAGGCCTGCACGGCACCACCGTCGTGACCATGAGCCGGCAGTTCGGCGTGCTCGCCGTGCGCAGCGTGATTCATTTCGGCTTCATGCTGCTCACGCTCTTCGTGCTGTTGCAAACGGGGCCACGCCTTGCCGACCAATCGCTTCAGGCGGTGGGCCGGTTCTTCGGCCTTCCGGGCGCGCAGTTGGCGGCGACGATGGCGGCTGCCGTTCGTGGCACCGTCACGGGGCTGGTCGTCGTTGGACTCGGCGAGGGCTTCATCATCGGCCTCGCCTATGCATTCGCCAACGTGCCGCATGCCGGCGCGATCGGTCTCTTGACCGCAGTCGCAGCGATGCTGCCGTTTTGCGCGCCGCTCGTCTTCGGGGCCACCGCACTATGGCTGTTCACACAGGGAGAGACCGCTGGCGCAGTGGGGGTCCTGGTCACGGGCGCCATCGTTGTTTTTGTCGCAGAGCATTTCGTGCGTCCGCTATTGATTGGCAGCGCGACGCGTTTGCCCTTTCTTCTCGTTCTTTTCAGTATTCTCGGCGGCGCGCAGACGTTCGGCCTTTTGGGCCTTTTTGTCGGTCCCGCATTGATGACCGTGCTCGTAGTGCTATGGCGCGACGCCACGCAGCAACCGCTGTAGCCGATGTGGCCACGGCGGCGCGGCAATCGAGCTAACTGCGCTCGGCTCGGCGTCGCTGTGCCGGTCGATCAAGCCTGATTTGAAAAGAAGTCCGCTGCGGCGCCGAGCGCTGCATCGACAGCGTGTCGATCGACATCGAGGTGCGTCACCCATCGTTGACGCGTGGCGCCATACGATGACGTCACAGCGATGCCGTGCCGCTCCAAATGCTGCGCGAAAGCGCCCGCATACTGCGGAGGCACGTCGATGAACACGATGTTGGTGTCAGGGGGCGCGACCACCTTGAGACCGGGCATCTGTGAGAGGCCTTGCGCGAGCGCTTTTGCGTTCGCATGGTCCTCGGCGAGCCGCTCGACGTTGTGCTCGAGCGCATAAAGGCCGGCGGCCGCCAGAATGCCCACTTGGCGAAGGCCGCCGCCGAGCATTTTGCGCAGACGCCGCCCCTTGGCGATCAGCTCGGACGAACCGATCAGGACCGAGCCCACCGGTGTACCGAGCCCCTTCGAAAGACATACGGAAACGGTATCGAACGGGCGGGCCAACGTGCCGACGGGCAAGCCGAGCGCAACAGACGCATTGAAGACGCGGGCTCCGTCCAAATGGCAGCCGAGCCCATGTCGGCGCGCGAGCGTTGTTGCTGCCTCAACGTACTCCATGGGCAAGACGGTGCCGCCGATCGTGTTTTCGAGCGCCAAGAGGCGCGTGCGGGCAAAATGCGGATCGTCGGGCTTGATGGATTTTTCGATTTGCTCGAGCGAGAGTGTGCCGTCCGGCTGGTTTTCGAGCGGTTGGGGCTGGATGCTGCCGAGCACGGCTGCGCCGCCGCCTTCCCAACGATAGCAGTGCGCTTGCTGACCCACGATGTACTCGTCGCCGCGCCCGCAATGCGCCATGAGCGCGATCAGATTCGACTGGGTACCGGAGGGGACAAAGAGCGCGGCTTCTTTGCCGAGCAGATCGGCGAGGCGCGCTTCTAGCCGCTTCACGGTTGGGTCATCGCCCAGCACATCGTCTCCCACTTCAGCCTCGGCCATCGCTTGACGCATACCGGGGCTCGGGCGTGTGACCGTATCGCTGCGAAAATCGTACTTCAATGCCGCATTCATCGGGTTTTTTCTCCTGGGGACAGCCGCGATTCACACAAAACAACGACGCGCGCGCATGAGGCCTCATGACGAGTGCGAGCGCCGAACAGGGAAATGTAAACGCTTTTGAGTCGGCTTGCTTGCGTTCACTCGAGTGAATCGCTTTGGTCTCGTACCGACACTCGACAGCGAAAAGTCGGTAAAAGCGGTAAAGTCGCTGCCTTGACAGAGGCAGGGGCGGGTGAGGTGGGCTATGGCGTTGCCACGGAGCCGATTCAACGTCAGTGCCTGGCCGCAACCCATCGGCGCATTGGCGTTTGCTTATGAAAAGTCTCGTAACCGCTGCCGCTTTGACCGCCAGTGCCGCATGTCCAGTGGTAGCGCTGTGCGCACCGGTTGCACTCGACAATTCGCTGCATTGCAACGTTTCAGCCCATACGTTTGTCAGCGAGCTCATCGCTCAGGGGTTGCTTCAAGCGCAGCCTTTCCGCGTTGAAAGCAATTCGATCAACGCGTTCAACCCGGTCCGAGGCGTTAGTTTGCACGCGTTCGGATACCCCGTCTTTGCGATTGTGGGCTATGAGGAGGGCGACCCGCTGTTTCAAGCGGGAAGCGGCAAGCGTGTGTCCACTTCCGCTTATGGCGCAGTGGTATGGGGCTCGACGGAAAAGGTTCAATCTGCCGTCACCGCGGCCAAGAGCCAGGCAATCGTGCATCACGTGGCGCCGTTTATGACGGCGATCTTTTGCGATCGAGAGGAATGACTCGTTCCTGCTTTTTGGGTTGCAGTCAGCTCGGACGGATCGATTGTCGCGTTGCAGTCGGCGATCTCGCGATCGGTGCCGCTCACATAAGGTTCCTGCAATGTCTTGTTAAGCGAGATGATGTGCTATGTGTTCGACGACCGCTGAGGTCGTTGTCGCGATGCAGGTTCGCGCGCATGCGCTGAGTCGTCTCGAAGCGACATGCGTGAGCATCCTGATTTGAAG
>NZ_DATJJF010000154.1:0-5419 GCF_035492435.1 Trinickia sp.
CGGCGGCGGAGGGCACCGCTAGCCGACGAGGCTCGCTCCCTTCACGCGCGGTTCGCTTCACCCAGGGAGGGCTGCAAGCCGATATAACGATTGCAGCCCGGCGGCGGCCGTCGCACGAGGGGTCATTTGCTTGCCCAACGATCGGAACCACCGCCGGGCAATCGCGATTTGCATCATAAAAAAGTTAATAGCGTCAAACAAATTTTGACCGCCGTTTTCTGGCTTGATATGCTCGCCACCGTCCGCAGAGACGACAGGGGCGCTGACACCCCGCGGAGACACCAACGCGCGATGCTCGAACTAATTGAGTGGTTCCTGTTGTTCTGTGCCAAGCATTCGAGCGTCTCCTTGTGCCATGGTTCAAGCGTCACTGCATAGCACAGCCGCCAAACAACCAACAACAAATTTACGAATTCCATACACATCTACAGCTCAGCTGCGCATCGCGCTTTGAGACCATCTATGAAAAAGAGAACATCCAAGTACCTTGCATTAACCCTCGCTCTGCCCACGCTCGTTGCAAGCAGCCCGTCGTGGTCGGCTGATGCCCCGCCCGTGGCGCCGGTACGCCCGGTGACCGACACCTACTTCGGCACACCGGTGGTCGACGATTATCGGTACATGGAGAACCTGAAGTCTCCGGAAGTGCAGCAATTTATGCGGGCACAAGCGAATTACACCAACAAGGTGCTTGACGGCATTCCGGGCCGCACGGCCCTTGCTCAGCGCATTGGCCAGTTGATCAGCAACGATCTGCAGCGCAATCATTTCCAGCGCCGAGGCGAGCGGCTGTTCTATCTCCTGCTTGACCCGAGCGCGACCGTGCCCATGCTCGCCTATCGTGACGGCGTCAACGGCACCGAGCATATTCTGGTCGATCCGGGCAAGCTCTCGAAGGACAGCGCGCACCACTTTGCGCTCGATTGGTATGCCCCGTCGTGGGATGGCCGCTACGTGGCATACGGTGTGTCCGAAGGCGGCTCGGAAAAGAGCGTGCTGCATGTCCTCGATGTCAAGACGGGGCAGACGCTCGAAGAGCATATCGATCGGACGAGCAACGGCGTCGTCAGCTGGCGCAAGGACAACCAGTCGTTCTTCTACCTGCGCTATCCGAAGGCAGGACCTGATACGCCGCCCGCACTCAGCGAATACAACGCAGTGACCTATCTGCATACGGTCGGCCAACGTGCGGACGGCGAGGGTGACGAAGCGGTGTTCGGCCGGGGCGTGTCAGCAAGCCTCGATGTGCCCGAAGGGCAAGGCACCTATGTGCTCGTGTCGCCGAATTCGGCCTATGCCGTTGCCGTGGCGAACCGCAACATGGACGACACCCCCAATACGTTCTACGTCGCGCGGCTCGATCAGATCGACGGTGCGCGCACGCCCTGGAAAAAGATCGCAAGCCCCGAAGACGGCGTCGTTGATGTGCAAATGCACGGCGATCAGCTTTACTTCCTGACCGAAAAAGGCGCGTCGCACCTGCGTATCATGGCGACCCCGCTCGCCCATCCGGATGTGACGAATGCCAGCGTAATCGTGCCCGAGGGCGCGAACGTGATCGATTCGTTCGCCACCGGCAGCGACGCGATTTACGTCGCCGAACGGGCAGGCGCCTCGTTCAAACTGGCACGCGTGAGCTACGCCGGCAAAGACAGCCGCACGATCGATCTGCCGTTCGCCGGCACGATCAGCGACCTGAGTGTCGATGCGCACGAGCCGGGCGCGATGCTCCAGTTGCAGAACTGGGTCAAGTCGCCGCGCGAAATCGCCTACGATCCGAAGGCAGGCACCGCGACCGATACCGGTCTCGTGCCGCCCGCGAAAACGGAGACGAGCGATTTCGAAGTGCGTGATGTGTTTGCCACAAGCTATGACGGCACTCGCGTCCCGGTTTCCATCATCGCGAAGAAGGGCATCAAGCTCGACGGTTCGCATCCGACGATCGTCTTCGGCTACGCCAGCTACGGCCTTTCAATGGACCCGCAGTACCGGCCGGCCTGGAATGCATGGATCGAACGCGGCGGTGTTTATGTCGTTTCGCACATGCGTGGCGGTGGCGAATTTGGCGATGCATGGCACCGCGCCGGCCAGAAGTTGACGAAGATGAATACCATCCTCGACTTCGAGGCGTCCGCGCAATACATGATCGACCAGCATTACACGCAGTCGAAGTTCCTGGCCGCAAACAGTGCTAGCGCTGGCGGGATCGTGATGGGCGGTGCCTTGACGGTCAATCCTGAGTTGTTCCGCGTCGTGCTCGATGACGTGGGCGAATCGGATACGCTGCGCATGGAGACCGAGCCCAATGGTCCGCCCAACGTGCCCGAATTCGGTTCGGCATCGACGGAACCCGGTTTTCATGGCCTCTTTGCGATGAGCGCTTATGATCACATCCACGACGGCACGCCCTACCCGGCCGTGATGTTCACGACGGGTGCAAACGATCCGCGCGTGGCGCCATGGCACATGCTGAAGATGACGGCGCGCGTGCAGGCGGCAACGAGCAGCGCCAACCCTGTTCTCTTGCGCGTCGATTACGATGCCGGTCATGGCATGGGTTCGAGCCGCTCGCAGTACGCGGCCCGGCTGGCTGACGAATGGTCGTTCGCGCTCTGGCAGATGGGCGAGCCCGGCTTCCAGCCGAAGCAGCAATAAGTAGCAACAACCGCACGTCCCGCGCGCAACTCATGTAGTCGCCCAAGCTCGCACAGCGCATCGCGCCGCTGTGCGAGCTTGAATCCGCGCGGGCACCTCTTCACGGCACGCCACCGGCCATAAAAAGCTGAGGGATGTGCCGATCGTTTTTCTGCACGATCCAATAGCGTAAGTTCGGCCGATCATTACCGGTGCGAATGATTCGCGGCTCGCCCATTTCCGCAGCGAGCTGCACGATGACGTGCACTATTTCCACCATATTTCCGGCCTCGTTGTCGCGCTCGAGGCAGAGCGCAGCGCTTGTCTGCCTTCACCGCACTCCCGCCAAACACGCCAAGCCTCGCGCGCTTCGTTTGTCCCATGCCGTTTGTCGTCCTTCATCGCGGAACAGGCATTGCTCGCGTTGTTGGAACCGCTCGGGCTCGCACTGACACACTGATCGTCTCGTGCTGCCCGACGGCAGAACGCGCTTCGCGCAACGGAAGATATGCGGAAGGGGCCATGAGAGCGCTCAGAGGGCATGGAACAAGAGAGGTAGTGCCCACGGCGCGGGATCAAGCCCTCAGGCGCGATGCGTTTTTCATCGGAAGCGATCGACCCATTTTCCAGTGCTGTCCTTGAAGCCGGCACCTTTTTGAATATGAAGGAGACGCAAAATGGCGCATTACGTAGATGGATTTGTCGTGCCTGTGCCTATCGCTGATCTCGAGGCTTATCGACGCATGGCAGAGCAAGCGGGCAACATCTGGCTGGAGTACGGCGCGCTCGAGTATTGGGAGTGCGTCGGCGACGACGTGAAGCCAGGCAAGGTGACTTCGTTTCCGCAAAGCGTGGAACTCAAGGACGATGAGACGGTGGTGCTTTCATGGATTGTTTACGACTCTCGGGAGCACCGTGACAGCGTTAACGCCAGAGTAATGGAAGATCCGCGAATGAAGGAGATGATGGAGCGGCAGAAGATGCCGTTTGACGGCAAGCGCATGTTCTGGGGCGGGTTTCAGACGTTGATAGAACTGCCTACGGCTCACGTGTGATCAGGCGCTGTCGCCCACAGCGGGTATGCTGCGGGCGACTTGCATGCCGATGCAGATTGCCATTTGAGAGCCAAGCTCATGCTCCGGACTTCAATCCTGCTCCAGCAATGTCTCCAGACATTTGTCGCGAATCATTTCGGTGTCCTTATTATTCGACATCCGAACAACTCAGCGTGGCTTGCTCGTGAGGTTCGAGGCTTCTGCGCGTAAATGTTCTTCTTTTTCGCGCAGCTCCGGCGTCAACTCCGCTCCAAAGTCTTCGAACTCCATGAGCGGGCGAATTTCGATTTCGGACTCGCCTTCCATGAAGTTCGGGCAGCGCTTGACCCATTCCACGGCCTCGTCCATCGACTGGACTTGCCAAAGCCAAAAACCGGCTACCAGCTCATTGGTTTGCGCGAACGGCCCATCGATCACCGTCCTCTCGCTAGCGCAAAAACGCACACGCTTGCCGTTCGCACTTGGGCGCAAGCCTTCTCCCGCTAGCATCACACCCGCCTTCACGAGCGCTTCATTGAAGTTGCCCATCGTTGCAAGCAGTTCGGTGCTGGGCAACTGGCCAGCCTCCGACTCGCGCGTAGCCTTCACTATCACCATGACTCGCATTTGAGCCTCTCCCAAACAAGGTTAAACGAGGTTGATCAAACGTCCGCACAACCAATGGTGAGGCCAATCGACGGTGGCTTGCCATCGGCGGCGGCTCCAGCGAAACGGCGTTTTCGCGATGCCGGAAATCGACATCTGTAGTGACGAAATGCGAAATGGACTGAGTGTTCTGAACGAAAGGGGACGAACAACGCCACCTGATGATGCCAGGGGGTGTGTGAAGTTATAGTCGAAACGCGTCCGAAGGACGAATTGAAAATGGCTCGACACCAGCGGGGATACCGCGGCGGCGAACCATTGGTTCGATGCGTCGCACGCAGATCGTGTGCGCTACAGGGCGAAGCTCCTTGGCGACCTTTTGGGCCTCAGCGATGCTCGGGCCGGTTGAGGACTTCAACCGCCGAAGTACAGCGGCGGCAGGCCGTCATTGGCGATGCGAGTGCCCATCGCCGGAACACCGGATTCAGCCGTGCCGCCAACTACGCCACCGTAGCCCGATGCAGCCTTTTTCGCAGCGAGACGTGCTTCGGCAGCCTGGATGTCTTTCGGGTACTGGGTGTGGGCGGCGACAGGGTTATAGCCGACGCTTTGCAGTGCGACCAGTTCGGACTGCACTTGCGCACGGGTAACCGGCCCGTTGGTTTGGGCCATCGCAAAAGTCGGGGCCACCAAAGCAGAAGCAATAACGAGAGCGGGAACAAACGTTTTCATCACAAAACCTCCAAATCGTGCGTCCGCTCCGGCAGACGCTGAAATTGAATTGACAGTGCGACGTAGCGAATGCCTCAGGTGGGATGGCTGCGTCGTTGAAATAAGTGTATTCCCTTACTATCGATTCACGCAATCGATAGTCCGCAACAATCAATCTCAATTTTGACAACGATCCATGGAGCTGTGGCGCAAGGGAAGCCCCCATTTCCGGCATGGGTAAAGGCCGGCGTATACTCCCCTACCGTATTTGGAGATCGGAAACGTGAGCCATACGATTCGTGAGAAACAGAAGCTACTCAACCGGGTTCACCGCATCAAAGGCCAGTTGGAGGCGATTGAGCGCGCGCTCGATCAGGAACGCGGGTGCTCGGACGTATTGCAATTGATCACCAGCTGCCGCGGGGCGATGAACG
>NZ_DATJJF010000155.1:0-3074 GCF_035492435.1 Trinickia sp.
AAATAGCCTCTGTCAGGTTGATCGTCGTTGCCATCGTTTTCAGCAATGCTGAGTCGATCTCGTTTGCGAGCCGTCTCCATGCTTCCCTACGCTGCGTGGCCGGGCGCGTCACACTGTTGATGCCAAGGAGGCTCACGCCTCGCAAAATGAACGGTGCGACAGTTGCCGGAAAATCGAGCCCTTGTGCGAGACCGCAGGCGGCAACGGCGCCATTCTCCCGAGTGCCCGCACATGCATTGGCGAGCGTGTGGCTGCCAACGGAATCGACGGCCGCCGCCCAGCGCTCCTTTTGCAAGGGGCGGCCGGGCTCGGACAGCGTACGGCGATCGATAATCTCGGCGGCGCCGAGCCCATGCAGATAGTCGGACTCCTCCATACGGCCCGTCGATGCGACAACGCGATACCCAAGCTTCGCGAGGAGTGCGATTGCGATGCCACCGACCCCACCGCTTGCCCCTGTGACGAGCACATCGCCTTGCGCGGGCGTCAACCCGTGACGCTCGAGCGCCATGATGCACAGCATCGCGGTATATCCCGCGGTGCCGATCGCCATCGCCTGTTGCGTCGTCAGTCCTTGCGGCAAGTGAGTCAGCCAATCGCCTTGGACCCGCGCTTTTTGCGCGAGCCCCCCAAAGTGCTGTTCGCCGACGCCCCAGCCGTTCAGCACGACCTTGTCTCCCGTAGCAAAGTCGGGATGCGTGCTCGTTTCGACGGTACCCGCCAAATCGATGCCGGGAATCATCGGAAAGCTTCGAACGATCGGCGCTTTGCCGGTAATGGCCAGCGCGTCTTTGTAGTTCAACGTGCTGTATTCGACGTTGATGAGTACGTCGCCGGGCGGCAGGCGAGCATCATCGAGCGTCGCGAGTTGGGCCTGGTAGGTGTCGTCGCGCTTGTCGACGAGGATCGCATTGAACATGAGTGGCTCCGTTTTCTATCTATTGAAACCGGAATGCAGTGGCATTTCAAACATCGGCAGGCCGGCTTTCACGATTCATTGGCCTGTTGAGGCCATCAACTCGCAAGCCAGTGAGACTGCCGGGTGTCCGGTGCGGACCGGCAAATCATACAGGGCCATGGGCTGATCCTGCCCGACGGATAGCGCCAAGATGCGCATCGATGCACGGCACAGCCCCAAGATCACGATCCGCTGCCTGGGTCAGTGGGCAACGTGAAATGAAGAACGGCACCCTGCGGCCGGTTGGCGGTCACCCACAACCGGCCCCCATGAGCTTCGATGATTGAACGGCAGATCGACAGCCCCATCCCCAACCCGCCCGGCTTCGTCGTGTAAAACGGGGCGAAGAGATGCTCGGGACTCGCCGGGGCGAAGCCCGGCCCGGAATCTTCCACCGCGACCTGCACGCCATTCGGTTCGCCTCGAGCAGTGCTAATCCGCAACTCTCGCCGCCCTTCCACGATTTCGCGCATTGCCTGGACAGCATTGACGATGAGATTTAGGACGACTTGCTGCACTTGCACGCGATCGCCTTGAATGAGCGGCAAGCCTTCCCCGAGCGCCGTCTGAACCGAGGCGCCGTTCTTGAGCGCTTCGCCATGGGTGAACTCGATCACCTCGCGAATCGCCTCGTTGATATCGAGCCAGTCCTTGCGTGCAGGCGCTTTTTTGATGAGCTCGCGAATGCGGCTGATGACGTCGCCGGCGCGATTGGCGTCCTTGACGATATGGTCGAGCGCTTGCCGGACCTCCTCGAGGTCCGGCGGCCGTGCACCTAGCCAGCGCAGCGCCGCCTGGGCGTTGGTGATCGCCGCGGCGATGGGCTGGTTCACCTCATGGGCAATCGAGGCCGTAAGCTGCCCCATGGTGGCGACGCGGTTCGCATGCGCGACCTCCATCTGCATCTCGCGGTAGCGTCGCTCGCTCTCGCGGGCTTCGGCTTCCGCCCTCTTGCGCTCGGTCAAGTCGAGCACGAAGGCGACGCCCTGGTCCGGGAGCTCGCCGAAAGTCGCCGCACCAAGCAGCACCGGCACGCGGGTGCCGTCCTTGCGGAAGTACTCCTTTTCGTAGGTTTTGCAGCTTCCGCTCGCCCTAAGTTGCGCCACAGCCCCTTCGTCAGCGCTGCTCCATTCCCAAGGGGTCAGCGCCGTCCAGCGCACGCGACCCGAAACGAGGTCGTCGCGGCTCTTTCCAACAATATGAAGAAAGGCTTCGTTCGCCTCGAATATCCGCCCCTGGAAGTCCCAAATGAATATTCCGATGATGTTGGCGTCGACCAAACGTCGGATTTTGGCTTCACGTAGTTCGAGATCGCGATACAAACGCGCAACCTCCAGCGCGATGGCGGCCTGCGAAGCGAGCAGCTTCAGCACTGCACTGCGGGCGGGCGCGAAGACCCGGCGGGCGAGATTGTTCTCGAGGTAGAGCCCGCCGATCAGCTTGGCCTGGGTGATCAAGGGCACGCAGAGTATGGAGCGGGCCTGGTGCTCGCGGATATAGGGATCGGCAGAAAACGGGGGCTGGGCAGTGGCATCGTCGAGAATGACGCTCTCGCGAGTGCGCAGGACATAATGCAGCACTGACTCCGGTAGCACGGCCGCGGTCACGGGCTGATCGCGCAACTGCACGACGACCGTGTCGCCGCCCGTTGTCGCTTGCGCCTCGATCCGCGGCTCGGACCCGCGCGGAATGATCAACAGACCTCGCTCGGCACCTGCCTGCTCGATGGCGGTGCGCATCAGTGTCTCGATCAGTTTTTCAGGAACGATCTCTCCCGAGACGGCCTGCGACACTTTCATCACAGTCGCGAGGTCGAGGTGTTCTACCGCCGCCCCAATCGTGGTCGTCGGGCCGGGTACAGGCGCGTCCTCCCTGAGGTGTGGATAGACTTCTTCGAGTTGTCGCACCTTTCCATCGGCGCCCCAACGAAGGTAGGCATAGCGCGCGTTGCGCAGATACGCCCGCGCAAACTCGTCGAAGCCACGCGCCGCGTAGAAACGCGCTGCACATTCGTAGGCAAGCGCCTCATTGTGGATAAAGCCGTTCGCGCGGGCCGAGCGGATCGCCAGTTCGTAGAGGTGTTCGGCATCGAGCTCGCGGCCGTCAAGGCGAGCAA